>NZ_JBFUJQ010000004.1:0-374812 GCF_056401275.1 Polaromonas sp. P4_F6 | reverse complement strand
CGGTCACGGCGGCCATCGGCAATGCACGCGCACTGGCGGCCAACGACGACCTCGCGAGCGCCGCGGCCTGCCTGCAGGAGCAGCTCGCGCTGCAGCCCACGGCGCGCGACCAGCTGCTGCTGCAGATCCGCTTGTGCGAGCTGCTGCTGCAGCACCGCCCCGGCGCGGCCCTCAAGGCCTTTGCGCAAGCCGTGGTGCAAGCCATAGACCGCCACCAGCTGGGCACCTGGGACCCGGCCATGGCCCTGGACGGCCTGCAGGTCGCCTACGGCGTGATGACGCGCAACGAGGAAGACCGGGACGCGGCCGATGCGCTGCTGGCGCGCATTGTGGCCTTGGATGCGGCGACCGCGGTCAAGCTGGTGACTTGAAGACTGGCAAGCAGAAGAGCCATATCCGCAGATTACGCAGATTACGCAGATTACGCAGATTTCCGCAGATTAAAGGCAAAGAATTTGTACTCAGGACTTCACGTCTGAGTCCATTTGCTGATCACGCGGCCTTGCACTGCGATTGTCTTCATCTGTGGAAATCTGCGTAATCTGCGGATAAATTGATCTGCCAACTCTCAGCGCGCCGGAACCCCTTCGCGGCAAGCCACGCCCGGACTTCCCGGTTTTAACGATCCGGCGTCGATAAATCCAACAAAGATTGGCCGCGCACGGACAATCCGCCCCGCCCCTCTTCGCAGGCTCGCATACCGTTCAGCCTTGCCCCAAAAAAGCTCAACCAACCCATGGCAAGCAGCCAGCGGCGGAACATCAAAACACCTCCCCATCAAGCGACCGCCACGAGCTTTGCTCAGCAGGCAAAGCGACGGGAGGTTTCTGTAGCGAAGGGGAGCGATGAGGACACACACGAACGGAAAACCGGCCGCCAGTTCGGCGTCGGTGAATACGTCCTGTTTCCGCCCAATGGCGAGAACGGGCATGGCTTGTTCACCACCTAGGTGCCCGGGATCTCGCAGGCCCGGGTGATCATGAGACGCCTCAGGCTCCGGCAGGCAAAAGAATAAGCCGGCTCCCCGAAAGCGTCCGGCGAAAGGTGTGTGCACATTGACACTGGTTTGGTGACAAGTCTGTGTGCATTGACACTCATTTGTTGGGCCGCTCGCAGGCTTTTCGTGTGCGTGAATATTCACCAAAGCCCATGAATCCCTCTTAAAAAGTCCGCATGCAGACAAACCCCGCGCCTGCGCACAGGGGCGTCTGAATAATCGGCCCGTGCTTTAAAGGCGGCCCCGAAATTCCCGGCCTGGGCTACTCCTCAAAACAGATTCGTCTTCGCCTCGCAAACCTGACTCCACGCGAACCGAGAAACAAGAAACCTCGCCATGGCTCAAACATCAACCGTTTTCAAGCTCCCGCCCTTTCCAGGCCGCCAGGCCCGTGCGGCCCGTCCACCACTGTCAGTCAAGCCCATGCATGGCGAACCCCACAACACGGCGAACTTGCGTCGCCTGAGCCGCATTTTGATGCCGGCTTTGCTAGGCCTGAGTGCAGGTTGCGCCACCGAGGTGACAGAGGATCCCAAGACCTGCGGAGCTTGGAGCTTGGTCACCAGCTCACCCATTCTTTTGTTTGAACAGTCTTTACCTCAAAGAGGAAAGCCATGAAAAAATCCCTCCGCGATGTCTCGCGTTTCAGCGCAACGGCAGCTTACCGCTATCGCCTGACTTGCCTCGCCATTGTTTTTATTGTGATCGTCATCCTGGCGGTGGGCAGCGCACTGATCCTGGCCTTCGATGAGTCGGCACCGCTGCCGATCTATGGTTTTGACTTTTCGCTGGACGACGGCGCGCCGGGTTTTCTTCATCCGTTTTCTCGCGCTGGCACATGCCCATTCGGAAATCGCTCATGGGTAGCACCTTGCAGTATCCCGTGCATCTGAGCAAGCCGTCGCTGGTCAAGCAATACCCCGAGTGGGAACTACTGCGCCGCCAGATCATCGACAAGGCGATCTACTTCAGCGACCAGCTGGTGTTTGATTTCAGGCGCATGCTGACGCAAAGCCGGAACGCCGAGATGGCCGGCCGCCTCATGTGGCAACTGGTCAAGCCCTATGCACCCCAGGTGCTCATAGGCCCTGGCTTTGGCGCGTCACCCTTGTTGTTCTCGACGGCGCTCGCGGCGCTAGCCGATGGTGTGGAGCTGCAAACCCTGATGGTGCGCGACAAGCGCAAGGCGCACAACCAGAAACGCTGGGTGGAGGGCGACCACGCCTCGGCCGCCGGTAAACGCGCGGTGATGCTGGACGACTTCATGAAGGCCGGCTCCGCGCTGCCGCTGGTGCGCGAAGCGCTCAAGGCCGACTCAATCAAGCTCGACATTGTGGCCCTGGCGCTCTTCTTCGACATGTGGGAGCCACTGGGCTCGCGCCAGATCAGCACCTCGCAGCTCCCCGTCGTGAGCCTGTTCGCGCGCCACGACATAGGCCTGAGCCGCGACTGCCACGACGCAGTGCCGCCGCTGATGAAAGGCAGTGCCCCTGATTTTGTGAACGAAACTCCGCGCTGGTGGCGCGTGGGCTTGAACAGAGACATGAGCTATCCCACCAAATGCGCGCCTGTCATTGCGGACGGCGCTGTATTTGTCGCCGACGAACACAGCACGCTGTGGAAACACGACCTGGACACGGGCGACATTCACTGGTCCGTGCCCAGCCTGGAGAGCCCGAAAAAAGGCATTGTCCAGAAACTGCAGCTGGTGCAGGGCAGCCTCATCTACGGCTGCTACGACGGCAGCCTAACCCGGGTGAACGCACAGACCGGCGCCATCGAGTGGCGCTGGAAAATCGATTCCAGCATCCATGCCACACCTGCCATTGACGAAGCAGGCGGCCGGGTCTTCATCAACACCGAGCAGTGGAATGGCGGCCAGCCTTGCGGCCATCTTCAGTGCCTGGACCTCGCGACAGGCCGCCTGTTGTGGAAACACAGGCATGCCTGGTGGCCGCCGGGAAGCGCGGCTTATTGCGCGGCTACCGGCCTGGTGGTGGCTCCCTGCAATGACGAAAGCCTGTTGGCCTTGGATGCGGACTCAGGTAGCGTGAAGTGGCGCTTCAAGACCGAGGGCCTGGTGAGAGGGCAAGCACTGGTCGCCGCGGTTCAAGGAAAGAGCCGCCTCTATGTCGCCACCGAGCGCGGTCGCTTGCATTGCCTGGATACAGCCACGGGCGAAGTGATCTGGACTCGCCGCTATGGCCAAGGCCTATGGCACCAGTTCCTCGTGGCCGACGACCAAGCTGTGTTTGTGATGGACGGGAAATGGCATTTCATGGCCTTGGACCTTGAATCAGGCGCCACGCGCTGGCTCAGCCGATTGCGCAGCCCGGGGTGCTGGCAGCCCGTGCGCTGCGGCAACTACCTGGTGGTGCTGTCTCGCCAGGGTCATCTGGCGGTGTTTGACCCGGCCCGGGAAATCAAGGTCTGGGAGGGCCGCATTCCCGGCAGCTATCACCAGCCACCGGCCATCGCCGTAGACGCGTCGGGAAAAGCCGTGCTGGTAGCGGCCAGCTCGTCATCAGGGCTGCTGACCTTTGACATCCATGCCCACTATGCCGAGGCCACGACCGACCCAAAAGCCAGGCCCTCGCGCACAACCCCCCAATGCCTTACGGAAGCCACCCTATGACCTCTCATCTCCAACTCGTTGACACAACGGCGGCCGATGCTGCAGCAACAACCTGGTTCGTCGTCAGCCAGGTCAAGTCCCATCGGGTGGTCTATTTCACCGACGACCCCAACTACACACCACCCACCGAAGGCGACTGGTACTACGTCAGCCCTTACCAGGGTGAACTGCCCAAGGGCATCAGCCTGCGCAATTGCTGGGGCTGGCGCTTTAACGGCATGGAATTTACCGATGCCCGCGAAGACAAAAAGCCCGGCTCGGCACAGGCGCTGCTGTCCAGCAACAAGGAGGCATTGCACAAGCTGCTGCGCGACAAAATTGATGTTCTGCGCAAACCCCTGATGCCCCGCTCCGCGATGGGTCATGCGACGCGTACGCGCAGGCTTGAGGAGGCCAGGGCGATATTGAGTTGCAAGCCCGGTGAATCGGGCGGTGCGGCTGATGAGATACAGGGCTGGGAACTTCTACCCGCCAGCGCCGCTGCGCGGGGAATCAGCCTGCAGGCCATGGCCAGACGCACCGTTGATGCGTACAGGGACGAAATGCGTGTGCTGCTCGAAACCGAAGTGCTGCGAGACGCGATGGCCGTCGCCATTGATGCCGCCACCGATCAGGAAGAACTCATGGCCGTACGCCATCGCCTGATGAATGAGATTGCACCCCAGACCGATGAGAAATTCAAGGCCAAGCCGGAGCACACCACGCCGCGGCAATTCGCGGCGCAGCCGGTACCGGAGCAGCTTGAGCAGGAAAGGCTCAGGCTGGGCGTGCAGCTGCGCCTGAAAATCAATACCCTGCGGCGCGAATATGTCTCCGACTATCTGCTGGACGACATGGTGCTCAAGCACAAGGGGCGCATTGCGCAGGAAGTGCTGGCGCACGGCGGGCAGATGCCGCAAAACATCGACGCAGCCGTGCTGATCAGCCATGCGGCCGGGCGCGGCCAAACCCTGGCCCAGGCTGCCACCGAGGTTTTGGCCGAGATGGATGAAGCCGCCAGGGTGCTGCTCGATACCGAACAGCTCAAGGACGCCATTCTTGCCAGGATCGCCACGGTGAACTCTTTCGCCGAAATTGAGATGATCAGCAAGGCGATTCACAGGCTGTCGCTGGAAACACTGGCGGCGCCGGTGCCGGCGCCAAATCCGGTGCCCGGGCCAGTAGCGAAGGCTTCCAAGCCAACCTTGGCAGAGAACGCCAATCCCAATTCCGGCCCGCGCAATGCCAAAACCCTGGCGCGAATCCGGGAGCAGGTGATTGAAGCCTCCCACAGGGCTGCCGAGGTCACCAGCGTTCCCGAGGTCGACACACTGGGTTCGGCGGCCTTTGTGGCGATGGCCAAGGCGGGCCAGCCCTTTATCTTGAAAGGCATTGTCAAACAGTGGCCGCTGGCGGCGCTTACGCCGCAGGCCTTGCAGGAGCAGTTTGCGGCGTTGCGGGTACAGGCGCGGGTGGCTGACTATGTGGAGACGGCCTTTACGCCGCAGCGGCAACGCAGGGACATGACCCTGGCCGGCTACTTCCAGCTGATTGCCCAAGGGGATGACGGCGGCTTGCCGCCCTACCTGGGCAACCAGGTGCTGCCCGAACTCACCGCCTTGTGCCAATGGCCCGACTATTTCCAGAAATGGGACAAGCCCCGTATCTGGCTTGGCCCTGAAGGCACGGTTACCCCCTTGCACTGCGATTACGACGACAACCTGTTTGCGCAGGTCTGGGGGCAAAAGCGCTTTCTTCTTTATCCGCCGCACCACGCTCAATTCCTGTACCTCCGCGAAGCCAATCCGGCCTTGTTCGCTTCCTCGTTTGACCCCGAGGCGCCCGACTATTCGGCATTTCCGCTGGCGAAGCAGGCGCGGCCGATTGAATGTGTGCTCCAGGCTGGCGAGATGCTGTTTCTGCCGGCCGGGTGGTTTCACCATGTGCGTGCGATGAGTTTTTCCTTGTCGGCCAACCGCTGGACGCGGGAGCGGCCCCTGGCTTTGAGCGAACAGTAAACCTGCAAAAAAACTCGGGGAGATTTCTATGCGTCACTTTTCTTTTTTATTTACCGCCGTAAAAAATGGCGCTGCCTACGCGCTGCTTGTGGCGATGCTGTTCTGTGCCGGCCCTGCAAGCGCCAAGGTGGTCGAAGAGGTCACCAAAGTTCCCGTCAAGGTCACCGACGCTTACGGCAAGGCCATTGCGCAGGACATCGTGGTCACGGTGTACTTCGATGACGCCGCGCCCAAGCCCTATCCAGTGCTGGTCCTGAACCATGGCCGCGCACCCGAGCCCGAAAAACGCGCCGCCATGGGACGGGTCAGGACCTCCGCCAACTCCCGCTGGTTTGCCCGGCTGGGCTTCATGGTGGCCGTACCCACCCGCGTAGGTTACGGTGACAGTGGCGGCGAGGATGTGGAAGACACCGGCCCTTGCGGCCGTAAAAACTATCCTCCAGGCTACGCCGCCGCGGCCCAGCAAACCGTGCAGTTACTTGAATTCATGCGCCAGCGGCCTGATACGGCCAAGGACCGCGCCGTCGTCATGGGGCAGTCCATGGGCGGCGCCACCGCCATTACCGTAGCGGCCATGAACCCTAGCGGCGTGCAGGCCATCGTTAACTTCGCGGGCGGCGGTGGCGGCAACCCCGCCACCATGCCGCAAAACCCCTGCGCTACCCCCTTGCTGGAACGCATGTTTGCCACCTACGGCAAAACCGCCCGTATTCCCACATTGTGGGTTTACACCGAAAACGACATGTTTTTCGGTCCCAAGTTTCCCAAGCAATGGTTTGACGCTTTCAAGGCCGCGGGCGGCGTCGGCGAATACGTCCTGTTTCCGCCCAATGGCGAAAGCGGTCACGGCCTGTTCACCCAGGCGCCCGAAGTTTGGCGGGCCCGGGTGATCGCTTTCCTGCAGGCCAATGGCTATCCCGATAACGGCAACGGGGGCCGCATCAACCTGTACTTTGATCCCGTCACGGGCTCCGGAAATCTCTATCGTCAGGGCACTACCAGTGCCAATTTCACGCAGGAGGCTATTCCGGCAGGTAGCCGTTTTGACATGCGTGCCGATGGCAGCCTGGTCATCATCAAGCCCGGCAATAGCACCGTGACTATCAGCGCTCCGGGCATTGCGCCTGCCCCGGGCGGGGCGGTGATGCCAGGCTACCGGATCGTCACGGAGATTACTTCCGGCTTGTACCTAGGTCGCTCCAACTCGGGTGGGGGCGCGCAGGTGCTCTACACGCAAGGATTGGGCGATGCCAATCCAATCATTGCCTGGATGCCACCCGGCGCAAAGATCGAGACATTCAAAACCAACGCTTCTGACCGCAATCCCAGCGTTGTCGTCATCACCGATCCGGCGACCAACGCCAAAACTTATTACGACGCCGTCACCCGTGCTATCGGAAAATTCGACAGCCAGGGCAATGGTCAATTCACTTTGCCCGACGGTACTGTGCAGAAGGTTTCTGCGAGCGACTGGTATATCACTCCCAACGGCAGTGCTGCACTCGTCAACCTCGACGGTTCGGTGTCTTATTTGTCCAAAGTGGGCAACAGAGTCGAATTTTCTACTTACATCGGTCCCGAAATTCGCCGGCTTTCGTCCATGCCCGAGCAGCAGATGGGTGGGAATGGGAGCGGTGATGGCAACAACAGCACTGGCGCGCCGCGTGTGAGTCAGGTCGCGCAAGACATCTGGAGTACCGGCAGTACTCCCGCGCAGTTTGTCAACCTGATTGGAGTGCAGGTTGCGCAAGCTGCTGGCCCCAACTCGCTGAACTACGTTAACAGCACGAAGGTCAACGAAGACAACGAGGCGCAAATCACACTGGCTCAGTTGCAGGCCCAGGGCAACGGGGCCGACATTGACGGCACAGTAAGCGCCTTTGTCATCAAGGCCGTGAGCAGCGGCGGCCTGCGCATAGGGGCTACGGCCGCCACGGCCGCGGCCTGGAATGCCAGCACCAACAACACCGTGGACGCGACGCGCAACGCCTACTGGACGCCGGCGCTGAACGCCAATGGCACGCTCAATGCCTTTACGGCTGTAGCCAAGGACAACGGCGGTGCGGAGTCCGCGACGGCCATCCAGGCCAAAGTAGCCGTCACGGCGGTCAATGACGCGCCCACCGGAACGGTGACCATCAGTGGCACGCCTACCCAGAACCAGACCTTGACAGCAGCCAACACCTTGGCCGATGTGGATGGCCTGGGGGCGGTCAGCTATCAATGGCTGGCGGGCGGCACGGTAATCACCGGCGCCACCGGCTCTACGCTGATGCTGACGCAAGCCCATGTTGGCAAAGCCATCAGCGTCAAGGCCAACTACACTGATTTGCAGGGCACGGCCGAAAGTGTAGCCAGCGCATCCACCGCGTCGGTGGCCAATGTCAACGATGCGCCCACGGGAACGGTCAGCGTGCTGCGGGCCGGCGCAACCGTCACGACCGCCACCGCCCTTAAGCAAGGCGACGTCTTGAGTGCGGCCCACACACTCGCGGACATCGACGGCCTGGGCGCTGTGGCGTACCAGTGGTTTGCCAATGGCACAGCGATTGCCGGCGCCACGGCGGCTTCCCTGACGCTCATGCAAGCCCAGGTCGGCAAGACCCTCAGCGTCAGGGCCGCGTATACCGATGGCTTGGGCACGGCCGAAGCCGTCATGAGCGCGGCCACGGGGACGGTGGCGAATGTCAACGATGCCCCCACCGGAACCGTCAGCCTGTTGCGTGGCGGCTTGTCCGTTGATGGCGTGACGACTGTCCAGCAAGGCGACACCCTGAGCGCCGCGAGCACTCTGGCCGATGCTGATGGACTGGGCGCGCTGGGCTACCAATGGCAAAGCTCCACAGACGGGGCTAACTGGAGTGCTATCAGCGGCGCGACCGGCAGCAGCTTGACCCTCACGCCGGCCCTGGCCGGGCAAAGGGTGCGTGCGGCCATCAGCTACATCGATGGCTTTGGCGCCACGGAGAGCGTAACCAGCGCGGCTACGGCGGCCGTCAACCGCATGGTCGGCACGGCCGGCGCGGACACCCTGGCCGGCACCGTGGGCGCCGACAGGCTGGAAGGCCTGGCCGGTGACGACGCTTATACCGTCAATCACGCGGGCGACGTGGTGGTTGAGAACGCCAACGAGGGCCTGGACACTGTCAGCAGTGCCATGGACTACACCCTGACAGCCAACGTCGAGAACCTGACCCTGGCGGGCACAGCCACCATTGGCGGCACAGGTAATTCGCTGGACAACCTACTTACCGGCAACAGCGCCAGCAATGTGCTGATAGGTGGCTACGGCGCGGACACCCTGATAGGCGGACTTGGCGATGATGTGCTTGATGGCCCTGTCACAACTGCCGGTGTCTCGGCGACTGTGTATGTGACGGGGGCCGCTGCCGCAAGATACGCCGTGGACGGGACTGGTGCCGTCACCGCGTTTGCGCTCAGCGATGGCATTGTTCCTTCCGTATCGGCGGGCCAGTCCTTGAAGGTTCAGAGCGGCGGCAATCTGGTCACGGTCTATGTCACCTCGGGTAGCCGCATGGATGGCAGCCAGATATATGCGAGCGGAAGCCGCATCTACCTGAGCGGGAAGCTGGCCGACTACAGCCAGGCGATTAACCAGGAATCGGGTGTCTACACCTTCACCCGCATTGCGGGCCTGTCCGCAGGGCAAAGCGAGTCTGCCATGGCGCTTGTGTCCGATGGGAATGTCCGCCTGTACTTTGCCGATGGCAGCATTGGGCTCAACGTTTTCGCCGACACGCGCCTGGCTGATATTGATATGAATGCAGGCACCGCGCTGTTTCACCCGATACAGCAAGGCTGGCTCACGGGCAGAACGCAAGCCTGGCCCGCCAGCATTCCGCTGCTGAGCCAGGGTGCCGACCGGCTGGTGGGCGGCCTGGGCGATGACCAATATTTTGTGGATGACGCGGGCGACGTGGTGGTAGAGAACGTCGCAGAAGGCATGGACACCGTGCGGTCCAGCATCAGCTACACACTGAGCACCAATGTCGAGAACCTGACCCTGACCGGTGCAGCCGGGCTCAACGGCGCGGGCAACACCCTGAACAACACGCTCACCGGCAACAGCGGCAACAACACGCTCCGTGGCGGCTGGGGCAATGACACGCTGACGGGAGGCGCTGGTGATGATGTGATGGATAGCCACAGTCCGGAGATAAACAAGTTGTATGTCATCAACACCGGAAACGGCATGGTGGCTCGATCCACCGTGGGAGACCAAGTGGTGGAGATGACCATGTCGGGTGGCTGGCTCCCTTCTGGCCATGTGGGCCAGACCCTGCAGATTTTGGGTTCAACTTCCGTTGACAAGGTCTATGTGACGGCCGGCAGCAGTGTGGATGCCACGGGTTTGGGCGGTGGCGTTGATGAAATTTACCTCACAGGCCGCCTTGGCGACTATGCGGCGGCGTATGCGGGCAACACGATCACGCTGACGCGCCAAAGCGGTTTGCCCACCGGTCAGGCGGAGGTGGTCAAGCTCAGCGGTGGCACGGCTGTCCAGCTCGACAACGTGTACTTCAGCGACGGCTTCATTCAGAACTATGCACTGTCCAACGCCATCAAAGCCGGCACGGCCGCGGTGCTGAACCCTGGCCAGCGCACGGATGCCTCCGTTGCCGCCCCGGCGGTGTTCGGCGAGGGTGCCGATGCCATGGCGGGCGGTACGGGCAACGACATTTTTATGGTGGACGATGCGGGCGACGTGGTACTGGAAAACGCTGGCGAAGGTACAGACACGGTGCAGAGCTACCTGGCCAACTACTCTCTGACCGCTAATGTAGAAAACCTCACGCTGCTGGGCAACCTGAATGCCAGCGGCACCGGTAACGCCCAAGCCAACGTGTTGGTCGGCAATGCCGGCAACAACACCCTGGCGGGCGGTGCGGGTGGCGATACCTACCAGGCTTATCGCGGCATGGGGCAGGACCGTGTTGTCGAGAATGATGCAACACCGGGCGTCACAGATGTGCTGTCTTTCGGCGCAGGCATCAATGCTAACCAGCTGTGGTTTGGTAAATCCGGCACCGACCTACAGGTCAGCATCATAGGCACAGCCGACCAGTACACGGTGCAGAACTGGTATGCGGGTAACCCATACCACGTCGAACAGATCAAGAGCGGCGACGGCAAGACCCTGCAGGACACACGGGTTGACGCGCTGGTGCAGGCCATGGCCGCCTTCACACCGCCGCCCATGGGCCAGACAAGCTTGTCGGCTTCGCAGCAAACCGCGCTCGCGCCTGTACTGGCGGCTAATTGGCATTGAGAAAAAAAACGACGCCGGGGGAGCTCCGACCGGCTGTCGTCCCCCCCTCTTAGCGGGCGGGGGTGGCCGGTGGCGTTGATGCCGCCGGCGCGCCCTGCTGCAGCTGCGCCGCGGCCAGTTCCTTGAACAAGGCCTGGGTGTCCTGCGGCTTGTGCGGTGTCATGCGGGTATCCCAGCACACGCCGATCTGCTTGGGCAGCGAGACTTCTATGGCCGGCACTGCCGTGGCGTTGGAGAGTTTGGCCTGGATGCCGCGCTCCTCGCGCGCGAACTGGGCGTCCTGCAGGCGCTGCTTCTCGGCCGTCTTGTCTTTTTCCTGGCGCTCGAGCTGCTCGAGTTGCTGCGCCGCCTTGAGGATGGCGTCCTGGCCCTCGAAGTTGTAGCGTAGGCCGACCTGGCGCACGCCCAGGGCGTCCAGCCGCGCGCGCGCCGCCGGGAACTCGTCGACGTTGAACTGGCGCGCGCCGTCGCGGAAGTCCTGCAGGAAACGCACAACGCCGCTGGAGCCGGGGTATTTCTTGGTGAGCACCACGTCCTCGATCTTGATCTGCAGCGTGACGTCGCCGCACTGGCGATCACCCAGCGGGAAGCTGTCGCTGACCGGGAAGTTGTAGTTGTTGAGCACGCGCGCGCCAGACGCGCACTGGATGGCCAGCACCGTCACAAAGGGCTTGGCCTTGGCGCCGGGGTTGACGCTGGTGGGCTGCGCGGTGATGGTGAGCTGCTGGGCCTGGGCCTTGATGGCCTCGACCTTCTGCTTGATGTCGGCCAGTGCGCGGTCGATCTGGGCCATGGCCTGCTGGGCCTGCAGCTGCTCCTTCTGCACCGCGAGCTTGTCGGTCTGGTCCTGCAGTTCGGCGCGCTGCTGCGTCACCAGTTGCTCGACGCGCTTGCCCGCCGCGTCGTTGAGCATGGGCAGGAACTGGCGCGTGAAGGGCACGCTGTAGCCCAGGGTCTGCACGATGGCGAAGCGGTTCGCGTCGCGCTGCAAAAAGGGCTTGGCCGGGCCGTCGGCAAAGGCCCAGACGGTGCCCTTGGCGCCGTAAAGCTGGTCCACCATGGCCGCCATGTTGGGCGCGGTCTGCAGCGGCCAGTCCACCTTGGAGGCCCATTCGCTCTGCAGGCTGCAGGAGGCCTGCTCCTCGGTGTAGGCCAGCACGAAGCGCAGCGGCCCGCCCATGAGCTGCCAGACGATTTCATCGCTGGGGCTGTTGTAGCCCACCTGCCTGCGCAGCTGGACCAGGCTGTCGGCCGTGGACTGCAGGGCCGAGGCCTTGACGGCCGGGTCGGTGGAAAAGCCGTGGAAATCCACCGCCGCCTGGTAGGCCTTGGCCGGCCCCACCACCACGTCGGTGGCCACGGCGTTGAGGTCCTTGAAGAACTTCTGCAGCGTGGCCGCCGCGTCCAGGTTGTTCTTGAGGGTGTCCTGGCCCAGCTTGGGCGCGCCGCCCAGGACTTCCTTCATGGCCTTGCCGCCCACGTTGTTGATGGCCCCCACCACATTGAGCGCCTCGCCCGCGGTGCCGGAGCGCGCGGCCTGCCGGCGCAGTTCGGCCAGTTCGCGCGACAGCCGCAGCCAGCTCGGCAGCTGGGCGGCGGGAAGGTCGCCGAACTCTTCATTGAGCCTGTCCATCACGCGGAAGTAAGGGCTGCGCGCGCTGGTGATCAGGCCCATGGCGGCGCGCCATTCGGCCTCGCCCGACAGCGTGCGTTCGGTGCCTGAAAAACCGGTGGCGAACTTCTGCCAGGCCTGGATGCGGTTTTCCTTGTACCAGGCTTCGAAGGCGCCGCGCTGCGCGAGGAACTTGGGGCCGTCGTCTATGCTTTTTTCCATCTCCGCGAGGAAGCTGTCGATTTCCTTCTTGCCCGGGCTGGTGAAGGCCGCGGACACCACGGGCAGCGCCTGCCCGGCCGCGGGCGCGCGGGCCTGGCTGGTGCCGACCCAGAAATCCTGCACCGTGACGGGCTTGTGCAGCGGGTTGGTGTCGGGCAGGTCGGCCAGCCAGCTGAGGTTGGGGTCGTGGAAAGCCAGGCGGTTGAGCAGCTGCTGCTCATAACGCAGGCGCACCGGCACATAGGGGTCGGTGGGCGCCGACCAGGCGATGTTGGAGATGTAGAGGTCGTTCAGGCGCGTGTAGAGCTCGGGGGTGTAGCGCGAGATGTGCTGGCGCTGCGGCATGGCGAGCAGCGTCTGGCGGTCGGCGCCGCGCTCGTGCGCCTGCAGCAGGTTGATGTAGCGCACCAGGTTGCGCATCATGCGCGCGAACTCGTGGTTCGGGTCGTCCTTGAGGATGCGCTCCGAGTCTTCCTGGTAGTTGGCGTCGGTGGTCGGCAGGATGTAGCGGCGGAAATTGCCGGTGTAGCTGCTTTTGAGGCGGTCCTCGAGGTCGTCCATGTTGGTGGTTTCCACCATCCACTGGCTTTTCCAGCTGTCGTTGCGCCGCTCAACCAGGGAAATGGTGTCGCTCAGGCGCTCCAGCGTGGTCGCGTCCTCGTCCAGGTTGCCGGTAAAACGTATGCTCAGGCGGTCTTTCTCCTGCAGCAGCGACAGCGTCTGCATGTTGTCCAGGAAACCGATGGTGATGAAGATCGCCGCCGCGACGCTGAGCAGCACCCAGGCCAGCATGCCGAGGTTCTGCGTGGCGGTGCGCCAGGGGTTGCGCAGCGAGGCCGGCAGCGAAATGCTGCGGTCCTGCGGCAGTACCCGCCCGAAAAAATCATGCAGGAACAGCCCGGCGTTGGCGCTGGGGTGCGGCGGCACCGGCGGCAGCACCTGGCCCAGCAGGCTGGAGACGGCGCCGCCCTGCTGCAGGCCGCTGCTGAAGAACAGGCCGCGCAGGAAAGGCGTCTCAAGGTAGGCGCTGTCGCCGAAGCAGGCGCGCAGGAACACTTCCAGGCCGGGCTTGAGCTGGCCCAGCTCGTTGGGAAACATCAGCAGTTCGGGCGCGACCGGGGTGCCGCGCGCCACCAGCACGGTACGCAGCACCTGCAGCCGCTCATGGATGTTGCCGAAGGCCTTGTCGAGGAACTGGTTCTCGCCGGGCTCGCCGCCATCCGGCTCGGCCAGGTAGCCCATGGCCTGCTCCAGCGAGTTTTCGCTGAGCTGGCGGGCCCACTCTTCCATGCCGTAAATGCGGTCGCACTGCGTGACCATCACATAGACCGGGAAACGCTTGCCGAACAGGCGTATCAGCTGCTCGATGCGCTCGCGCACCACGCGGCCTTCTTCCAGCAGCGCGTCCTTGTCGGGATGGGACAGGCGCTCGGTGCTGATGGCCAGCACCAGGCCGTTGAGCCCTTCCTTGCCGCGGTACTTGGCCAGCAGGTCCAGGCCCAGCTCCCATTCGCTGCGGTCCTGCTCGAGGTCGGCCGCCTCCACGTAGCGCCCGGCGCAGTCGATGACCACGGCGCGGTCGAAATACCACCAGTCGTAGTTCGAGGTCTGCTCGATGCGCGCGCTCTGGCTGACCTTCTGGATCGAGGAGGACAGGCGCGTGCGCGTCAGCGCCGTGGTCTTGCCGGTGCCGGAGCGGCCCACCACCATGTACCAGGGCAGCACATAAAGCGGGTTGCCGAAGCGCTTGAGGCTGGACGCGCGCAGCGTGGCGGCTGCCGTCTTCCATTTGCGGATCAGCACCGCGCGCGGCGACGCCTGCTTGGCCACCTTGTCCTGGCCGGCCGATGACAGCTGCGCCATGCGGCTGCGCGAGCGATACACCTGCACCAGGCGGATGATGAAGCGCACCAGCAGGTACAGCCCCAGCACCCCGAAGAACACGGCCACGGCCGCCCACAGCGGCCACTCCATGTAAAGGGCCAGGCCCCAGCTCAGCAGCGCCAGCACCGTGAGGGCCAGCAGCCAGAGGACGATGCTACCCAGCGCCTTCATTTGATCTGCGCCATGATGGAGCTGGCCGTCTGCCAGATGATCAGGTGATAGATGCCGTAGAGCACGGCCAGCACGGCCAGCGGCGCCAGCAGCACGCTGAGCGTGAGCGAGGAGACGCGCCAGCGCCAGCGGCCCTCGCCCGGCTGCTTGCCGCCCTTGCGCCCCACGCTGGCATAGGCCTGCGGAAACAGCACCTTGCCCGAATCCCCGTAGAGGCCGTCGCCTTGCACCAGCTGCGCCAGGCTGGCCTGCTTGATGTCTTCCAGGGTCTTGGGATTGCGGTCATGGCCGTAGCGCCCGGCAAAGCCCATGGCCAGGCAAAAGAAATACACCTCGCGCACCGCCAGCTGCTGCGGGCCCAGGGCCTCCAGGCGGGTGAAAAATTCGACCCCGGCGCTGGACACGTTGAAATAGCGTTTTTGCAGCAGCAGGCGCTTCCATTCCTCGGCACCCGGCCAGGCGGTGGCCAGCAGGAGCTCGTCGGCCCAGGCGGCCACGGCGAACATGCCGCTCATCGTGTCGGCCTCGGCAATGCCGGCTTCCTGGGCCTTGCGGCGGGCGTCGGAAAGCAGGCTGTCGAGCTGGTCCTTGACCGATGCCGCGCTTGCCGAGGGCTGGCCCTGGAAGTGGCGCACATAGGCCATGAAGGGGATGAAACAGTCAACAAGGCGCACGCGTTATCTCCGCAACACAACAATTTCGGCCTTGAGGTCGGCCGGCGCATCCATCCAGTACAGCGCGACGGAGCCCTCGCGCTCCACCATCTCCCACTGCTGGCTCATCTGCTCGATGCGGAAATAGTAGGAGTATGAGCGGCGCGGCAGGCCCTGCGGCGCGGCCGCCATGTGGATCAGCTCCAGCCCCGGCAGCGCGTGCGCGATCAGGCCCGGCATCTCGTCGGTGGCGGCCAGGCGCGCGTCGCGCTGCACCGCGTCCACCACCCATTCCATGTCTTTTTCGGTGCGTATCACCAGGTAGAAGCGGTTGCGCTGGCCGAAGAAATTACGCGGCAGCTGGCCCACGTGGTAGTCGCCCTGGGGCTGCAGGATGGCCAGGAACTCCGGCCCCACGGTGATTTCATTGAGCAGGTGGCTGACCATGGTGCGCACGCGGTCGAAACACTTGCCGAGGTCGGCGTGGTCGTAGGGCGGCAGGCCCGGCGTGCCGTCCTCGGCCTCGCCCAGCATGTTGAAGCGCTCGGAAAACGAGCTCAGCTCGCCGATCAGCTGGCGCATGGCGCCGTAGGCCAGCCAGGGATGGACCTGGCGTGTCTCGGTCAGGTGGAACAGGTAGGGGCTGGCGCGGTTCAGCGAACGCAGGGCCAGCAGGAACACCATGTAGCTCGCGTCGAACTCGGCCTTTTGCATCTCGCGCGGGCTTTTGTACTCCTGCAGCTGGCGGGCGCGCCCGGTCAGCTCGTCACGGATGTCCTTGACCAGGCGCAGCAGCACGTTGGAGCCGGAGATCGCGTAGCAGGGCGGGATGAAGCTTTCGGACAGCTTGATGGCGTCGCCGTCGCGCACCAGGCGCGCGATGGGGATCAGGCTGTAGTCCTGCAGCTTGTCGATCTCGCCCTCGAAAAACACCTTGACCACATGCAGCAGCGTGCGCACCTGGGCCGCCGGGCCGTCCGAATACAGGTCGGCGACCTCGGGCGGGTTGGCCAGCGTGGCGTAGCGCGTCGCGGCGCCGCCGGCGGCCGTCAGGTCGGCCGCGATGGTCACATTGTTTTCGGTGGCGCTGAGTTTTTTCAGGCCCAGGTAGACCGTGAAGGGCTTGTCGCCCTCCACCCAGTCCACGTCGAAAGGCCTGGCCTTGATGACGGCATTGCCCGGGTACTCTATATAAGTGCGGTCCTGGAACAGCAGGCGCGCGGCCTGCACTTCCACCGTGCGGTTGCCGGCCGCCGCGGCGACCAGCTCAAGTTCGCCCACGCCCCAGAAATGCGGAAGGCCCGACTCCTGCATGGGCTTGTGCTGGAACTGGTTGTGCAGGTCAGCCATCTGGAAATGCTGGGACTGCAGGAACATGCCCTGGTGCCAGTAAATGCCTTGTTTTTCTTCCATGTGCTGCCTGCTGTCCTTATTTGTCCAGTTTCTTCACCGCGCTGTTGGCGTTCATCACATCCTTGAGCGTGTCCGGCGTCAGCTTGATCTCCCGGCCCCCGCCATCGAGCGGAACCGCTTCGCTGGCTTTTGTCCCCGCCGGGTCCCGGTTCAGCCGCTCGGCATTGAGCAGCTCATCCGGCCCGAAGTTCAGGCGCAGCGCCAGGGTCGCCGGCGCGGCCTTGTAGGTAGTGCTGACCATTCCCTCGCTCTCTATCGTCAGCGGCACCTCGAACAGGCGCGCGCTGCGGGCCGCATCCATCTGGTAATACCCGGCCGCGATGCCCACAAATTTGGCCTTCTGCGCCCGGTCCAGCTGCAGGATGCTGTGCTGGCCCGGCGTCACGACGTAGCGCGCGAAATGCACAAACCCCTCGCCGCCCTTGCCGGTTTCCAGCGATTTTCCCACCAGCGCCGCGTCCGCGATCAATTTATAGAAGGCCGCGGAGTCTTCCATCTGGTAAACACCGAGTACCAGCGTATGCGCTTCACCACTGTATTCATTGAGCCGGTTGTCGGCCTCGACTTCCACCAGGATGGCGTTGCGCGCGAAACTCCAGGCGATTTCGGCCACGGCTTCCTTGCGCGTGTTGCCGCCCATCATGGAATTGGCCGTGGCGCAGCCGCCCAGTGCCGCCAGCGCGGCCGCGGCCAGGCAGGCGCCGGCCACCCGCCATGCCCACACCCCATGAAACCTTTGTTCAACCAAGTTTTGCCTGCTCGTAATTAAAGGTAATTTTGGTGAATTCATTCGGGAATGAAGATAATAAGCCATGCAAATTGGAGCGGCAATTTACCCGGGGCTTATCTGCATCGCGCTGGCGCTGCCGGCATTGCCCGCCCTGGGCCAGGACACCGCAGCCGCCCCCGTGGCCGATCTCGAGGCCCCGCCTCCGCCCGTGGTGGCGCCCGTGCTGTACGCCTACGCCACGCTGGCAAGCACCCGCAGCGTCGAGCAAAGCTGCTGGCAGGTGCTGATTCCCGAACGCCAATACCTGGTGCGCCAGAACAACGCCAAACCCTGGCTGCTGCGCAACGCCGTGCCCCTGGTAGGCGCGGCCATGGGCGGCTTCACGGGCGGTTTCCTGCTCAAGCGCCATGCCACGGCCGCCGTCTACAAACGCTGGGCCGTGCCGGTCATCGTCGGCAGCGCCGGTGCCGGCTTTGTGCTGGGCCCGGGCGGCGTGACCGGTGCCGTCGTGGGCGGTGCCATCGGCGACAAGCTCGGCAAGCACAAACCCGCCATCACCGCCGCCGGCATGATAGGCGGCGCACTGGCCGGCAAGGCGCTGTGGGACATGGTGTTCCCGCCCGCCGTGCCGCCCGAACCACCCAATGGGCCCGACGACGACATCCCGGTGGAGGTCTTTCTGCGCGACCAGCAGTGCGGCACGCGGCTGCAGACCGCGCACAGCCAGTCGGTCTACCGCGTCGGCTACCGCTTCAACGACGAGGAGCGCGTCGCCGAACTGCCCTACGACCCGGGCGAAGCCCTGCTGGTCGGCGCGGGCGGCGAGATCACCGGCCCGGCGCGCAAACGGCTGGACTGAGAGCGGCTCTCCTGAACCCGGAAGAACCCGCTGGTTCACACCAGCCTCAGGAGGGTGGCTTCCGCATCCGTTTCCTCGGCATAAGGCATAAAAAGAATCGAGTCGGGGCAACCCTTGACCTTGACGAAGTAGGACGTGTTGTCATCGACCTGGTTGCGCACCGCCCATGCGGCGTACTCATTCCCCGCGACTTCCAGCTTCATGCCCTCCTGCGCGAACTCCAGCGTGGTTTTTTCCGGCAGCATGGCCTTGGGACCCACGGCCTGGAACTGGATCTCGGCGCCGCCCCCCGTCACGCCGAACACCACGCCATCCCAGGCGCCGGCCACCGGTCCGATCTCGAACCACTGGCCCAGGCGCTCGTTGCCCAGCACGTCGAGCCGGAATTCGGCCGGCGCCGCCTTGGGCGGCACATTGGCCTTGGCCACGATCTTGGCGGGCCAGCTTGCGCCCGACTCGAGCAGCACTTCGGCCTGCGCCATCAGCGGCGGCAGCGCGGCCTGCTCCGGTGGGGGCGAATTCCAGAGCGTGAGCATGGGAAAGCCGCCGCGCGCGCTGCGCAGCGCCGAGGCCATCAGCGACAGGCCGTAGCGCACCGAAGGCTTTTTGATCTCGTCCGCATCGACCAGCACCAGCCAGGCGTCGGCCTTGGCTTCGAGCAAGGCCTCCAGCGCGACGCGCCAGGCCATCTTGTCGGGCTGGTCGACCCAGAAATGCCCCTTGCACTGCAGGCCATAGCGTTTGAGCACCGCGGTCACGGCGGCCACGCGGGGCTGGTCTTCCTTGAGGGCGGTGATCCAGACGGTTTTCATGTTCTTTTCCTTTGCTTGGGGCCTGGTTGGGAGCGTTCAGCCCATGATCATGACAATCGCCTGGCTGGGCGCCAGCACCGAGCCCACCCCGTTGCCGTCGTTGTGTTTCGTCGGGTCGCCCAGCTTCACCGCCGGGTTGCCCTCCAGCTTGACCTTCATGCTGCCCATGATGAACTCGGCCGGCCCCATCATCTTTCCCGACACCACACCGCCAGCCACGCCCGCCTGGTCGCCGTTGCTCATGGGGATCTTCGAAGCCTTGGTCAGCGCCGGCATGCCGCCTATCAAGACCTTCATGGTGCAGGGATTGCCCATCATGGGCATGGCGATGTTCGGGTAGGGAATGGGAACCGGCGGCGCGGGCGGCGCGGGCGTCTTGCAGACGTCGGGCATGGCCATGCACTGGCCGTTCTGTTTGGTGACTGCGAACATGGTTGTTGTCCTTTTCGGCCGGCTCAGCCGAGGTCGATTTTTTCGGCGTCTATCTTGACCTGGCCTTCGGCGACCACGCTGGCGTGGCGCGACTTCAGGTGAAAGCGCTCGGCCACCTGCAGGCGCATGCGGCCGGCGCGGGACTCGTCGAGGTTTTCCGTCCAGCGAAAGCTGTTGGTCGCCTTCTGCACCAGGCGGCCCACGGTGGAGGTGACGGCCTGCGCGACCGTGCGCACGCTACCCAGGCTGGCGCTGAGCTCGCCGACCGTCGACGCCAGGCGGTTGAACTTCAGCTCCCCTTGCGCCGCCGTCACGTCAAGCTGCGGCGCCTTCATGGACACGCTGCGCGAGCCTTCCAGGCCGATGTCGCTGGCGACAAAGGCCAGCGCGCCCGCATCGGCGCGTATGCGTGCGCCGCCCGGCAGCGCCAGCACGCCA
Organism: Polaromonas sp. P4_F6; assembly: GCF_056401275.1. Lineage (NCBI taxonomy): Bacteria > Pseudomonadati > Pseudomonadota > Betaproteobacteria > Burkholderiales > Comamonadaceae > Polaromonas > Polaromonas sp. P4_F6. The sequence continues at coordinate 354,667 of NZ_JBFUJQ010000004.1, read as the reverse complement.
TGCTGCGCATCGGCGCGCGAGAGCACGGCCAGGATGTAGGGCACGCAGGTCAGGCCCACGGCAACGCCCTGGCAGACCAGCACGGTGTCGCCGCATTCGGGCTCGACCAGGCAGCTCTCGGCGCGCAGCGCGCGGTCGGCACCGGCGGTGCCGGGGGCCGTGCCCAGAAAAAACCATTTGTCGGCCCGGCCGGTCACGACGGCGGCCACCAGGCCGGGGACGGCTTGCGGCAGGGGGGAAGCGGAAGGCAGGGAAGCATTGGACATGGCGTTCTCTTTCTCAAAAAAGTTCAGGCGGCTTGCCAGCGCTCGGCGCGCAAAAGTTTCTCATCGGTCTCACGTGCGCCGCTACGGTTGGCGCCGTCCCAGCGCGTGCCCTTGTCGAGCATGGCGTGCAGGTTGGCGTGGCTCATGTCCGCGCGGCTGAAGTCGGCGTTGGACAGGTCGGCATGCGACAGGTCGCAGTAGACCAGGCCCGCATTGGCAAAGCTGGCATCGGCGGCCTTGATGCGCTGCATCACCGACATGTGCCAGCGTGAGCCGTCGCAGCGCGCGCCGCTGAAGTCGGCGTCGCTGGCGTCGGCCATCTCAAAAACCGCGGCGCTCAGGTTGGCGCCCGCCAGGCTGGCCCCCATCAAGGCCGTGTAGGTGCCCTGCACACCGGCGAGCTGGGCTTTTTGCAGCTGGGCGCCCATGAAGCTGGTCCGGTCCAGCGCCAGTCCCGAGAAATCGGCGGCCTGGAGCTTGCAGCCGTTGAGGATGGCCATGGTCAGGTCGCACCCGGCGAAGCGCTGGCCCTCCAGCTTGCAATCCTTCAAATAGGCCTGCACCAGTTGTGTCCGTTCAAAACGCACGCTGCGCAGGTCGGCGGCCATCGCCACCCAGCGTGTGAGGTCGGCGCCCGTGAAGTCGGTGCCGTCCAGCGTGCAGCCGTCGCACGCCGCCTTGAAAAACTTCGCGCCGGCAAATTGCGCGGCGCTGAGGTTGGCGGCATCCAGCGATGCGTGGCTGAAATCGGCGCCCTTGGCCTTGGCGCCGCTCATGTCGGTCTTGGCCCAGCTCGCGTGCGAGGCATTGGCCGCCTCCAGCCTGGCGCCCGCCAGCGCCGTGTCCTGCATCTGGGTGGCCGACAAGTCGGCGCCCGAGAGGTTCGCCCCCGTGAGGTCGCAGCCTTGCCAGACGCTGCCGGCAAGCTTGCTTCCCGACAGGTCGGCGTTTGCCAGCCGCACCTTCTCCAGGTGGCAGCCGGTGAAATCCACACCCGACAGATCGGCGCCCGACAGGTCGGCGCCGGCCAGGTGGCGGCCTTGGGCCAGCTGGGCCAATGCGTCTTTTACATCCATGGTGTTTCCCCTGCTGCGGCCATTCAAACCACCGGCTTTCTGACCTGGAGAAGGGTCTGGTCGATGTTGGAGCCTTCCAGGCTGGCGATGGTCGGCGTGGTGTCATAAAAGTCCACGCCGTAGAGGTTGGCCTTGCGCAGCAGCGCGCGTTCGGTCGTGGCCTTGCGCAGCGAGCCCTTGTGCAGGTTCACGCCGGTGAAGTCGGCGCCGCTCAGGTCGGCCTTGTCAAAGCGCGCGCCTTTGGCCGATGCGCGGCCGAAGTTGGCGCCCGCTGCCTTGATGTCGCTGAAGTCGGCGTTGTCGAGCACGGCGCCGCCGAAGGCCGCGCCGGCCAGCATGGCGCCGCCCCAGGCGGCGCGCTCAAGCTGGGCACCCGGCAATTGCGCCCCGGCAAACTGGCTGCCGCCGTCGGCGCGCGAGGCGCGCAGGCTGGCGCCGGCGAAGTTCGCGCCGCTCGCGTCGGTCCGCTGGAAATCGGCGTTGTCGCCGTTCGCGCCGGCAAAACTCGCCTTGCCCACCTTGGCGCCGGCGAAAGCGGCGCCCGTCAAGGTGGCGCGGGCAAAGTCCGCGCCGGCCAGGTCGCCGTCGGCAAAACTGGTGCGCAGCGCCGTGCAGCCCGCGGCCTTGAGGCCGGCCATCTTGGCGCCGTCAAACACGGCATCGCTCAGTTTGGCGCCCGCCACGCTGGCCGCTGAAAAGTCGGCCCCGCTGAAGTCGGCGTGCGAGAGGTCGCTGCTGTCCAGCTTTGCCTGCTTGAAGACGGCCTGGCCCGCGCTGGCGCCGCCAAACTTCGCGCCCTTCAAGTCGGCCTCGCTGAAATCGCCGCCCTGCAGCAAAGCCTGGCTGAAGTTGGCGGCGGCCAGCTTGCTGCCGGCGAAACCCGTGCCTTCCAGCAAGGCCCCTGAAAAATCGGCGCCGGCAAGGTCCAGCGCCGACAGGTCGAGCCCCGACAGGTCGTGCGAAGCAAAGCCTTTGCCGGCCGCATGGCGTGCAACGACTTCCTCGCGCGTCAACTTCTGTGCCACCGGCGGTTTTGCCGCGGGCAAGGCAGGCAGCGAAACCGCCGGAAGCTTGATGGCCGGTGCCGCGACGGCCGGCGCAGCCATGGCCGCCCCGAGGGCCGCAAAGGCCTGGTCGACATCCGGGCCCGGCTTGCGGAAATCCGCGGCCAGCCCGGCCAGCTCCGGCCGCGCGTCGAACTCCTTCTGGATGTCCTGCTCGGTGATGCCGTGCTTGCGCATGGACGCTCGCGTGTCGGCCTCGATCTGCTTGACCATGTCTTTCAACTCGCCCGCGCTCGGCGCCGGCTCCGGCGGTGGCTGGCGAACCGCGGCGGCCACCTCCGCCTCGCTGATGTTGTGCTGCTTCATGAGCGCGCGGGTGTCGGCCTCGAGCTCCTGCGACATCTTTTCCAGTTCGGCCAATGTAGGCGCGGGCCCCTCAACCGGCGGCTTCAGGTACGGCGCGATGTCGGCATCCGTGATGCCGTGCTGGCGCATCAGTTCGCGCGTCTGGGTCTCCAGCGCGGCCGCCTGGGCCTGCACCGCGGCGAGCTCCGGCGGCATGGCCACGGCCACTGCCGGCACCGTCAGCGCGGCGGCCGCGGCTGGCACGGCGGCGGCCGCCGCGGCAGGGACTGCCGCGGCGGGGGCCGGTGGGATCTCGGCGGCGGCAACCGCCGGTTGCGGCAGCTTGGCCTGGAACACGCGGTAGTAATGATCCAGCGGCAGCGGCGCACTGCGCATGTCCTCCCACTCGGCCAGCAGGTGCAGCACATCGTCGGCGTCCTCGTCGGCCACCGTCGCCAGCGCGCGGAACAGCACGATGCCGCAGCCCTGCCCTGGAAACAGCCAGACGGTTTCCGCGCGCGCCGTCAGCTCCACAAACTCTTCACCGCCGGCCACGCGCCGGTTGATGAAACAACGCGCGCGAAGCTGGGGCAAGGCCGAGCTGAGCACGGCGCGTTGCGGGTGCATGTTGTGGACCGCGATTTTTTCATCGCCGCGGAAAAAGCCTGCCAGGCGCTGGTCGGGCGGTGCCACGTTGAAAAATGCGGGCTGGGTATCGTCGGGCAAATGCGGCCAGCTTGTTTTGAGCCAGGCGTCGTTGAAAGTACCGAGGTGCCGCTTGCGCAGCGGCGAGTCAGGCGGCAGCGACCAAAAGCCGGCGGCGGGCGCTTCGTCACCGGGCCGCAGCACCAGCTTGGCCATGTGCTCCACGTTGGGCAGGGGCAGGCCTTCGCTGCCATCGGCGTTTTTCAGCTTGGCCAGGCCCTTGCCGGCGGGGTTGTCAGCAGAGTCCGGTCCGCCAAAAGCCGTTTGCGGGCTGATCGCCATGCGCGTGAACGGCTTGGGCGCGCTGGCGATGCCCAGCGCGTTGAAATGCCGGTCGCCGCTAACGCGCAGCGTTTTGGACAGGCTGCCGACCTGCACACTGACAGCCACCTCGGGTGCGGCCACACCCGAAGGCGCGTGCGCGGCGCCGAACACCAGGAACTCGCCGGCCGGCTTGGGCAGGCCTTCGTCCATGACGGCGTCGCTGCCTATCGCCTCGGCCGCCACTTGCCACATCTGGGCCTCGGGCAGCAGCGCCGCGCCCGGCGTTTCGTCGAGCGCGAAGAAGGCCATCATGCCCACCGAGAGCTGGTTCTGGCGCGCAAAGCGAATGCCGCGATGCAGCAGGCCCAGCGAGTCTGGTTTGAATACTTTCATGGCTGTGCGCTCAACCCAGCTGAATCAGGTTGCCATCCAGCATGACATTGACGCTGTAAAACCGGATGCCTGCGTCACCGGGCCCGTTAATGGCGACCCTTAGCGGCGTGACCTCAATGGAAGAGGCGGCACATTCCAGTTTGACCTCCGCGGGTTTGACTTCCACCTTGCCGGCGCCGCCGGTCAAGGTCGCGCCGGCGGCGATATCCAGCTTGAGCTCCGAAATGCCGGAAGTGGCGGTCAAGCCGGCGGCGGCAAGCTTCACGCTACCGCCCAGAGGCTGCGTCAGGTTGATCTCGCCTGCCGGGTTTAAGGTTGCGAGTGTCGCCGCCTGGGTCTCAAGTTGCAACGAGCTCGGCAACAACAAACTACTGTTCGCCAATTTGACACGTGTCTGCGTGAGCTCAATGGTGGAACCCAAGGTGTCCGCGGGCGGCGCTACAAACGGAACGGGCGGCACGCCGGGCAATGCCGGCGGGGGCAAAGGCATGGGCAAGCCGGCATGCAGGGTGACGTTACCCGGCGCAAGCTTGATTCGGCCCTGGCTGACCGGCGGCAGGTTCGTCGAGTAAATCTCCGCGCCCGAAGCATCGAGCTTGATATTGCTCGCGAAGGCCAGGGACGGTTTGGTCAATTCACCGAGGGTGCTCGCCAGTCCCGCGAGCACGCGGTTGATGGCAAGGGCCGTCCCGGGCCCGGACACAATGCCCAGCGCGCGCGCGGACCAATTGCCCCAGCTGTTGTCCTTGAATTTCGCTTTTCCCTTGTCGTCCAGGTCAGCGCCCTGATTGATCAGCGCACCGGCGGCAACACCCGCCGCGACGTTCAGTCCGGTCGCCAGCAGCACGGCCTTCTTGACGGTCGCCTTGGCGGCATCGACGGCGGCGGCAAGCGGGGCGGCCTGGCCACCGGAAATCATGACCTCCTTGTTGCCGCTCAGCTTGCCCGAGTCCTTCATGGAAATGGCCTCCGAATCGTCCAGCGTGATGCTGCGCCCGAGCTTCCACGCCATATCGTTGCCGTAACTCAGCGTCGCACTGACACCCAACGCCACCTTGTTGGCGACGGAGGCGGTCACCGAATTGTCGATCGAAAGGCCAAGGGTGTTGTTGTAGCCGACCTTGATCGCATTGGTGGTGCCAAACGTGATGCTCTCGGAACTGCCGCCCGTGGAGGCCCAGATGCCGGGGTAGGTCGCCTTGGGTGCTTCCGGTGCAGCTGGGCCGGTTGCGCCCGTTGCCCCGGTTGCTCCCGTCGCCCCCGTTGCGCCGGTTGCGCCGGTTGCGCCGGTATCGCCTTTGTCGCCCTTGTCGCCTTTGCTGCCGTCCTTTCCATCCTTACCGTCTTTGCCGTCTTTGCCCACGGTGCTGTGGCGCCCCTCGGGATTGCCGATCACCAGCGCACTGTTCTGGTAGGGCGAGGTGATGTAGACCACCTCTTTGCCCTGGGTGTCATCCATCAGGATCTGGTTGCCGCCGGCGGTGGTGACCAGGCTCTGCGCCGGGTTCTTGTTGTTCACCATGCTCGGGTTTTCCGAGTTGGGCACCGCGTTGACGATCACCGGCTGGTCGGGGTCGCCGTCCACAAAGGAGAGCAGCACTTCCGCGCCCTTGTGCAGGGGGAAATGGATGCCGTGGCCGTGGCCCGCGTACGGGGTGGCCATGCGTATGCGCGCCGATCCCTTGTTCGGGCCCTTGCCGGTGCGGCTGAAGGGCAGCTGCACCTTGTACTGGCCGAGTTCGTCCATCTCGGCATACTGGCCGCTGCCCTCGGCGTCAACGATCGCGCTGATCGTGCCGGCCACATGCGGCCGGATCATGGAGCGCTTGGGGCGGAACTGCACGTCGGCCGGGATGGCGCGGAACTTCGAGCTGTAGCGGGTTTCGCCCGCCGCGTCCTCGTAAGCCGTCTTGATGCCGGCCAGCAGCACACCGGCCTGCGAGCCCTGGTGCTCGATCTCGGTGACCAGGTATTTGCCGTTGAAGTCGCTGCGATAGTGCCCGGCCATGCGGATGAAATAACCGCTGCGTATGCCGGTGGCGGTGGCGCTGCCGGTGAAGATTTTTCCCTCGCAGAGGATTTCCTGGGCCCGCAGCTTGGCGTAACGCAGGCCTTCATCCTGCGTGAGGAAGTTTTCGCCGTACAGCATCACATCGCCCATGCCGGCGTCCGACACCGGCGCGGACTGCTTGAGCGGGACCGCGGCGTTCAGGTAGTTAAAGCCCTGCAGCACCACCTGTTTGGGCAGGGGTTTTTGCCGGCAGGCGAAATCCTGCACCGAGTCCTTGGCTTCGCCGCTGGCGAGGTTCTCGACCGGCCGGTAGGTCACCGCGCGCACGTCCGCGGGCTGCTTGATCGAGGCGTCGACCAGCAGCAGTTTTTCCTTGTCGCCGCTGTGGTCGAAGCAGTAGTAGATGCCTTCCTTTTCCATCCAGCGCGTGATGAAGTCCAGGTTGGTTTCCTGGTACTGGCAAACGAAGTCGCGCTCGCGGTACTCCCCGGCCAGGCCCTTCTGGTAGTCGGCGGAAGACAGCCCGCTGTCCTTGAGCACCGTCTCGAGAATGTCCGGAATGCGCTGGCCGTCCAGGTGGACGTCGGAGGTGCGGAACTGGCCCAGGCGATGCAGGCGCGGCGCCAGCACGGCGCGGTAGAACACCAGATCGCCCACCTGGTGCAGCTGGTCGAATTCGGCGATGACGCCGTGGTAGGGCGTGGCCATGTCCTGGTCGCGCGAAAAAATCGTGAAGGTCGCCGGGTTCGACAGCATCTTGTCGAACTCGATGCCGGCGTCGTTGGACAGCAGCGTGAGCTCGAACGAAAAGTTCTGCGAGATCGCCTCGAAGCCCTTCATGTTGACGACCGCGAAGGTGTCGTCGGCAAATCCGCCGGACTTGAAGGCGAAGCGTTTGTTCGCCGCTGTCAGGTTTTTATCAAGCGAAGTCATAAATTCCCTCTTTTTTCTTTCTGCCTTGCGTCAGTCAGGCCGCGGCGGCAAGGGGCGCGTCGGAAAACACGACCGTGAAGCCGGCGTCGGCGTCCAGGCCCAGCGCCACCTCGCCGGCCTGCACGCCCGTGCTCATGCGCGCCAGGATTTCCTGGGACATCAGGGGCATGATGGTGCTGCGCAGGATGAAGTCGACGTTGCGCGCGCCGGTCTCGACCTCGGTGCAGCGCGCGGCGATTTGCGCGACGACCGCGTCGCCGTAGGTAAAGCGCATCTTGTTGTTGTGCGCCAGGCGCTTGACGATCTTGTCCAGCTTGAGCCGCACGATGCCGGCGAGTGCGTCCTGCGCCAGCGTGAAGTAAGGAATCACCGTCATGCGCGCCAGCAGCGCCGGCTTGAAGTGCGCCGACAGGATGGGCCGGATCGCCGACAGCAGCGTGGCGGCGTCGGGCTTGTCCTCGCCGGCCGTCATTTCGGTGATGACGTCGGTGGCCAGGTTGGAGGTCAGGAAGATCACCGTGTTGGAAAAATCGATGTCCTTGCCTTCGCCGTCGGAGAGCATGCCCTTGTCGAAGACCTGGTAGAACAGGTTGAGCACGTCGAGGTGGGCTTTTTCGACCTCGTCGAGCAGCACCACCGAATACGGGCGCTGGCGCACCGCCTCGGTCAGCACGCCGCCTTCGCCGTAGCCCACATAGCCGGGGGGCGAGCCTATCAGGCGGCTGACGTTGTGTTTCTCCTGGAATTCGCTCATGTTGACGATGACGGTGGATTTTTCGTCGCCGAACAGGATGTCGGCCACCGACAGCGCGGTCTCGGTCTTGCCGACGCCCGAGGGGCCGGCCAGCAGGAACACGCCCAGCGGCTGCTGCGGGTCGCGCAGGCCGGACTTGGCGGTCTTGAGCACTTCGGCGATCTGGTGCATGGCGTGGTCCTGGCCGCGTATGCGGCCGCACAGCACGGACTCCATGCGCATGACGCTTTCGGCCTGGTCGCGCAGCATCTTGCCGACCGGGATGCCGGTCCAGTCCGACACCACCTTGGCGACCACGTCCGGGTCCACGTCGACGCGCACCAGCGGGTTGGCGCCCTGGGCGGCCTCAAAGGCCTTGCCGGCCTCGGCGACTTTTTGCGACAGCGCCTCGAGTTCGGCCGGCGCCGCGTTGGCGGCCTTGGCCGCCAGGCTGGCGGCGCGCGCGGCCAGCAGCGCGTCGGCCGCGCTTTTTTGTTTGTCCCATTCGGCTTTCAGCACCTCGGCCTCGGCGGCCAGCGTGGCCACCAGGCCGGCGATGGCGTCCAGGCGCTCGCTGTCGACCGGCTGGTGGTTGTCGCGGTCGCGCTCCAGGCCGCGCTGCTCGCGCGCCAGGGCCTGCATCTGGCGTTCCTTGTCCTCGAGCACGTCGGGCTTGGCGCTTTGCAGCACCTTGACGCGCGCGCAGGCGGTGTCCAACAGGTCCACGGCCTTGTCGGGCAGCTGCCGGCCGGTGATGTAGCGGCTGGAGAGCTCGGCCGCCGCGACGATGGCGTCGTCGCGCATCACGACGCGGTGCACGTCCTCGTATTTTTCCTTCAGGCCGCGCAGGATGATGACGGCCGTGGCAAGGTCCGGCTCGTCGAGCTTGACCGGCTGGAAGCGGCGGGCCAGCGCCGGGTCTTTTTCGAAATACTTTTTGTACTCGGCCCAGGTGGTGGCGGCAATGGTGCGCAGCTCGCCGCGCGCCAGCGCCGGCTTGAGCAGGTTGGCCGCGTCGGAGGTGCCGGCCTGGCCGCCCGCGCCTATCAGGGTGTGGGCTTCGTCGATGAACAGGATGATGGGTTTGGCCGAGCCCTTGACCTCGGTGATCACGCCCTTGAGGCGGTTTTCGAACTCGCCCTTGACGCTGGCGCCGGCCTGCAGCAGGCCCATGTCCAGGCCCAGGATGGTCACGTCCTTGAGCGAATCGGGCACGTCGCCGTCGACGATGCGCAGCGCCAGGCCTTCGACCACCGCGGTCTTGCCGACGCCGGGGTCGCCGACGCAGATCGGGTTGTTCTTGCGGCGCCGTGCCAGGATGTCCACCATCTGGCGGATTTCCTTGTCGCGCCCGAACACCGGGTCTATCTTGCCGTTGCGCGCCTTGTCGGTGAAGTTTTCGCAAAAGCGCGCGATGGCGCTGCCTTCGCCGCCGGCCGCCGCCTGGCCGCCGGGCGTGCCGCCTTCCGCGGCGCCCGGGGTTTCCTCAATCGAGGCGCCGCAGGTCGCGCCGAAGCCGCTCAGCAGGCTTTCGCGGTTGAGCGCGCGCAGGGGCTCGGCGTAGTCGCCGGTGGCGTAGTAGCTGGCGCGCGCCAGGAAGGCTAGCAGCACGGCGCCGGAGCGTATGCGGGCCTCGCCGAGGTTGACCGAGGCGATCAGCCAGGCGTCCTGCATGAGCTCGAGCAGCAGCGGCGAAAACGCCGGCTTGCCGGCGTTGCCGGTGCGCATGTCCTCCAGGGCGCGGTCTATGCCGCGCTTGACCAGCGCCGCGTCCACGCCGTTCTGGCGCAGCAGCAGCGCGACGTCGGCCTGCACGTTGTCAAACAGCTTGACCAGCAGGTGTTCGACGGTGATCTCATAGTGGCTGCGCGAGACGCACAGGCCCACGCCGTCTTCCAGCGCCTGCTTGGTGAAGGCATTGAGGCGTCCGACCAGGGGTTTGAGTTCGACCAGCAGCATGATGTTTCTCTTTCTTGCGGTGTATGAAGAAGGGATGCCGAAAATTAAAGGGTGAACTGCACGCGGGTGGGCTGGCGCACGCGCTCGGGTGTGAGCCAGGTGTCCAGCCCCAGGCGCGTCCAGTTGGTGGCGGCCGATTCCGGCGCAGCGTCGGCCGCGTCGAGCGTGCGCGCGGCGCGGGCGTCCTCGTGCCGCAGCTCGAGCACGATGCGCACCTCCAGCGGGTCTATCAGGTAAAAGCGCACCAGGAACTCCAGCCGCTCGTGGCCGGGCGTGCCGGGCAGCAGCTGGTGGAAGGAGTCCTCGGGCAGGTCGCTCAGCGTGATGGTGATGCTGCCGCTGTAGTCGTCGATCTGGCTGCCCATGTAAGTCGTCTCGCCGAGCTCATGGGCCTGCTGGCCCAGGCGCAGGCGCTGGTCGGCCGGGATGGGCACGTGCTGCAGCGTGCAGCATTCGACCCAGACCCTGGCCGGCCTGAAGGCGTCGGCCAGCAGGGTGTGCAGGCCCGAGGCCGAGCGCGGGTGCATGTTGAAGAGGCCGGCGTAGCGCAGCAGCCCGTCGGCGGCGGGCAGGCCCGCGCGCAGGTCGCCGTCGCGCAAGCCTATGAAGGCATAGAGCTGGTCCAGCACGCCGGCGTCGCCGTCTTCCACCACGCGGTCCTGCAGCCGGTGCTTGCGCCAGGCGTCGAACAGCAGCGGGTACATCGCATGGTGGATGACGTCCAGGAAGTCGCGCGTGGCATGGCGGCCTTCGCGTTCTTCCTCGAACAGGTCTTCGGTGTAATACGTGGGCAGCGGCGAGGCCACGCCGTAAAGGCCGAAGAAGTTGGCCGTGATGCGGTAGCCGCCGCCAGCCCGAGGCTCTATGCGCTCGATGTCGTTTTCGGGAAAGCCCAGGCTCAGCCGCGGCCGTATGCGCAGGCTGTCGGTCGGCATGCCGCGCGCCTTGCCGAACAGGCGCAGCAGGCGTATGGCCTGGAAATAGGAGAACCTCTCGCCGTGGGCGAGGAGTTGCTCCTCTACAGCAGCGGCTGCTGACCCAATCTTGGCGGCCATTTGAAGACTGCTCCTGTGAAAGCGTCTTCAAGCTCGACGCGGGTGTAGGAATTGATGCCGGCGTAGTCCCCGATGAAACGGTCCAGGACGCAGCCGAACAAATACATGTCGCCGATGCCGGCGAAGAAATCGAGCCGGCACTTGATGCGGATCTGCTGGCCGCGCAGCAGGCTGCCGCGCCCGACCAGCCGCGTCTCGGGCGTGGCGGTGACTTCCTGGATGCCGTCGATGCGCCGGCGGTTGGCGGTTTCCGGGCCCTGCTCCTGGCGTTCGGAAAACACATAGAGGTTCAGCAGCTCGCGCAGGTTCTCGGCGCTGGCGACGGACAGGAAGTTCAGCGAGACGTGCGAAATCAGGCGCCAGAGCAAGGCCTCGCCCGAGGGCGGGTTCAGCGGCGCGGTCATGGGCCGGATGTTGCGAAAGCTCATGCGGTCGGGCGAGCTGCTGGTGGGCCGGCTCAGGTCGCCGAGCTTGAGGCTTTCCGGCAGCTGGCGGTTGGTGCAGGTGATGCGCACTGACAGGGTCTCGGGCAGGGGCAGGTCGCCGGGCGGGTAGGCCACCGACAGGAAGACCTCGCTGCCCCGCCCCACCGTGGCCTGGCGCAGCGTGGTGCGGTAGCTCAGGGTGTTGCTGCCGTCGTGGCGCAGCATGCCGAAGGGCACGTAGCTGCGCTCGCGCGAAGCTCCCTGCTGGTAGCCGACGACCTGGTCCACCGAATAGATCTGGTAGTGCTGGCGGTTGGCGGCCTCGGGCATGAGGCGGTATTCGCTGGCGCGGTGCTCGTGGTTGACCGGGTCGGCCGCGTGCTCGAACAGGTTGACCACGGGCACGATGTTGAGCATGAAGCTGTCGCCGCGTATCTCCGGCATCCAGTCGGGGATCTGGTCCAGCAGCACGGAGACCTCGAACAAGGGGCCGCTGCCGCCGGCCAGCGCCTTGTCCAGGCCGGCGATGTCCACGAAAAGGAATTTTTCGGGCAGGACAAAAAATTCCTGCAGGCTGCGGTAGCCCTGGAAGGCATGGCTGGGGTAAGGCAGCAGCTCGCTGTCGAAGCCGGCCTGGCGCAGGGCCTTGGGGCCGAGCTCGGCCACCGTGCCGTCGCCGCGCGTCAGGCTCACCGCCTTGACGTGCTTGGCCAGCAGCAGCAGCAGCTTGGAGGCCTCGGTGTAGCCRCCGCCCAGGAAAAGGCGCAGCGAGGGTGTGGTCCATTGCGCGACGTCCAGCCCGCCCTGCAGCGCGAACTTCAGGACCAGCCGCGGCGCCTGGCCGGGGCCGCTGGCCAGGCGCGCGCTTTCGAGCACGACCGGATGGACCTGCAGCTCGGTGCAGGTGCGAAAGCGGCAGGGCGTGCCGTCCACCGGCACGGAATCGATCTTGGTGCCGGCGGCGACGCGCACGCTTTCGGCCAGCATGCCCTTGGGCTCGAAGCTGACCAGGGTGCTGGCGGGAATCGGGCGCAGGTAGTGGGGGAACAGCAGGTTGGCCAGCTCCTGCACGAACTCGGGGAATTCGTCGTCCAGCTTCTGGCGCGTCAGGCCCGTGAGGAAAGCCACGCCTTCGAGCAGGCGCTCCACGTCGGGGTCGGCCGAGGAACCGGCCAGCATGGGCGCCAGCGCCGGGTTGGCCTGTGAGAACTCGACGGCCAGTCCCTTGAGCTTGTTCAATTCATCTTCATAGTACCGATTGAACATGGGGTTCTTTCACTCGCTCGGGGGACTGTTAAAGGGCCGTTGAAATCAGTTGATGTTGACCTTGCCGTTTGCGCCAACCGTGGTGGAGAGCTGAAGCGGAATCTCGCGGTCATCCACTTCAAGCCGGCCTTCCAGCGCGAACCGGATGGACAGCACGTCGGTCGACTCCCGGCTCATCACCACGCGGGGCGACTTGATGCGGGGTTCGTACTTCAGCACCATGCGGCGGATCTCTTCTTCAATATCGCCGGTGGAACCCGCGGTGAGCCCGCCGGCGATATTGGTGAAGTCGGGCACGCCGAAGAGGGGATCGAGCTGCACGCTGCCTTGCCGGGTATTGAGCAGGCGAAGAAGGTGGTTGGTGACCGACCGGACAAGAATATCGACCTGCGTCTGGTTGGTGCGTTGTCCACCGTCTTCCCAGGCCGCTATTCTTTCCAGCAGTCGCCGCTCCTTCACCGTTGTGGTCTCTCTACTCAGCCAGGCCGGCGTGCCGCTTGCCCGTCATTACTTCGGAGCGAGCCAGGAATCCTCTGCCTCGATGCCATCCGGCTCGAAGGTCCAGGTGATCTTCTCGTAGGTGAAGGAGATGTCTTCCATGTGGCCCATCTGCTTGTTGTCGGGGTTCAGGCAGTTGGGCGTCCAGGACCGGGCGTTGGTCAGGATGGCCGAGGACAGCTTGACCGTGTAGTACTTTTCTTCCGTGCCCTTGGGGGAGATGCGGTAGAACTCCAGGCTCACGCTCTTGAGCTGCTCGCCCGAGGTCAGGGCCTGGAACAGTTTGGGCGAGGCCTTGTCGATTTCCTTGGTGACCGTCATGGGGCAGTGCACGCGCTTGCCGGTGGGCAGGCCGGTCTGCGGGCTCTTGGGGATCTCGATGACGTGGTCCACGGCTTGCACGAGGATCTTGCCTTCGTGGCCCTTGACCTTGACGGAGCCTTCGATCTTCCCTTGTTTTTCGCCTTCGAGGATGAGGTAGCATGGCATTGGCATGATGATTTCCTTTAAGTTGGTACTGTCGTAAAACTGTTTCAGATTCGCTCAAGGCCCCCGCAACAATCAGCGGGGCTTGAACCTCTTTACCACCCCGCCCCTTGGCTGCCCGGGTGATCTGCACATCTCTTAAACATCTGCTCTGTGCATGACCTGTATTCTGGAAGGCCCCTGTTTCGGGTCCATGTCAGAAGCCAGGCGGCAAAGTTACAACCGAAATACAGGCGTTTCCCCCGCGGGAAACCGCCCGCCCGGTGTCACTTTTTCTCGAGCTTCCCAACGAGAGACAGGCTGAAGGACGCGCCCATGTACTTGAAGTGCGGACGGACCTTGAGGTCGACGCGGTACCAGCCTGGATCGCCTTCGACGTCAGCCACGGTGATCTCCGCCTGGCGCAGGGGCCTGCGGCTGCGCACGCCTTCGCCCGGGTTGTCCATGTCGGCCACGTACTGGCGTATCCACATGTTCAACTCGCTTTCGAGGTCGGCACGTTCTTTCCAGGTGCCGATGTTCTCGCGCTGGATCACCTTGATGTAGTGGGCCAGGCGGCTCACCACGAACATGTAAGGCAGCTGGGTGCTGAGCTTGTAGTTGAGCTCGGCTTCCTTGCCTTCCTTGCTGTTGCCGAAGAACTTGGGCTTTTGCGCCGAGTTGGCCGAGAAGAAGGCCGCGTTGTCGCTGTTCTTGCGCATGGTGAGCGCGATGAAGCCCTGCTCGGCAAGCTCGAACTCGCGGCGTTCGGAGATCAGCACCTCGGCGGGGATCTTGTTCTGCAGCTCGCCCATGGACTCGTAGGTGTAGACCGGCAGGTCTTCCACCGCGCCTCCGCCCTGCGGGCCGATGACGTTGGCGCACCAGCGGTAGTCGGCGAAGCTGCCGGTCAGGCGCGAGGCGAAGGCGAAGGCCGCGTTGCCCCAGAGGAAGCTGTTGTTGCCGCCGGAGACGTCTTCCTTGTAGTTGAACTTCTTGGTCGGCACCGTGTCGGCGCTGTAGGGCACGCGCAGCAGGAAGTGCGGCAGCGTCAGGCCCACGTAGCGCGCGTCCTCGGTCTCGCGGAAGGCGTTCCACTTGACGAACTGCGGGCCTTCGAAGACCGAGGCCAGGTCCTTGAGGTTGGGCAGCTGCTCATAGGACTCGACGCCGAAGAACTCGGGCGCGGTGGCGGCGATGAAGGGCGCGTGGCCCATGGCCGCGACGCTGGCCATGTACTGCAGCAGCTTGATGTCCTGGCCGCCGGGGCCGAACTCGTAGTTGCCGATCATGGCGCCGAAGGGCTGGCCGCCGAACTGGCCGTATTCGGCCGTGTAGAGGTTTTTGTAGAGGCCGGACTTGGTGATGTCGGCCGCGTCCTGGAAGTCGTCGAGCAGCTTGCTCTTGCTCACGCTGAGCATCTGGATCTTGACGTTCTCGCGGAAGTTGGTGCGGTCGACCAGGAATTTCAGCGAGCGCCAGGCCGATTCCAGCTTCTGGTAGTCGGGATGGTGCAGGATGGAGTCGACCTGCGCGCAGAGCTTTTTGTCCAGGTCGGCGATCATGTCGTCGACCGTGGCCTGCGTCACGCGCTCGACGGAGCGCTGGGGCTCGAGCAGCTGCGAGACAAAGGCCTGGATGCCGTGGCGGGTGATGGAATAGGCGTCGTCGCCCTGCTTGATGCGCGCGGAGTTGACCAGCTGGTCGAGCAGCGAGCCGCCCGCGTCTTCGGCCGCGCCTGGCGCCGCTTCTGTTTGCTTGTTGGTTTCAGCCATGATGGTTCCTTCGGTGCGGTTCTTTTACTGGTCTTTGACGCCGAGTTCGGACATCAGCCGCGCGCGCACGCCTTCGTCCTGCACCAGCTCCTGGACCTTTTTGCGGAAGTCCGGAATGTTGCCCAGCGGCCCCTTGAGCGCCTTCAGGGCGTCGCGCAACTCGATCATCTGCTTGAGCTCGGGCACCTTGTCGACGATGGCGTCGGGCGAGAAGTCGTTGATCGAGCTGAAGTCGATGTTCATGGCCAGCACCGCGTCCTTGTCGGCCTTGGGATCGAGCTTGTTGGGCACCGACATGCTCAGCGACAGCTTTTGCGCCTTCAGGACTTCATTGAAGTTGTCCTTGTCGATGTTGATCGGCTTCATTTCCTCCAGCGGCGTCTCGTCTTCACGCAAGGTGTAGTCGCCCATGACCAGCAGCTTGAGCGGCAGCTCAACCTCGGCCTTGGCGTCCCCCGTGGCGGGACGATAAACAATATTGACACGCTCTTTTGGTGCTACTGACCCATCGGTTGCCATGGTGGTTTCCTTCGATTCGGTGAGAGTTGAGGGGAGGCCACACGTTTCACACGTGTAACAAGTCGAAAACGATAGTACTCGATATCCTTTGATTTAAACAGCCATGTTTCAGCCGTAATACGGGGGAAAAGCAGGGGAGCGGAGCCGCGAAAGCGTGCGGCAAAATCAGCCAGGCCAAGCCCTATACCTGTAGCACGTTTGTGCGACAAAAATCATCGGCACCACGGCATAGCGATGCGAGGCGCCACAGTGTCCCGCCTTGCCCGCCGGCGGGGCATAGGAACAACCCTAGGCCGTGACGCGGCAAGGCCGCGAGGGAAATATTTGCCGGCGCGCGGCGCGGCAAAGCCGCAACACCGCGCGATGCGGCACGTGGCGAAACGGCGGCGCGGCCCTCAGTTGAAGGTGACGCCGGCCCAGCGCACCCGGCCCAGCACCGCGAAGTCGCGGTCGGCCGACTCATGGCCCTGGATGTCGAAAGGCTCGTAGGCCGGGTTGTGGCTGCTGACCCGCAGGATTTTTCCGGGCAGGCGCTGCAGCCGCTTCATCAGCAGCGCGCCGTCCAGGCGTATCAGGTGCACGCCCTCGGTCAGCGCATCGCGGTCGCGCAAGTCCGCCAGCACCGCATCCCTGGCATGCAGCCACGGCTCCATGGACGCGCCCACCACGCCGAACATCGCCAGGTCGTCGTGCGCGATGCCCAGGTCGTAGCGTATGAACTGCGCATCGAAAGGCCGCATGGCCAGCACCGAGTCGGCGTCGGTGAAGGCGGCCCCCTCCGCCTGCTCGCGCAGGTCGAACAGCGGGACGTAGATCAGCTCATCGACCTTCACCGCGCGCACGCCATGGGGCACAGCCGCGGACCGGCCCGCATCCTGCGCCTGGCCGCCCAGCAGCTGCGTCGGCGTGGTGTTGTATTCGCGGGCCAGCACTTCCAGCTCGAAGGCATCGGGCAGGCTGTCGCCGCGCTCGACGTTCCAGATGGTGTTGCGGTGAACGCCGACCGCGGCCGCCACGTCGTTGATCTCGCGGGCGCCGCGCGCGGCCCTGCAGCGCTGGCCGAACTGCTGCATAAAAACGTTGCGCGCCTCCGTCCTGACGGTTTTGACCTCCTCCTTGCTGGCAGCCGCCGCGGCGTGGTAGCGGTACCAGGCCACCGGCTCATCGGCCTTGACGGGCGACACCGAGGCCAGGGGATAGGGCTGGTCGGCGTTCTGGGCGCCAGGCGCTTTTTCCGTAGGCGCCTGATCGAAAGGCGCCGCGTCTTTTGTGCTCATGAACACTATTTTGTGTCAATGAACACAGACATGCAAACCTCAGCCCCTCCATTTACCCGATATGCATAAAAATATAAGCAATACTCATAACTATGGGCCAGCCCGCGCTTGACTTCAGGACTCGCAAGCTCAAAATAGTGGACATGAGCATAAATAAAACAACAATCTCACAGGAAGATATGCACCCCGCCGACGTCATTGCTGCCTTGCGCAAGCGCGGTACCAGCCTTCGCAAGATCGCCCACGACAACGGCTACAGCCACATCCAGCGCGTGCTCACCAGCCCCTGGCTGGCAGCCGAGCAACTGGTGGCCAAAGCCCTGGACACCACGCCCCAGGCCTTGTGGCCCTCCCGCTACCGCGACCCCGCGGCAAGGATCCTGGCTTTCCGGCAAACCCGCAAGATCGCGGTAACCATGCCCGGCGCCCGCGACAGGGCAGCGGCGCCTGGCGCGCCGGCCGGCGCCCGGCCCGGCCGCAACCGCAAGCCCTGACATCAAAGGAAACTCCATGCTGCTTTCCAGCAAGGACATCAAGCTGCGCATCTACCTGCGCACCCGTGAAGACGAGCTGGTTCTGGTTGAGCTGGAGCGGGAAGACCTCGAAAAAGCCGCCATCGGCAAGACCCAGTTCGCCGAAGAGCAGCTTCATCCCATCCGGCTGCTGCATTTCGAGCTGGCCTGAGGGTGCGCGGCCACCCCCGGGGCCTCAGAGTGCGCCGGGATGCGAGTCGTACTCGCCGTGGTCTATGTACTTGATCTGCATGCCGGCCCGGGCCAGCTCGGCGATGCGCGAAGCGACACGCCGGTAGAACTCGCCCGCATCCGCCAAGGGTCCTATGGTTTGATTGAAGGTCATGTCCTGACCGGCTTCCTTGAGGATGTATTCCCCCGATGGCTGAAGCTTGACCTTGAGCAGTGCGAGCATCTTTGTTGTCCTCCTTGAATGGCCATGGCGTCCGCCCCCACTGCGGCGGGGAGGCACCAGATTGCTCAGTGCCCACTTTAGACCTCAAGGCGGGCCAGGCTCTGTAGGAAAACACCTTCTTTGGTCTAACCGGCACGATCACCACGGGAAAAGCTGGTACTTAGGACTTATCCAGCGCCATAAGCCGACAGTCGCGGCCCTGGGTTCTTATCGCAAATCCCCATGCCCGGTCGCTCCCCGGTCCAGCGGATCCACCACCAGCTCATAGATTTCGTTGATGCGCCAGACCGGGCTTTCATAGGCGGCCTGGCCCCGCACCTTGACCAGAAAGGAGCTGCCGCGCTCCCGGGCTTCCAGTGTCAGCTCGCACGAAAAATCGATGCGCCCGGCATCCGTCGAGATCGCGCTGACCAGTTCATGGCCCGCCAGCGAGAGCCGGTGCTCACAGCCCCGCGGCAACAATTGCTCCACCTCATAGGTCCGCATCACGATGGCCGCGATGCGGCCTATCAGCTCAGCCACGACGGAATCGGGATTGGAAACCATCAGGGGATGCATTTTGGGCATTCTCCTACAAGGCCCCGGAAAATGAGAAGCTATATTCATCTGGCGGCTTGTCATGAGCCGCTCCCTCCCTCGCTGGCCTTGCCAGCTTCCACGCCCGGTTTGTCCCGGGCTTTTTTTTGCCATGGCGACTTGTGAGCGCGCGTGCCAGCCGACACGAACCCGATGCCAGTGGCAAATGGCCGCAACGTCCTGTAACAATATGGCAATGACAAAAAAAATATTCCCCGCCTTGACCTGGCTGGTTGCCGCAGCCATTTTGTTTCCCTTGTTTATCCAGCTCTCCCGCGGCATTTACCGCGACCTGGACCCGATCTACGACTCGGGCGGGATCCTGGGGTCGCTGCCCCTGCCGATCTCCATCGCGGCCTGCGTGGCCTGCATCCTCGCGCATGCGCGCAGCCTTGGCCCGGCAAGGCCGGCGATGGCCTTCATCGCCGCCTTTGTGGGCGCCATGGCCGCGTCCTTCGCCTTCGCGGAAGGCACGCCGGACGGCCACGCGACAAAGCTGCTGTACGCCGCGCAAACCTTGTTGCCCACCATGGGTTTCATGTTCGGGCTGTTTCTGGCCGCCGAACGCAAAACGATTGCCAGCGCTTTTTGCTGGGTACTGCTGGTGCTGTTGCCCTTGCAGCTGCTGGCCGGGTGGCTCCAGGGCGGCTTGATGCTGACGAATTATTTGTATGTTTTCAGCATTTACCAGCACATCCAGTTCGTGCCCATCGTTCTGGCCGTGGCATTCGGCTTTGTCATGGTGCACCAATGGGAGCGCCAAAAAAACCTGATGCGCGTCCTGGCGGCCGTCACGGGAATTTATGTACTCGCCAGCGGCGCTTTTCTGGCCATTGGCTTTTACGCGGGATTCCTGTTGCTGTTTTTCGGCGCGGCGGTACTGAAGCGCTCGCACAGCCGTGCGACAGGCCTTCTGGCCATTGCCGCCGGCATCGCGGCGGCAGTGTTTCTGGGCAGCCTGTACTACGGCAACGTCAAGGGCGATACGGACAGGTTCGGCGACGCCCATGCCTATGTGCAAAAGTTCCGGGACGTGGCCGAGGGAAAGTTGCCCGGCAACATGGCCCAGCGCCTCTACGACTGGAAGCTCTACGGCGGCTGGATCACCGAAAGCCCACGCAGCTTGCTGTTCGGCCACACCAAGCCACCTTCGCGCGACGTCATCACCAGCGCGCACAACTGGTACCTGGATATCGTCTACAACCTTGGCCTGGTCGGGCTGCTGCCCGTGGCGGCACTCGTAGGCATGACCGCGTGCAAGCTCTGGCAGCAGCGAAAATCCCTGCCCGCTGAAATCTGGTGGCTGGCGGGCATGACCGCCTTCATGGTGCTGGTCGACAGCAGTTTCAAAGTGACGCTCAGGCAACCCTATCCCGGAATATTCGCCTATTTCCTGTGGGGCTTGCTGTTCGCGCATTCGCAGGGCGCTGATGATGCCCGGCGCAAGGCCCAAGCCAGCTGAACCGCCGGAAACGAAAAAGCCCCGATCAACGGGGCTTTTAAGGCATTTCTCAGACCAACCTGGATTGTTCCGGATGCGAATTTGGCGGAGAGGGTGGGATTCGAACCCACGGTACCTTGCGGTACGCCTGATTTCGAGTCAGGTACATTCGGCCACTCTGCCACCTCTCCTAGAGTGAACCCGTGATTCTAGCAGGCCTGGAACGTGGCCCCCACGGTCGCTCACTTCGTGTAGCCTGCGGCCTCTCCCTGCCCCTTTCATCACCAGAGGGGGCCGCTGCGCCTGCGGCCTGGCAAAGCCAGTTCCGCGGCCCCGGCTGGGCTGGAACTCCTCGGTTAACTACTTCCCGGCTGGGGTCAGCACCTTGATGCCGCCCATATAGGGCTGCAATGCAGCCGGCACGGCGACCGAGCCGTCGGCGAGCTGGTAGTTCTCCAGCACGGCCACCAGGGTGCGGCCCACGGCCAGGCCCGAGCCGTTGAGGGTGTGGACGAACTCGTTCTTGCCTTGCGCGTTCTTGAAGCGGGCCTGCAGGCGGCGCGCCTGGAAGGCTTCGCAGTTGGAGACCGAGCTGATCTCGCGGTAGGTGTTCTGCGCGGGCAGCCAGACTTCCAGGTCGTAGGTCTTGCTGGCGCCGAAGCCCATGTCGCCGGTGCACAGCAGCATGACGCGGTAAGGCAGGCCCAGCTTTTGCAGGATGGCTTCGGCATGGCCGGTCATGGCCTCCAGCGCCTCGTAGCTTTTGTCGGGATGGGTGACCTGCACCATCTCGACCTTGTCGAACTGGTGCTGGCGGATCATGCCGCGCGTGTCGCGGCCGTAGCTGCCGGCCTCCGAACGGAAGCATGGCGTGTGCGCGGTGAACTGCAGCGGCAGGTCCGACTCGGCGACGATTTCATCGCGCACAAAATTGGTCAGCGAGACCTCCGAGGTCGGGATCAGGTACAGCGAAACGCTTTCGGCTTCGGCCGCGCCCTCCTGGCCGCCCTTCTTGACGGCGAACAGGTCTTCTTCAAACTTGGGCAGCTGGCCGGTGCCGCGCAGCGAATCGCCGTTGACGATATAGGGTGTGTAGCACTCGGTGTAGCCGTGCTCCTGGGTCTGCACGTCGAGCATGAACTGCGCGAGCGCGCGGTGCAGGCGCGCCAGTGGGCCCTTCATGACGGTAAAACGCGCGCCCGTGAGCTTGCTGCCGAGTTCAAAGTCCAGGCCCAGGGGCTGGCCCACGTCGACATGGTCCTTGACCTCAAAGGCGAACGCGGCCGGCTCGCCGCCCGGGCCTTCGATGGGGCTCCATTTGCGCAGCTCGACATTGCCGGCTTCGCCCGCGCCCTGGGGCACGCTCTCGTGCGGCAGGTTGGGCACGGCCAGCAGCAGGGACTGCATGTCGGCCTGGATCTGCTCCAGCCGGGTGGCGGAGGATTCAAGTTCAGCCTTGGAAGCGCTTACTTGCGCCATGACGGCGCTGGCGTCTTCGCCCTTGGATTTGAGCTGGCCGATCTGCTTGGACAGGGTATTGCGCTGGTTCTGCAGCTCTTCGGTGCGGATCTGCAAGGCCTTGCGTTCGGCCTCCAGGGCCTGGAAGGCCTCCACATTGAGGAAGGTTTGCGGGGTCTTGCGGGTTTCCAGGCGGCGAATGGCCGACGGCAGGTCTTTGCGGAGCAGGTTGATGTCTAGCATGGGGCCATTGTATTTTGTGCGGGGGCCCGCTCGGCTCAGTTGAGGCTGGCCGGGTCCAGGTTGGCGCCGCAGATGATGAGGCAGACTTTTTCGTCGGCGCGCGGGCGGTAGCGGCCGCTTTGCAGCGCGGCCAGCGGCAGGGCCGCGGCGGGTTCGACGGCGAGCTTGAGCTCTTTCCAGAGCCAGAGCTGCGCCGCGCGTATGGATTCGTCCGTCAGCAGCAGCGCGTCGCGCACATGGGCCTGGGTGACTTCCCAGGCCAGGCTGCCGATTCGCCGGGCGCCCAGCGAGTCGGCGGCGATGCCGCCGACGGCGACGTCCACCGGTTCGCCGGCCTCGCGGGCCTTGAAGAGCGTGGGTGCCAGCTCGGGCTCCAGCGCGACCACGCGGCTGCGTTGTTCGAACCAGCTGGCGACGCCGCCAATCAGGCCGCCGCCGCCCACGCTGACCAGCACCGAGTCGGGCACACCGCCCTGCTGCTCGATTTCGGCGGCCATGGTGCCGGCACCGGCCAGCACTTCGGGCTGGTCGTAGGCATGGGTGAGCAGCGCGCCGCTTTCCTGCTGGCGCGCCAGGCAGGCCTTGAGCGCGTCGGCGTAAGCCGCGCCCGTCACCACCACCTCGGCGCCCAGCGCGGCCAGCTTGGCGCGCTTGGCGGGGGGTGAGACTTCGGGCACAAACACCTCGCAGCGCACACCCAGCTCACGGGCCGCGGCCGCGGTGGCGATGCCGGCATTGCCGCCCGAGGCGACGATCACGCCGCTGGCGGGGATGGGGTTGGACAGCAGGCGATTGAGCATGCCGCGCGCCTTGAAGCTGCCGCCGGTCTGCAGGTGCTCCAGCTTGAGCCAGACCTCGCCGCAGTCCACGCCCAGCGCCTTGCCGGGCAATTGCCACAGCGGGGTCTGGCGGATGAAGTGGCCGTAGCCGGCCTTGAACGCGCGCAGGCAGCGCTCGATGTGATCGCGATCAGTCATGGGAAAAACTCAGCTGAGTTGGTGGAGCTGGCTGTCGTTGACTTCCAGCATGTGGCCTTGTGCGTCTAGCTTCAGGCCCTTGGGCAGCGGGAACTTGATGGTTTCCTCGATGCCGTCCATCTTGCGCACCGACACTGCGCCCAGCGCCTTGATACGGTCTATCACCTGCTTGACGAGGATTTCGGGGGCCGAGGCGCCGGCCGTCAGGCCCACCCGGCCCTTGCCCTCGAACCAGGATTCCTTGAGTTCGCTGGCATCATCGACCATATAGGCTTCGGTGCCCAGCTTGGCGGCCAGTTCGCGCAGGCGGTTGCTGTTGGAGCTGGTCGGGCTGCCGACCACGATGAGGATGTCGACCTGCGGGCTCAGCACCTTGACGGCGTCCTGCCGGTTCTGCGTGGCGTAGCAGATGTCCTGTTGCTTGGGCTCGCGCACCTGCGGAAAGCGCTGCTTCACGGCGGCGCTGATCTCGGCCGCGTCGTCCACGCTCAGCGTGGTCTGCGTGACCACGGCCAGGCGCTCGGTCTGGGCCGGGGTGATGCGCCAGACGTCGGCCGCGTCCTCCACCAGGTGGATGCCGCTCTCAAGCTGGCCCATGGTGCCTTCGACCTCGGGATGGCCCTTGTGGCCGATCATGATGAACTCGTAGCCTTCCTTGTGCAGCTTGGCGACTTCCACATGCACCTTGGTCACCAGCGGGCAGGTGGCGTCAAAAATCTGGAAGCCGCGGCGCTCGGCCTCCTTCTGGATGGCCTGGCTCACGCCGTGGGCGCTGAACACCAGCGTGGCGCCCGGCGGCACGTCGTCCAGCTCTTCGATGAAGATCGCGCCTTTTTCCTTGAGGTCGTTGACGACGTAGGTGTTGTGCACGATCTCGTGGCGCACATAAATCGGCGCGCCGAATTTGGTCAGCGCGCGCTCGACAATTTCAATCGCGCGGTCGACGCCGGCGCAAAAACCGCGCGGCTCGGCCAGCAGGATTTCTTGCGGGAGTTTTTTCGATTCAGTCATAGGACACCAATCACTTGCACTTCAAACACCACGGGCTGGCCGGCCAGCGGGTGGTTGAAGTCGAATTGCACCGCATCGCCGCCCTCTTTGACCTGCTGCACCGCGCCGGCGTACTGGCCCATGCCGTCGGGCGTGGGGAACTGCACCACGTCGCCGACCTTGTACTGCTCGTCCGGGTCCCCCAGTTCATTGAGCAGCTTGCGCGCCACCCATTGGACGAGTTCCGGGTTGCGCTCGCCGAAGGCCTCGCCGGCCGGCAGCTCGAAGGTGGTGCGCGTGCCTTCTGGCAGGCCCAGCAGGCGCTGCTCGATGGCCGGCGAGAGCTCACCCGTGCCCAGGCTCAGCGTGGCGGGTTTGCCTTCAAAGGTGTTGATGATGTCGGCGCCCGGCTTGCCGTCCACCGAAGGCCCGGCCATGCGGTAGTGCAGGGTCAGGAAAGAGCCCTGCTGGATCAAGGGGGCGGCGGAGAGTTCCACGGTGGACATAAGGCTGAGGCTTTCGGGGGCCGGCCGGAACGGCGGGCCAATGTTTGTAAACTGCCTCTATTGTAGAAAGGACGGCCTGACCGGGCCAAACCCGGTTTTTTGGCCTTTTTTGCGCGGTGCCCCCCTGGCCGCTCCCTGCCAGCCCCATAACAAGAGATCGATCCATGATCCTGAAAGACCTGCCTCAAGACAGCCGCCCCCGCGAAAAATTGCTGGCCCGCGGCCCCGGCGCGCTCAGCAACGCCGAACTGCTGGCCTTGCTGCTGCGCACCGGCATCCCCGGCAAAAACGTGCTGCAGATGGGCCAGGAGCTGCTGGACACCTTCGGCGGCGTGGCCGGGTTGCTGCATACCACGGCAGACAGCCTCAAGCGCATCAAGGGACTGGGCGGCGCAGCCAAGCGCTCGCAGCTGGTCGCCGTGCTGGAACTGGCCCGCCGCGCGCTGGCCGAGAACCTCAGCCAGAAAACCCTGTTCGACACGCCCCAGGCCGTGCGCGACTACCTGCAGCTGCAGCTGGGCAGCCGGCCGCACGAGGTCTTCGCCATGCTGTTTCTGGACAGCCAGAACCGGCTGATCGTGCTCGAGGAGCTGTTTCGCGGCACGCTGACCCAGACCTCGGTCTACCCGCGCGAGGTCGTCATACGCGCCCTGGCCCTGAACGCCGCCAGCGTGGTGCTGGCCCACAACCACCCCAGCGGCTGGGCCCAGCCCTCGCGCGCCGACGAGGCGCTCACGCACAACCTCAAGGCGGCGCTGGCGCTGGTGGATGTGCGCGTGCTTGACCACTTCGTGGTGACCAGCACCCAGGCGGTGTCCATGGCCGAGCTGGGAATGTTGTAAGGTAAGTCCATGAAATCCCCCGCCCTCAAAAGCCTGCAGGACCTCAAGGCCGTCAAGCAGGCCATCGAAACCCGGGCCCGACTGGAAAAAGAAGCCGCCGCCGTAAAG
Source organism: Polaromonas sp. P4_F6 (assembly GCF_056401275.1). Taxonomy (NCBI): domain Bacteria; kingdom Pseudomonadati; phylum Pseudomonadota; class Betaproteobacteria; order Burkholderiales; family Comamonadaceae; genus Polaromonas; species Polaromonas sp. P4_F6. The sequence continues at coordinate 329,630 of NZ_JBFUJQ010000004.1, read as the reverse complement.
GCCGCCGCGGCGGCCAAAGCCAAAGCTGAGAAAGAGCTGTTCTCTCGCGCCATCGGCCCCGTCAAGGCCCTGCCCGCCAAACACCTGCCCGGCCACAAGGCCGCGCTGCCGGTGCAGCAGGCCGCGCCCATCCCGGTGCAGCAGCAGCGCGACGAACTCGCGGTGATGCGCGAGGCGATCTCCGACGAGTTTGACGTGGAAACCCTGCTGGACACCGACGAGGCGCTGAGTTTCAGGCGGCCCGGCATGGGGCCCGACGTGGTGCGCAAGCTGCGCCGCGGCGGCTGGAGCATACAGGGCCAGCTCGACCTGCACGGCCTGCGCCGCGAGGACGCGCGCGAGGCGCTGGCGGATTTCATCAAGGACGCCCACAAGATGGGCTGGCGCTGCGTGCGCGTGGTGCACGGCAAGGGTTTGGGTTCACCGGGCAAGACACCGGTGCTCAAGGGCAAGGTGCAGAGCTGGCTGATCCAGAAGCAGGAAGTGCTGGCCTTTGTGCAGGCCAGGCCGGCCGAAGGCGGCGCCGGGGCGCTGGTGGTGCTGCTCGTGCAGAGCTGAAGCTATAGCGGTCGCCTGCCGTGCATTAAATATGCCCGCCGAAAACTGGTGGACTTATCGGCCAGCTTTCAACATATCTTCGCAGTTCCGGCAATCCGATAAATCTTTGAGCCCAGCGATGGTTTTTATCGTGACGGTTTCCCGTGGGGTGTATCGTTCAGAACCCAAACTCCGGGTTTTATCAAGCTCCGGAAAGTCCAGTCCGGCCATGTCCGCGATCGTATGGAAAACCCCATCTGAAGTGAAAGGCCTCTTTGCATTGGCAAGAAGAGTTTTCCATTTCTCGGGTTCCTGCGTTTGATATTCCTGGCTTGCCCAGATAAAGGCGGGAATATGCAATTCACCTTTGCTCATACTGGGTGAACCGTGACCGGCTGCAACGTCCGAAGAAAAGAAATTTTCCCCGTGGTCCGGGACATAGACGACGATCGCCTTTTTATGTGTGGCGGCGACTTGGTAAATAACCTGGGCAACAACATGATCGGTATATCTGATGGAGTCCTCATACGCAGGGCGAACCATGGCCTCCGTATTGCGGGTCATCAATGATTGAGCAGCTCTTTGTTTAGCTTGTGCCTTGCTGTTCCGGGTATCGAATTCATCGGGATACCTGTTTTCGTATTCCCAATGTGATCCTGAAGTGTGCAGACCGATAAATTGGGCTTTCCCACTACCGCGTAAAACAGCCGCCAGTTTCGGAAGCAACACCCCATCAGGCAAGGACCTTCCAAATACGGTCTGCTTTCCATCCAAGGGGTAATAAAAAAAGTCTGGATTGGGTCCAAATATGCGTCCAACATTGATGTCTTGGTTCACCAACCATGCGGTCGAATAGCCCGCCTCCTTGAATAAATCCAGAATGCTCCCGTGAATGGCATCCTCCCGGTAAGAAGCAGGAGCCAAACCCGTCATGAGCATGGGTACCGCATACATGGTCAGATTGGACGTCGTCAGGACATGCGGCATCGAGACGACGCCGATTTCTTCCAGTTCCGGGCTAGTCGGGCTGGCATAGCCGTTGATATGGAAAGTGTCATATCTCGCAGCCTCACCCACAACCAAGACATACACTTCCTCCCCAAGGTTTTTCTTCGAAGTCACCCCATACGCCGATTTATGGATAGAAGGGCCCCGGTTCTCCAGGGCATCAGGAAGGTTCAATGCGAGGTATTGCAAGGCCCCGATGGGATGCGTCCAGATTACCTGCTCCACCATGGAGTTTGTAATTTCCTCCGACGGAAATTGAACCTTGGCGACAACAACAGGTGATACAACGGCCACAAAGGCGACAAGAAGAATTGCATAGAGATTGATGAATCTGAAACCAGCTACACGAGTTTTCCAGAGAACCACACAGCCGCCGAGGTAGAGCGCCAGAATACCGGCGGAGAAAGCCAGTACTCCAGTCCATCCAAATACCTTGATAGTCCCCAGTACCTCTTCCAGGCTGGAATTCACGACAAGCATGAGCGCATCACTATTGGGGAGCGCACCGTAGCTTCTCAAATAAAGTTGATAGACCATTCCCAGAAACGTGATGGGCAATATCAACAAAAAATACACGCCCCATCGTTTCACAATGATCAAGGGCACCATCAGCAGCAACAGCGATTCAGCTGCTGTGACCCATAAAAATGGTTTTGCTTTCGATCCAACCAGAGAGAAGATCACCGGAAATGCCACAACAAAAAAATTGAACGCCAGGCACAACAATGTTGCCGATCCATTCCGATCCGGAGTTTGCCGCAGTTTGTTTGTCATTGTTGAATGACTGTCATCTGAACAATTGTGATCAATTCGATAGCCGATCATGATATCGCGGCAATTGTCGCGGCTTATTCGCCCCGGTTGCGCATCCAGTCGGCCGTCTGGAAAAAAGACGCATTGAGCCGCGTGCGCAGGCCTTCATCCACCCCGGTCTCGCGCATGGCCTGGTCCATGCAGGCCAGCCACTGGTCTCGTTCCGCAATGCCGATGGAGCCGCCGCCGGTCTGCTGCGGCATGTGGCGCATGCGCAGGCGCGGATGGCCAAAACGGTCGGTGTAGTACTGCGGCCCGCCCAGCCAGCCGCACAAAAACCAGAACAGGCGCTGGCGCGCATTGTCCAGCGTGCTGCCATGCGCGGCGCGCAGGGCTGTGTAGCCCGGCTCCAGGTCCATCAAGTCATAAAAGCGCTCAACCAGCGCCTTGACGCGCTCCTCGCCGCCTATCCAGGCAAAAGGGGTTTCAAAGGGAGGGTTTCCGGGAGGACGTTCTTCTATCTGCATGGGGGGATTATCAAATGGTCGAGGAGCCGGTTCCGGCGTGGGGCCAATACGGTCCACCCCGCCGTCACTGCGCCTTCCGCAAAGTCTCCACCACCGGCGTATTCAAAACCGACCTCAAACCCCACCACCCCGCAGCCAAGGCCAGCACAGCCCCGGCCAGACTGCCAAAAACCGGCACCGTCCAAGACCCACTCCAGCTGAAATCAAACACAAACCGCGCCAAGCCCCATCCCACGGCCAGCGCAACGACAGAGGCCAGAAAGCCGGCCAGCAGGCCGACACCGGCCAGCTCCGCCCGCTGAACCTGGCGCAGCAGCGAGGCTCGCGCCCCGACGGCCCGCATGATGGCGAATTCTTTGGCACGCTCCTCACGGGTGGCGGTGATGGCGGCGAACAGCACGACCAGGCCGGCGGCGAGCGTGAAGCCGAATAAAAATTCCACCGCGCGTATCACCTGGTCGAGCACGCGCTGCACCTGGGCCAGCGTGCTGCTCATGTCGACATTGGTGATGTTGGGAAAGGCCTTGACCAGGGTGTTGTCAAAGCTTTGCGGGCGCGGCTGGCCGGCCACGGCGGCCGCGGGTTCGGGCGCGCGGAAGGCGCTGATGAAAGAGACAGGCACGTCGGCCGGCAGTTTGGCGACCGGGTACATCACAAAAAAATTGACGCGCATGGAACCCCAGTCGACCTTGCGCAGGCTGGTGATTTTGGCTTCGCTGGCCTGCCCGCCTATGTCAAAGCGCAGGCTGTCGCCGAGCTTGAGGCCCAGGGTCTTGGCCAGGCCGTCCTCGACGCTGACGGCGTCTTGTTCGCCGGCCGTCCAGCGCCCGCCGCTGAGCTGGTTGTGCGAGGGCATGTCCGCGCTGTTGGAGAGGTTGAACTCACGGTCCACCAGGCGCTTGGCGCGGTCGTCCTCGAAGTCGTCGGGGGTGACGGGCTTGCCGTTGACCGCGATCAGGCGGCCGCGGATCATGGGGTACCAGTCGAATTTTTTCACGCCGCCGTCGCGCAAGGCCTGCTGGAAGGCCTCGCCCTGCTCGGGCTGCACGTTGATGACAAAACGGTTGGGCGCGTCGGGCGGCGTGGCCCTGCGCCAGCTGCTGATGAGGTCGGTGCGCAGCAGCACCAGCAGCATCAGCGCCAGCAGGCCCACGGCCAGCGCGCTGGTCTGCACCACGGCGTACACCGGCCGCGCCGAGAGCTGGCGCGTGGCCAGCACCAGCCAGCGCGGCGCGGTCGCCTCATGCACGCTGGCGCGCAGCAGCTTGACGGCGGCAAAACTGGCGACGGCAAACACCCCTACCGCGCCGGCAAAACCGCCCACGGCGATCAGGCCCAGCTTCAGGTCGCTGCTGGCGGCCACCAGCAAGGCCGCGAAACCGGCCATGCCCACGCCCAGCACCGCGAGTGAGGCGGGTTTGAGGTTGCCGACGTCGCGGCGTATCACGCGCAGCGGCGGCACCTGGGCCAGCTGCAGCACGGGCGGCAGGCCGAAGGCCAGCAGCAGCGTGAGGCCCATGCCCATGCCGAACAGCACGGGCCAGAAGGTGGCGGCCGGCAACGCGGTCTCGACCAGGCCGGCCAGCAGCAGCACAAAACCGTAATGCACGGCAAAACCCAGGGCCACGCCCAGGGCGCTGGCGAACAGGCCCGCCAGCACGAACTCAAAGGTGTAGGCCAGCGCGATGGTGCGCTGGGGCTGGCCCAGCACGCGCAGCATGGCGCAGTCGTCCAGGTGCTTGGCCGCGAAGCCGCGCGCCACAATCGCCACCGCCACCGCACTCAGCAAGGCCGCCAGCAGCGCCACGAGGTTGAGGAATTTTTCGGCGCGGTCCAGCGTCTGTCGCATCTCGGGGCTGCCCGATTCGAGCGACTCCAGGCGCACGCCGCGCATGCCGGATTGTTCAAACGGTTTTTTGATTTCGGCGTCGGCCCATTTCACATAGGCCTTGACCGCCTTGTCATCACCGGCGACGGCAAAACGGTAGTTGGTGCGGCTGGCGGGCTGTATCAGGTTGGTGGCCGCGACATCGGCCTGGTTGACCATCACGCGCGGCGAAAAGCTGATGAAGCCCGCACCGCGGTCCGGCTCCTGCACGATGATGCGCGTGAGCTTGAAGCCGGCATCGCCCAGCAGCAGGGTCTGGCCCAGCTTGAGGCCCAGCGCGTCGAGCAGCGAGGCATCGGCCCAGGCCGTGCCGGGGGCCGGCACCTCGCGCGTGTCGGCGCCGGGCTCGTCCAGGCCGGCGGCCACCTTCATGCTGCCGCGCAAGGGATAGCCCTGGGGCACGGCCTTGAAGGCCACCAGCTTGCTGGCGCCGCCGTCGGCATCGCCGGCGCGGCCCATGGTGGGAAAAGTGACGGTGGAAATGCCCTGCAGGCCCAGTTCCCGCGCTTTGGCGATAAAGGCCGCCGGGGTCTGGCCGTCGCTGCGGATCACGGCGTCGCCGCCCAGCAGCTGCCGCGCATCGCGCTGCAGGCCGCCCTTGAGCCGGTCGGCAAAAAAACCGACGGCGGTGAGCGCCGCGACGGCCAGGGTGACGGCCACGATCAGCAGGCGCAACTCGCCCGCGCGCAGGTCGCGCAGCATGGTTTTCCAGCCGAGCTTGAGGAAAAGGGTATTCATGCGCAGACCATAACGCAAAGTCCGGGGCTCCGCGCGATGGCCGGGTTTGGAGCCGGGGTATCGGGTGTTATGGCCTGGCGGCGCTGGCGGCGGCCACGGGCACGGCGGCGGCCGGCGGCAGCGCGTCCAGGCGTTTTTCGAGTGCGCGCAGCACCGGCGCAATGCCGGCGCCCACCCGGATCTGCGGGTTGGAAAAGCCGTCTTCCTTGCCGGCGTCGATTTCGCGCTGCTTGATCAGCGGCACGGCCCGCGCAAAAGCCTGCTCGAAGGAGTGCGTCTTGCGCAGCTGCTCGTCAAACAGGGCCCGGCCGAAAAAGGTCAGCTCGGAGCGGCGGCCGCAGCCGTAAGAGGTATGTGTCGCGTCGGCCGCCGTCATGACCAGCGTGGTGTCGCCGGCCAGCGCGTCGGCCCAGCCGCCCGAGTAGCAGGCGGAAATCGCGATCACGCGGTGGCGTATGCCCGACCTGTCCAGCGCCTCGCGCAGTTCATCGGGACTTACAGGCGGCACCTGCAGCGGCCAGTGGGCGGCAGCCAGCTTGAAGTCGCTGGCGCCGTGCGAGGTCATGTAGACCACCAGCAGGTCGTTGTTGCGGTCCATGCGCTGGGCGATCGCGTCGATGGCGCGCTCCATGTTGAGCCCGGTGGCCCAGAGGTGGGTCTGCGCGGTGCTGGCGTGGTTGACCAGCTGCACCACACGGCCCTCGGCGTCAAAGCGCTCGGCCAGCACCCGGCTGACCATGGTGCTTTCACGCAGGAAGACGTCTTCCGCGGCGTAGGGGGCGAACACCAGGGCGTAGACATCGGTCACGCCAGGCCGCTCATGCGCGATGGCGGCCATGGTTTTTTCCCACAGCGCCTGCTGTTCTTCAAAGGTCTGCTGGCTCAGCTGCAGCCGGGGCCGGTCATCGGCATTGCCGCGCGCGGCGTAGTCTTGTTGCCAGGTGCGGGCCTCGAATTGCCAGGCCATAAGGCCGCTGGAGACTACCAGCACCAGCGCGAACACCGCCGTGCGCCAGCCTGGCCCGGCAAAGCGCCAGACCAGCACGATGGCCGTGCCTACGCCCCAGGTGATGAACAGGCCGTAAAAGCCCCAGTAAACCCATGGCGACGAAAACACCGAACTCTTGACCCAACCCTGGGCGAAGGCGGCAATCACCCCCTGGTACAGCACCGTGGCCGGAAGCGATGAGAGCAGCCACAGGACAAAGCAGGCGGCGATGCCCTTCAGGCCTTCGCCAGAGGGTTCATCCGGGCCGGCATCCGGCGCGGTGCCCCGCGTGGGAAGCGCCCACCAGGCCAGGCCCAGGAACAGGCCGGCGGTCCACCAGCCCGACAGCCACGCCTGCAAGTCCAGGCGCGCGGGGCCGGCCACTTCCAGGCGGGACAAGGCCAGTTCAAAACCAAGGACCAGCACCGTCAGGAGCAGCACTTGCAGCGGCGTGGGCGCACTCCCCGCCACGCGAGGTTTCAAAAACACTCCCGCACGCAGGCCCTCGCCCACCCAGCGCAGCAGCGAGAGGCCGGTGCCCGGCTTGCCGCGCATCGGCAAGGCTTCGGGAATTCCAGGAAGCGTGGGCTGGACGTCGGTATCTGTAGCGATCATGTCGGCACGGTGGAAAAAGAGGCCGGCCTGGCGCCAGCGAGCTCGGGCTGCAGCGTGAGCCGCTGCGGATGGGCATAGCAGACAAAACGTTTGTGGGTGGCCCGGCCAATGGCACACAGGCCGACCGTCTGCGCCACCTGGTGCCCCATCTGCGTGATGCCGCTGCGCGAGACCACAATGGGCACCCCCATTTGCGCGGACTTGATGACCATTTCGCTGGTGAGGCGGCCCGTCGTATAAAACACCTTGTCCGATTTGCTCACGACAGGGCTGTCCTGCATCCAGATCCAGCCGGCGATGGTGTCTATGGCGTTGTGGCGGCCCACGTCTTCGACAAACAGCAGCATCTCGGGGTCGCCGTCCGTCATCGCGAACAGCGCACAGGCATGGACCGAGCCGGCGGATTTGTAAGTCGTTTCCTTGAGCCGTATGGTGTTGACCAGGGCGTAGAGCTGGCCCTGGCTGATGCGCGCATCGGCAGGCAGCACAATGCCGTCGACCTCGTCCATCAGGCCGCCAAACACGCTGCCCTGGCCGCAGCCCGTGGTGACCACGCGGCGCGCGGTTTTTTCCTCGATGTCCTCAATGCCGTGGCGGGTCTTGACGGCGGCGGCGCCCACCTCCCAGTCCACGGTGATGGAGTCAATGTCGGCCACATCCTTGACCAGGCGCTGGTTGCGCAAATAGCCCAGCACCAGCAATTCGGGATGGGCGCCCAGCGTCATCAAGGTCACGAGTTCACGCTTGTCGACATACACCGTGAGCGCGCGCTCGGCCGGGATGGAGACCTGCTGCGTTTCGCCGTATTCGTTGACGGTCTGGACCTCGCAGGTCAGGGGCGCCCTGGCGTTTGTCAGGCGGGGCAAAGGTGATGGCGAAGGCATGCGGCAAGACTACAACAAAAAAGCCGGCCCTTGCGGAGTCGGCTTTTTGAAGAGCGGGAAGGATTCAGGACTTCTTGGCGGGGTTGCCGACCGCGTCCGGCTGTTTGGTGCTGGGCGGGCTGGTGGCCGTTCCGGCCGGCGAATGCGCACCGGCGGCTTCCAGCGGCTTGGCTTCAGGCGGGGTGTAGGCAAAGGGGCCGGGATAGGCGCAGGCCGGCGCGGCGGCGGGGGGCTTGGTGTCCTTGCCGGCGGCTTTTGCCGATTTGTAATAAGCGGCGGCCACCTTGTCCTGCGCCTTGCAGAGCTGGTAGGCCTCGAGCTTGCCGGTCCAGGCCGTCTTGGCGGCGGCTTCGGCGGCCTTGGCCTTGGCTTCGTCGCTCAGCGGCGGCAGTTTGGCCAGCACCGTGGCCGACGCAGCGGCCAGCAGGCCCAGGGTCAGGAGTTTTTTCATGGCGTCCTCATTTCGCTCTTCAAGCTTGCGCGATCTGGCCGGGTGGATCAACAGGCGTGGTGCTGCGCTGGGCCGGAATGTTGCCGGCCTTGATGTCGTCGTACCAGTATTCGTGGTGTTCCTTCGCCCAGGTCTCGTCGACATAACCGGTGCGCATGGCCTGGTAGGCGCCCTGCATGCCGATGGTGCCCAGGTAGATGTGGCCGAGGAACATGCACATCATGAGCACGGTCGCAACGGCATGCACCATGTGCGCGACCTGCATGGTGGCGCGCTCGTAAACCAGGCCGGGCAGCAGCTTGTCGAGCACAAAACCCGAGGACACGACCACGATGCCGAGGAAAAACACGCCGCCCCAGAAAATGAGTTTTTCGCCCGCGTTGAAACGGTTCGAAGGCGGTTCTTCGCCGCCCGTGACCAGGCCGCCGCCCTTGGCCAGCCAGCGCAGGTCGCCCTTTTGCGGCCAGTTGTCGCGCAGGAAAGTGAAGAACACGATCACCAGCGACACCGCGAACAGCGGGCCCGCGAAGTTGTGCATAGTCTTGAGCACCCAGGTCAACCAGCCGAAGAGCGCACCGCCAATGACGGGCTGCAGGAAGAACTTGCCGAAGGCCATCACCAGGCCGGAGATCGCCAGGATGGAAAACGCGATCGCATTGGACCAGTGCGCGGCGCGCTCAAAAGGCGTGAAGCGCTCTATCTTGCGGCCGGTGTCGGCGCCGTGGGTCTTGATGGAACCCTTGCTGAAGTAAAAAATCGCGATCGCCAGCAGCACGATCAGGAACAGCGAACCGCCGTAGGGAATGATCCAATGGTTGCGCACCTGGCGCCAGGCCTCGCCGGCGTTGGTCAGGCGCGAGCCGGGGTACTGCACAAAGGGCTGGATCAGGTTGCCGGCTTCGGGCGCTTCGCTTTTGGGCAGGCTGCTGTAGCCGGTGACGCCCTCGCCCACCTGGCGCCACATGGGCGCGTTGTTGCCGGGCTGGACCTTGGCGCGTTCGCCGTTGCTTTGCTTGGCGTAATTGGGATCGGCGCTGGCGTCGGGCTTGACCTCAAAAATGTTCTGGCCCTGGATGCCGCTGGTGGCCGCCGGCGCGGCGGCAGGAGCGACAACGCCCTGGGCCTGCGGTGCGGCTGCCGGCGCAGGGGCCTGCGCTGCCGCCAGCCCGGCCAGGCCGGCTGCCAGCAGAAAGAGAACGGGTCGCGCAAGAAACATAAGGCCTCCGCTCGCTATTTCGACGTGCCCGTCTTGGTGTATTCGTTCTGGCTGTTCTGGGCCCGGGCCTTGAGGCCCTGCTCCCAGCTGGCCTTGTCGCCCTTGGTCCAGCCGGGCGCCGCGAAGGCATTGTCGGTGCCCTGGAAGGCCGCGGTGTCGCTTCGCGCGCCGCTACCCAGGGTTTGCGGCTTTTCGCCGCAAGCGCTCAAGACAGTGAAGGCCGCCGTGACGCAAAACAGTATCGCGAGGCGCCTCATGATTTGGCCCCCGCGGGCGGCTGGCCCGCTTGTTTGGACCCATAGGCCGTGCCCCAGCCCCAGACTTCTGCCCCCTTGCCGCGCTGCACCACGCGGTTGCGGAAGATGTCGGCGACCACATCGCCGTCGCCGGCCAGCAAGGCTTTGGTCGAGCACATTTCGGCGCAGGCCGGCAGCTTGCCTTCGGCCAGGCGGTTGCGGCCGTATTTCTCAAACTCGGCCTGGCTGCCGTTGACTTCTGGGCCGCCGGCGCAGAAGGTGCATTTGTCCATCTTGCCGCGCACGCCAAAAGTGCCCGCCGCCGGGAACTGCGGCGCGCCGAAGGGGCAGGCATAGGAGCAGTAGCCGCAGCCTATGCAGATGTCCTTGTCGTGCAGCACCACGCCCTCGTCGGTGCGGTAAAAGCAGTTGACCGGGCAGACGGCCATGCAAGGCGCGTCGCTGCAATGCATGCAGGCCACCGAGATGGATTTTTCGCCGGGAACACCGTCGTTGAGCGTCACCACGCGGCGCCGGTTCACGCCCCAGGGGACCTCGTTCTCGTTCTTGCAGGCGGTGACGCAGCCGTTGCATTCGATGCAGCGCTCGGCGTCACAGACAAATTTCATGCGTGCCATGGTGATTCCTTATGCTCGTTCGACGTTGCAGACGGTGGTCTTGGTTTCCTGCATCATCGTGACGCTGTCGTAACCGTAAGTCGTCGCCGTGTTGATGGCTTCGCCGCGCACCACCGGCGCCGCGCCGTTGGGGTAGTAGGCCAGCATGTCGGCGCCCTGCCAGCGGCCCGAGAAGTGGAAGGGCATGAACACCGTGTCGGGGCCCACGCGCTCGGTCACCATGGCCTGCACGTTCAGGCGCGCGCCCGTGGGGGTGCTGACCCAGGCGCGTTCGCCGTTGCGTATGCCTTTTTCGGCGGCCACCTTGGGGTTGATCTCGATGAACATCTCCTGCTGCAGCTCGGCCAGCCAGGGGTTGGAACGGGTTTCCTCGCCGCCGCCCTCGTACTCGACGAGCCGGCCCGAGGTCATGACCAGCGGGAATTTCTCGTGCACCTTGTCGGCGATGTTTTTCTGCTGGATGGTCTTGTACAGCGTGGGCATGCGCCAGAAGGCTTTCTTGTCGTCATGCGTGGGGTACTTGGCCTGCAGGTCGGCGCGGTTGCCGTACAGCGGCTCGCGGTGCTGCGGGATCGCGTCGGGGAAGTTCCAGACCACGGCGCGCGCCTTGGCGTTGCCGAACACATGGCAGCCGTGCAGCTTCATGGTGACGCGGATGATGCCGCCGGAAGAGTCGGTCTTCCAGTTCTTGCCCTCGGCCGCGGTTTTTTCGGCGTCGGTCAGGTCGTCCCACCAGCCGAGTTTTTTGAGCAGCAGGTGGTCGAACTCGGGGTAGCCGGTGGCGATCTCGGCGCCCAGCGAACAGGAGCCGTCTTCGGCCAGCAGGTTGACGCCGTCTTTTTCGACGCCGAAGTTGGCGCGGAAGTTGCCGCCGCCGTCCATGACGTGTTTGGAGGTGTCATAAAGATTGGGCGAGCCGGGGTGCTTGAGCTCCGGGGTGCCGTAGCACGGCCAGGGCAGGCCGAAATAGTCGCCCGTGGTGTCGTAGCCGGTTTCCTTGTCCTTGCCGCCTTTGGACTTGAGGGTCTTGACGTCGAACAGGTGCATATTGCGCATGTGCGCCTTCAGGCGCTCCGGGCTCTGGCCGGTATAGCCTATGGTCCAGCAGGTCTTGTTGATCTCGCGCAGGATGTCCTCGGGCACGGGCTCGTCCATGCCCTTGACCTTTTGCATCTTGTAGTTCTTGGACAGCTCCTTGGCGAAGCCGAGCTTTTCGGCGAACTGGTGCATGATCATGTGGTCGCTGCGGCTTTCCCACAGCGGCTCTATGACCTTCTCACGCCATTGCAGCGAGCGGTTGGAGGCGGTCACCGAGCCGCTGGTCTCGAACTGCGTGGCGGCCGGCAGCAGGTAGACCGCGCGTTTGGGATTCTGGTCTTCGGCCTTGCCGGGCATGGCGGCCATGGCCGCGGTGGCCGAAGGGTACGGGTCCACCACCACCAGCAGGTCCAGCTTGTCCATGGCCCGCTTCATCTCGAGGCCGCGCGTCTGCGAGTTGGGCGCATGGCCCCAGAAGAACACGCCGCGCAGGTTGGACTCCTGGTCTATCAGCTCGTTTTTCTCCAGCACGCCGTCTATCCAGCGCGACACCGTGATGCCGGGCTTGCCCATCATGGCGGCCGAGGCGTAGCGGCCCTTGATCCAGTCGAAGTCCACGCCCCAGATCTTGGCGAAGTGTTTCCACGAACCTTCGGCCAGGCCGTAGTAGCCGGGCAGCGAGTCGGGGTTGGGGCCGACGTCGGTCGCGCCCTGCACATTGTCGTGGCCGCGGAAAATATTCGTGCCGCCGCCGGACTTGCCGACATTGCCCAGCGCGAGCTGCAGGATGCAGGAGGCGCGCACGATGGCGTTGCCTATGGTGTGCTGGGTCTGGCCCATGCACCAGACGATGGTGCTGGGGCGGTTCTGGCTCATCATGGTGGCCACCTTGAGCGTGGTGGCCTCGTCCACGCCGCAGGCTTCCAGCACCTTGTCGGGCGTCCACTTGGCCATCACGTCGGCCTTGACCTTGTCCATGCCGTAGACGCGGTCGTTGATGTACTTCTTGTCTTCCCAGCCGTTCTTGAAGATGTGGTACAGCACGCCGAAGAGGAAGGGAATGTCCGAGCCCGAGCGTATGCGCACGTAGTCGTCGGCTTTGGCGGCCGTGCGCGTGAAGCGCGGGTCCACCACGATCAGCTTGCAGCCGGTTTCCTTGGCGTGCAGCATGTGCAGCATGCTGACCGGATGGGCCTCTGCCGCATTCGAGCCTATGTACAACGCGCACTTGCTGTTCTGCATGTCGTTGTAGGAATTGGTCATGGCGCCGTAGCCCCAGGTGTTGGCAACGCCGGCCACCGTGGTCGAGTGGCAGATGCGGGCCTGGTGGTCGCAGTTGTTGCTGCCCCAGAAGCTCACGAACTTGCGCATCAAATAGGCCTGCTCGTTGTTGTGCTTCGACGAGCCCACCCAGTAGACCGAGTCGGGGCCGCTTTCCTTGCGCAGCTCGAGCAGCCTGGCGCTGATTTCGTTCAGCGCCGTGTCCCAGCTGATGCGCTCGTACTTGCCGTTCACCAGCTTCATGGGGTAGCGCAGGCGGTACTCACCGTGGCCGTGCTCGCGCAGCGCTGCGCCCTTGGCGCAGTGCGCGCCCAGGTTGATGGGCGAGTCGAACACCGGCTCCTGGCGCACCCAGACGCCGTTTTCGACCACGGCATCGACCGCGCAGCCGACCGAGCAATGGCCGCACACCGTACGCTTGACTTCTATCTTGCCGCCGGCCTCGGTAGCGCCGGGCGTGGCGGCCTCGGCTTTTTTGACCAGGCTCAGCTGCGTCGCGGCCAGGCCCACGCCGACACCGAGGCCGGAGCGGCGCAAAAAGGCGCGGCGGTCCATGGTGGGCAGGGCATTGGACAGGCCCCGCGACAGGCTGTGCACAAAACGCGTGGAGGCGCGGTGCGCGGGATGGACTTCGGAAGTTTTTTTCGTGAGCAGCATGAAGCTCTCCGTGGGAAAGTGAAACCGGGCCGGGTGCTGGCGGTCGAACGGGCTAGACGCGGGTGGTCTTGTAGTAGCGCTGGACGTGTTCCGAGAGGCTGTAGCCGCCGCCTTTTTCAGGGGCCGGCTTGGGCGCCGGGAGTTCGGCTTGAAGGGCTGGTACGCCGGGCAGGGCCACGACGGCCGCTGCGGCCGCGCCTGTGGCGGCGGCACCGAAAAAGAATCCCCGTCGCGAGGGTTTTGGCTGGCTGTCCTGCATGGTGTTCTCCAGGGGAAGGCTTGCTCGGTATGCAACCGTTTGCATAGTACTGTACGTCAGAGGGCCCTGCGCCACAATGGATTGTCCGACTCAATCCGGGGGGCTAGGGAAAACGATAGGCTATCTTATGATCGCGCCGCCACGGGCTGTCTCATATTGAGAAAACATTCGCCGCTGCGAGCGGCACACCCTCAGGCCAGCATGTCGAAGCCTTGGGCCTCGACGCTCATGAAAACCTGCGTGAAGGCCGCCAACGCCGCGTAAAAGCGCGCCTTGGGGTGTTGCGTGATGGCCTCGCACATCAGCGGCAGCCAGGGCTGCAGGTGGCGCGCGAAAAACTCGCGCTGCCGCGTGAGGTTGGCCACGGCCACGTCGTCGCCGGCGATCAGGTAGCGCATGACTTCGCAGAGGTAGGCCACATGGTCTTCGGTCTCGGGCATGGCCTCGTCGCGCGCCAGGCCCAGCGCCGCGAGTTCGGTGCGCAGGGCGGCCAGCGGCTTTTCGTTGAGGAAACCGCTGAGGTAATGAGAACCAAAGAGGTATAGCTCGGGCTTGCCCACGCCGCCAAACAGCGCATCGTGCTCCTGGGCGATGGCCTCCCGGCTTTGTGCGCGCGCCGCGGCCACCAGCTCACCCCAGGAGCTTTCGAGCAGCGCGCCTTCGGCGGGCGCGGCCGTCACGGCGACGCGCAGGTTGTCATAGAGCTCGGCCGAGGGCGCGGCGTAATACAGCGCGGCCAGCAGGCCGTAGACCTCGGCGCGCGCGGTTTCTTCGTCCAGGGTGGTGGCGGTCAGGGAGGCTGGCGTCATGAGCGGCGTCTTATGTCCTGTTCTAGCGGATGTCAGTGATCTTGACTTCGTTCTCGGCGGAATACAGGTCGATCACGCGGCAGTCGCCGCACATCTTGAGGCGGTCGGCCGCCGCGCCCTGGAACATCGCATGGCCGGCCAGCTTGCCCAGCATGGACTCTATGGCCTTGAGCGTGCCGAAGGGCTTGGCGCAGCGTATGCAGTGGTAGGGCGGGCTTTCGTTGAGCACCCTGGCCTCCTTGCGCTGCGGGCCCAGCAGCAATCGCGGCTGCAGCGTGATCGCGTCCTCGGGGCAGGTGGTGGCGCACAGGCCGCACTGCACGCAGTTTTTCTCGATGAACTTGAGCTGCGGGCGATCCGGGTTGTCCTGCAGCGCGCTGGCCGGGCAGGCGCTCACGCAGCTCAGGCACAAGGTGCAGCTGTCGGCATTGACCACCAGGCTGCCGAAGGGCGAACCCTGGGCGGGCAGCGCAATCGCCTCGGGCAGCGCAGCGGGCGCCTGCTGGATCAGGTGGTCCAGCGCCATGTCCAGCGTGCTGCGCTTTTCCTGGGCGACGGCAAAGCGCGCCGGGGCGGCGGGCACGGCGGGCCGGTTGCGGGCCAGGGCCTGCAGGCCGGCGTCCAGGCCGGCGACGTCGCCGGCTTGCGCGCGCAGCAAATGGAAGTGAACGCCCGCATAGCCCAGGCCGTTCATCAAAGCTTGCGCCACGCGCATCTGCTCCATGAGTCCTTCGAGATAAGCCGGGGCTTCCTCGTCGGTCACCAGCACGGCGACTTGCGAAGCGCCAAAGGCGACGGCGCTGAGCCACAGGTCCAGGCCCAGGCTGGCCGTGTGCCACAGCGCCTGCGGGATCACGTTGGCCGGCACGCCACGCACGGTTTTTTGCAGGCGCGCGGCGCGGCCCAGGGCTTCAACGGCCTGCTGGCCGCGGCCCTGGCTGTGGAACAGCAGGGCCGGCTGCGTGCCGCCGGCTTTTGCATAGGCCGACAGCAAGGTCTTGAAACGCACGCCCTGCTCGCTCGCGCGCGGATAGGCGTAAGTGAGCGCCCCGGTCGGGCACACCGTGGTGCAGGCGCCGCAGCCGACGCAGAGATTGGGGTTGACGACGATCTGCTGGCGTTTTTTCTCGCTGCTGACGGCGCCGGCCGAACAGATGTCCACGCAGGCATTGCAGCCCACGGTGTCATTGCGGCTGTGGGCACAGAGTTTTTGTTTGTAGGCAAAAAACTTGGGCTTTTCAAACTCACCCACCATGTCGCGCAGCTTGAGCACGGTGGCCGGCAGGCCGGGCGAGGCCAGGCCGGCTGAGGCAGCTTGCGCGAAATAGCCTTGCGGCGGCGCATGCAGCGTGAACAGCGGTTTGGCGCCCAGGTCCAGCACCAGGTCAAAGGCTTCGGTGAGGCTTTGCGGCGCGCGGTTGAAGTCGATGGCGCCGGCCACTTTGCAAACGGCCGTGCAGTCGCGGTGCGATGTGCATTTGGCGCTGTCGACCTGGTAGCTCAGGTCTATGGCGCCTTCGGGGCACACGGCCACACAGGCGTTGCAACGCGTGCAGAGATCCAGGTCTATGGGGTTGGTCTTGTCCCAGCTCGCTTCAAACGCACCCAGCCAGCCCTTGAGCGCCAGATGCTCGCCGCTGATCACCGGGTATTGCCGCTCCTGCGCGGGAAGACTGCCAGGAAGGCCGACCTGCGCGCCAGCGGAAACGCCCTGCGCGAAGATGGTGACTTCCAGCGTGTCGGCCAGCAATGCGGCCACCTGCTCGGCATGGTCCACCGGGCCGACGATCAGCAGTCGGCCGGCGCTCTTGTACGTCACGGTGGCCACGGGTTCGGCATCGGGCAGCTGGGCCGCGGCCAGCAGCGCCGCGATCTTGGGGCCGGCGCTGGAAGCGTCCTTGCTCCAGCCGCCGGTCTCGCGGATATTGACGAACTTGACGACCGATGTCGCGCCCTGGGTTTGCGCGCCGACCTCGGCGAACAGGCGCTTTTCCTGGGTGCAGGCCACCACCACGTCGTCGCCCGATTGCACGGCCTTCTGGAAAGCCCCGGCTTCGCGCCGGCACAGCGCCGAATGCAGCGTCAGGCTCTCATTGAGGGCCTCGCCCAGCGCCTGGGGCTGGAGCGGCATGGTCTGGTTGCAGTCGCAAATCAGTGTGGGCATGGTCTGGTTGGCTACCGGCCACGGGGGGCTCGGCTTGGCTGGTCTGTGCGGGCCCGGCCGGCTCGGGAGGAGCTATGTCCGGGTTTTCATAGGAGGACTGTGCCACGGTTTCATCCGTGGGGTTATTCGCGCTTTCCCGTGAAGCGGCGGCCGCTTTCTCTTTGTTCTTTTCCTCATCCTCATCATCAAACAGCTTGAGGAACTTCGCGCTGGCCATCTGCCGCAGCATGGACTCGGGAATTGGCTCGAACTTGGAGTAATCGTCGATGTACGTGTCCAGCCCATCCATCACGTTGAAGTGCGGGTCGGCAAAGAGTTGTTTCATGGCCGCGTTGCGCACCTCGGGACTCACATTGCCGGCCATAAAAGGCTTGAAGTCGGAATCGCGGGTCAGCAGCCTGGCGTCCTCCAGCGTCAGCACTTTGGGGGCTTGGTCATCAGCCGGCGCGGTCGCCGGTGCGGCGACCGGCTGCGGCTCCACAGGCGCAGACGATACAGGCCCGGCCGGGGCGGCAACGGCCGCCGGTTCGTCCAGGGCTTTGCCCTGGCGCGCCTCTTCCTTGCGGCGCGCCCAGCGGCCCAGGAAACCGGTGGGTTCCTCAGCCATGGCCGCCTCCACCGGTTTTTTTGCCTGTGCTCACGCTGGCGGGGTTGCCGAAGCGGTCGGTCAGGGACTTGAAGCTTTGCGGGCGCTGCCGCCGCTTGGGCTCAGCCACATGGTGTTTGTCGACGAAGTCGCGCAGCCAGGCCACGACCTCGGGCGGCGCGGGCACCTGCTCCACGGTTTCCTGCGCGTCCAGCCAGCGGCCGGCATCGTGGTAGCTCAGGGTCACGGTCTGGGGCACGGCAATCGGCTCGTCGGCCAGCAAGGCTTCTTCCTCCATGCGCCACAACACCCAGAAGCAGGGCTGGGCGGTGCTGGCATTGAGGTAATAACCTTCGGCGTCGTCGGTGAACAGCTCGACCGCAAAGCCCGGGTGCAGCCAGCGCTCCTCGCGCTCGTCTTTCAGAAGCAGCCGCGGCGTGGCGCCGAAGCCGTCTTCATGGGGCACCACGTCGGCCAGCACCCAGCGCCAGGGCTGCCAGCGGTTGTCTATTCGCTCGCGGCGCATGACAACGGCCACGGCCGTGCAGGGCCGGGGCACGCCGGCGTCTGTTTCGGGGGAACGCAGCTGGAAGTCAGACATGCCCGCAGTGTACGGCGGGCTTCTGCCTCTGTAGAAAAACCCTAGCGGGCTATCCCCTCGCCATAGCCCTGGGTGGCCGACACCTGGCCGCCGCGGCGTATCGCGACGGCACAGTACTTGAACTCCGGGATCTTGCCGAAAGGGTCCAGCGCGGCATTGGTCATCAGGTTGGCGGCCGCCTCGTAATAGGCAAAGGGGATGAAGACCGCGCCGTGCGGCGTGCCGTCATCGCGCCGCACGTGGATGGCAACCTGGCCGCGGCGCGACTGCACGGTGATCACGTCGCCGGCCTGCAGCCCGAGTTCCGCGAGGTCGTCGCCGCACAGCGAGGCCGTGGCCATGGGCTCGATCGCATCGAGCACCGTGGCGCGCCGCGTCATGCTGCCGGTGTGCCAGTGCTCGAGCTGCCGCCCGGTGATCAG
Source organism: Polaromonas sp. P4_F6 (assembly GCF_056401275.1). Lineage (NCBI taxonomy): Bacteria > Pseudomonadati > Pseudomonadota > Betaproteobacteria > Burkholderiales > Comamonadaceae > Polaromonas > Polaromonas sp. P4_F6. Next base: position 311,334 of record NZ_JBFUJQ010000004.1, on the reverse strand, counting down.
CACAAAGGGGAAGTCCGCATCGGGCCGCTCGTTGGCCGGGATGATGTCGGCGGGCACCAGGTGCACGCGCCCGTCGTGGGTGGCGAAGCGGTCTATGAAGACGGTGGGCGCGCCGGGGTCGTCTTCGGTGAGGCAGGGATAGGTCACGCTGGACTCGCGCTGCAGCCGCTCCCAGCTGATGCCCGAGATCGCCGCGTGCATGGCCTGGCGCATTTCCTCATAAACGGCCGCCACGCCCGAATGCTCGCCCGCATAGTTCCAGTTAAGGCCCATGCGCTGCGCGATCTGCTGGATGATCCACAGGTCGGGCTTGGCTTCGCCGGGCGGCGTGATGGCCTGCTTGCCCAGCTGCACCATGCGGTCGGTGTTGCTGACCGTGCCGGTTTTTTCGGGCCAGGCGGTGGCCGGCAGCACCACGTCGGCCAGCCAGGCGGTTTCGGTCATGAAGATGTCCTGCACCACCAGGTGCTCCAGGCTGGCCAGCGCATGGCGAGCGTGGTTGAGGTCGGGGTCGCTCATGGCCGGGTTCTCGCCCATGATGTACATGCCGCGTATCTTGTGCGGATCGCTGTCGGGCGCGAGCGCCTTGTGCATGATCTCGACCACGGTGTAGCCGGGCTTTTCGTCCAGCGGGGTGTCCCAGAATTTCTCGAACCAGGCGTGCGCGCCGGCGTTGTCCACGCGCTGGTAGTTGGGGAACATCATGGGGATCAGGCCCGCGTCGCTGGCGCCCTGCACATTGTTCTGGCCGCGCAGCGGGTGCAGGCCGGAGCCGGGCTTGCCGATCTGGCCGGTCACCGTGACCAGCGCGATCAGGCAGCGCGCGTTGTCGGTGCCGTGCACGTGCTGGCTGATGCCCATGCCCCACAGAATCATCGCGCCCTTGGCCTTGGCGAATTCGCGCGCCACCTCGCGCAGGGTTTGCGCCGGGATACCGCAGATGGGCTCCATGGCCTCGGGGCTGTAGCCCTTGACGTTTTCTTTCAGCGCCTCGTAGTTGCTGGCGCGCTTGCTGATGAAGTCCTGGTCGGCCAGGCCTTCGTCGATCACGGTGTGTATCAGCGCGTTGAGCATGGCCACGTCGGTGTCGGCCTTGAACTGCAGGGTGCGCCAGGCGTGCTTGCCGATGTCGGTGACGCGCGGGTCGGCCAGCACGATTTTTGCGCCGTTCTTGGCCGCATTTTTCATCCAGGTGGCGGCCACCGGATGGTTGGCCGTGGGATTGGAGCCGATCACGAAGATCAGGTCCGAATGCTCCACGTCGTTGACCTGGTTGCTGACCGCGCCCGAGCCCACGCCTTCGAGCAGGGCCGCGACGCTGGAGGCATGGCACAGCCGCGTGCAGTGGTCCACATTGTTGGAGCCGAAGCCGGTGCGCACCAGCTTCTGGAACAAATAGGCCTCTTCATTGCTGCCCTTGGCCGAGCCGAAGCCGGCCAGGGCTTTTTTGCCGTGCGTGTCGCGCAGGCCCTTGAGGCTGCCGGCCGAGAGCGCCAGCGCCTCTTCCCAGCTCGCCTCGCGGAACACCTCGGACCAGTCGGCGCTGTCGCGATTGAGGTTTTGCAGCGCCTCGGGGTCCTTGCCCACGCCTGCCTTGCGTATCAGCGGCACCGTCAGGCGTTGCGGGCTGTGCGCATAGTCAAATCCGAAGCGGCCCTTGACGCACAGCCGTGAATGGTTGGCCGGGCCGTCGCGCCCGTCCACGCTGACGATCTTGTTGTCCTTGACGTTGTAGGTCAGCAGGCAGCCGACGCCGCAGAAGGGGCAGACCGAGTCGACCTTTTTATCAACCACTTGCGAGCCGACCTGCGATTTGGGCATGAGCGCGCCCGTGGGGCAGGCCTGCACACATTCGCCGCAGGCCACGCAGGTGCTGTCGCCCATGGGGTCGTCCAAGTCGAACACGATCTCGCTGTGCGAGCCGCGCATGGCGTAGCCGATCACGTCGTTGACCTGTTCCTCGCGGCAGGCGCGCACGCAGCGGTTGCACTGGATGCAGGCGTCCAGGTTGACCGCCATGGCGGGATGCGAAACGTCGGCCGCGGGCTGCTCGCGGCGCAGGGCTTTGAGCGCGGGGCGCACCTGCACTTCCATGCGGTCCGCCCATTCGCTGAGTTCGCCGTGCTCCAGCGACTCGTCTTTTTCATTCCATTTGTAGCCGGTGTCAGGCATGTCCGACAGCAGCATCTCCAGCACCATCTTCTGGCTCTTGAGCGCGCGTTCGCTTTGGGCCTGCACCTCCATGCCGGCCGTGGCGCTGCGGCAGCAGCTGGGGGCCAGTGTGCGCTCGCCCTTGACTTCGACCACGCAGGCGCGGCAGTTGCCGTCGGGCCGCAGCCCGTCCTTGTAGCAAAGGTGGGGAATGTCCACACCGTGGCGCGCGGCGGCCTTGAAGATGGTTTCGCCTTCATAGGCGTGGACGGTCTTGCCGTCGAGCTTGAACTCGACGGTTTGCGGCATGACTTCAGCGAGTTTGGCGGGGGCGTTCATGCCGTGACTCCGATCTCATGCGGGAAATATTTCTGGATGCTGCGCACCGGGTTGGGCGCAGCCTGGCCCAGGCCGCAGATGGAGGCGTCGGTCATCACGATGTTGAGGTCTTCCAGCGTGTCGCCGTCCCAGCGCTCGGCCTGCATCAGCCGCGCGGCCTTGGCCGTGCCGACGCGGCAGGGCGTGCACTGGCCGCAGCTTTCGTGTTCAAAGAACTTCATCATGTTGAGGGCGGCGTCGCGCGCGCGGTCCTGGTGGCCCAGCACCATGACGGCGGCCGAGCCTATGAAGCAGCCATAAGGCTGCAGGGTGTCGAAGTCCAGCGGAATGTCGCCCAGGGAGGCCGGCAGGATGCCGCCCGAGGCGCCGCCGGGCAGGTAGGCGTAAAAGTCGTGGCCCTCGGCCATGCCGCCGCAGTATTCGTCTATCAGCTCGCGCACCGTGATGCCGGCCGGCGCCAGCTTGACGCCGGGCTGCCTGACGCGCCCGCTCACGCTGAAGCTGCGCAAGCCCTTGCGGCCGTTGCGGCCGAAGCCGCTGAACCACTGTGGGCCTTTTTCGACGATGTCGCGCACCCAGTACAGGGTCTCGAAGTTGTGCTCCAGCGTGGGCCGGCCGAAGAGGCCCACCTGCGCGATGTAGGGCGGGCGCATGCGCGGCTCGCCGCGTTTGCCTTCTATGCTTTCGATCATGGCCGACTCTTCGCCGCAGATGTAGGCACCCGCGCCGCGCCGCAGCTCGATCAGCGGCAGCTCGCAGGGCGGGTCGGCACGCAGTTTGTCGAGTTCGGCCTGCAGGATGGCGCGGCAGTCGTGGTATTCATCGCGCAAATAGATGTAGCAAGCCTCCACCCCCACCACCTGGGCCGCGACCAGCAGGCCCTCGAGGAAGCGGTGCGGGTCGCGCTCAAGATAAGTACGGTCCTTGAAGGTGCCGGGCTCGCCCTCGTCGATGTTGACGGCCATCAGGCGCGGCGCGGGCTGATCGCGCACGATGCGCCATTTGCGGCCGGCCGGAAAACCCGCGCCGCCCAGGCCGCGCAGGCCGGAGTCTTCCATGGCCTTGATGATGCGCTCGGCGTCTTCCTCGCCATTGACCACCGCGGCGGCCAGCGCATAGCCGCCGTGTTCGCGGTACAGCGCATAGCCGGTGTACGCCGGCACGGCGGCTGTATCGATGCCGGTCACGCTTTGTTCGGCAAAATCGGCCGCGTTAAAAGGCACGGCAGCTTGGGCCACGGCGGCGGCGCTTTGCGCCTGGCCGACTGCCGCGACCACGGCCCGCGGCGTCGCAAACGGTACGGCCTGCTGGTGCACCGCGACGGCGGGCGCCTGCTCGCAGCGGCCTATGCAGGGCGCAGCGACCACACGCACATCCTGCGCGCCCAGCAGCGCCGGCAAGCGCGCCAGCAAATCCTGCGCGCCGGCCAGTTCACAGGCCAGGCCGTCGCAGACCCGCACCGTGAGGCCGGGGGCTTTGCCGTCGCCGCGAATCACTTCGAAGTGGTGGTAGAAGGTCGCGACCTCGTAGACCTCGGCCATGGGGATGTTCATTTCCTTGGCCAGCGCCACCAGATGCCTGTCGTGCAGGCAGCGGTAAGCGTCGTTGAGCGCGTGCAGGTGCTCGATCAGCAGGTCGCGCCTGTGGCCGGCCTCGGGCCGCGCGCCTAGCAGTGCGCGCACCTCGTCCAGAGACGCATCGTCGGCCTGACGCCCCTTGAGTTTGCTCTTGCGGCGTATGCGCTCGCGCATTTCGTCGACCGTTGCGACGGCAACGGCCTTGACTTCGGGACTGCGACCAGGATGGTTCATGAGTGGCTGGGCCGGCGTTCCCGCGCACGGCGCGGGAACGGCTTGGCTTGAAACGGAAAGGTCAATGAATCAATAACAACAATGAATCAGGCGAAAAACTTGGCCACGCTTTGCAAAGTGCGGTAAATGCCCCAGGCCAGGGGGATGCCCACCGCAAGCCAGGCCAGCACCACCACGGCCGGGCTGATCGTGCCGCCGTTGCCGCCATTGGTGCGGTGCAGCTCAGAGGCCGCGGCTTTTTCATGCGCCAGGCGTTTTTCTTCCGCGAGTTCGCTGTCGGTCATGAACCACTTGGGGTTCAGCGGGCGCACCAGCAGGTTGCAGATGAGGCCCACCACCAGCATGCCCACCAGGATGTACATGGTCTGGTTATAGACCTGTTCACGGGGGATGCCAAGGCCGAGCTGGTATTCGCGCATGTAGTTCACCACCACCGGGCCCAGGATGCCCGCCGTGGCCCAGGCCGTCAGCAGGCGGCCGTGGATGGCACCCACCATCTGGGTGCCGAAGATGTCGGCCAGGTAAGCCGGCACGGTGGCAAAGCCGCCGCCGTACATGCTCAGGATGACGCAGACGGCCCCCACAAACAGCACGATGCTGCCGGCCGCTGCGCTGCCCGGAATGCTGGCGTACAGAATGCCGCCCAGCACGAAGAAGACCACATAGGTCAGCTTGCGGCCCAGCTTGTCGGAAAGGCTGGCCCAAAAGAAGCGGCCGCCGATGTTGAACAGGCTCAGCAGCGCGGTAAAGCCCGCGGCAACGGTGGCGATGGCCGCCAGCTGGGCCTTGTCGAGCTCGCCGAATTTCTGGTTCAGGCCGATCAGGTGGCCGCCAAAGACTTCCTGCAGCATGGGCGAAGCCATGCCGATCACGCCGATGCCGGCGCTCACGTTCATGCACAGCACCATCCAGATCAGCCAGAACTGGGGAATGCCCCAGACTTTTTTCACATGCACATGGCGCTGCGTGATCATGGTGTTGGTGGCGGCGGGCGGCGGCGTCCAGCCTTCGGGTTTCCAGCCGGTTTCGGGCACGCGGTAGCCAAAGGCGCCGGCCATCATGAAGACGAAGTACACGACGGCCATGACCACAAAGGTCTGCATCACGCCCACGCTGGTGGGCGTGGCGAAATACTTCATGAGGTCGGCCGCGAGCGGCGAACCAATCATCGCGCCGCCGCCAAAACCCATGATGGCCATGCCGGTGGCCATGCCGCGGCGGTCCGGGAACCATTTGATCAGCGTGGAGACCGGCGAGATATAGCCCAGGCCCAGGCCTATGCCACCGATCACGCCGGAGCCCAGGATCATGAGCCAGAACTGGTGCAAATAAATGCCCAGCGCCGAGATCAGCATGCCGCCGCACCAGCAGACGGCCGATACCACGCCGGCCTTGCGCGGGCCGGCGCGCTCCAGCCAGCCGCCCCAGGTGGCCGCGGAAATGCCCAGCAGCACAAAGAACAGGGTGTACATCCAGCCCAGGGTGGAAATTTTCCAGTCGCAACTGGTGGTGAACAGCTCGGCGATAAAGCCGACCTCAGGGCCGCACTTGATGGACTCCTTGATGCCCAGCGCCTTGGACAGCGGCAGCCAGAACACCGAAAAACCATAGGCCATGCCTATGCACAGGTGGATCGCCAGGGCGGCGGGAGGCACCAGCCAGCGGTTGAAGCCGGGGCCGGCAATGATGCGCTCTTTATCGAGGAATCCAGACATGTCTTCTTATCTCCGTGTTATGGCTTATTGGTATTTCCCACCCTGAACGAGTGCGCGAAGTGTCGCGGCCGCACGGCAACACGGTCAAATTGAATCGAGACATGCCCCCATTCAAAAACTAAATCAAGAGCGCGCCGCTTCGTTGGCGAATCCCCGCATACCCCTATCAGGTGTGTCCAAACCAAGCAGGGGCCGCGGAACCGGCTTTGCCGGGCCGCAGGCGCAGCGGCCCCCTCGGGGGGCAGGGAGCTACACGCAGTGAGCGACCGTGGGGGCTCTTAAACGCTGAGCAAGCCGCTGTGCGCCGCGGCATGGCGCAGCCAGCCGGCGTCCTGGGCCAGGGCCAGGGCGGCCTCGAGGGTGCGCGAGGGGTCGCCGCCCTGGGCCATAAAGCCTATGGTGGTGCGCACCTCGGGGCTGACCAGGGGCAGGGCTTCGAGTTCGCGGTAGCCGCGCACCGCACCCACCAGCGCGCCGGGCATGACGGTGCAGACATTGCCCTCGGCCACCGACAGCGCCAGCGTGAGGATGGAGTTGGTCTGGATGACCGGCTCGCAGGCCTCGCCGGCCTCCTGGAAGGCCTTGTCGACGATGGTGCGGTTGTGCATGTCGCGCGTGAGCAGGCACAGCGGGTGTTTGGCGGCTTCGGCCCAGGTGATCCTGGGGCCGATTTGCATCTGGTCCTTGCTGGCCTTGGCGGCGCGGCGCACGAAAAAATAGTGCTCGGTGTACTGCTTGATCTGGCGCAGGCTGGGCCCGTTGGCGCGCAGCCGGTCGGTGTAGCCCAGGCCCATGTCCAGCGCCAGGCTTTCCAGGCCGGCCTCCAGTTCGTTGGAACTCATGGAGCGCACTGTGGGCGAGATGCCCGGGTAGCGCGCCTGCAGCAGGGCGCAAAAGCGCGCGGCCACCGGCATGGCGGTGGGCACGGCCCCTATGGCCAGGCTCCCCTGCGGCTTGCCGATGCCGCTGTCGAGCTCCTGCTGCAGCAGCTCGCGCTCATGCAGCATGCGCTGGGCGCTGAGCAGCACGCGCTCGCCTTCGGGCGTGAAGCCTTCGAAGTTGCGCCCGCGCCGCACGATGACGGTGCCGAACTCCCGCTCCAGCGCGCGCAGCGCGTTGGACAGCGCCGGCTGCGTGATGTGGCAGGCCTGGGCCGCGCGGCCGAAATGTTTGTGCTCGTCGAGCGCGGCCAGGTAACGCAGGGATGCCAGCAGGTTCATGGGGCGCCGCGCCTGGGCTGTTTCAGGTGTTCTTGCTGATGGTGATGGTCGGGAACTTGGCGGAAAAGTCCTTGGACTTGGCCGCCACGGTGACGGCCATCTTGCGCGCCACGGCCTTGTAGATGCCGGCGACCTCGCCGTCCGGGTCGGCCACCACGGTGGGCCGGCCGTTGTCGGCCTGCAGGCGTATCTGCATGTCCAGCGGCAGCGCGCCCAGGTAGTCCATCTTATAGTCGGCCGCCATTTTTTTGCCGCCGCCCTCGCCGAAGATGTGCTCGGCATGGCCGCAGTTGCTGCAGATGTGCACCGCCATGTTTTCGACGATGCCCAGGATGGGCACGCCGACTTTCTCGAACATCTTGATGCCCTTTTTGGCGTCCAGCAGCGCGATGTCCTGCGGCGTGGTGACGATGACGGCGCCCGTCATGGGCACGCGCTGCGACAGCGTGAGCTGGATGTCGCCGGTGCCGGGCGGCATGTCGACGATCAGGTAGTCCAGGTCTTTCCAGTTGGTCTGGCGCAGCAGCTGCTCCAGCGCCTGGGTGGCCATGGGGCCGCGCCAGATCATGGCTTCGTCCTGGGCCACCAGGAAGCCTATGGACATCACCTGGATGCCGTAGTTCTCCATGGGCTCCATGTTCTTGCCGTCCACGCTCTCGGGCCGGCCCTCTATGCCCATCATCATGGGCTGGCTGGGGCCGTAGATGTCGGCGTCGAGCAGGCCCACGCTGGCACCCTCGGCCGCCAGGGCCAGGGCCAGGTTGACGGCGGTGGTGCTTTTGCCGACGCCGCCCTTGCCCGAAGCGACGGCGATGATGTTCTTGACGTTGGGCAGCAGCTGCACGCCGCGCTGCACGGCATGGCTGGCGATCTTGACCGTGACATTGACCGAGACGTTGCCGGCGCCGGGCACGGCCTTGACGGCGGCGATCAGGCTTTTGCGCAGGCCGGCAACCTGGCTTTTGGCCGGGTAGCCGAGTTCAATGTCGAAAGACACGTCGCTGCCGCTGATCTGCAGGTTTTTCAGGGCCTTGGTGCTGACAAAGTCTTTGCCGGTGTTGGGATCCAGCACGGCTTGCACGGCGTTCAGGACGGCCTGTTGGTCCAGGGACATGGGGAAATACTCCGTTGAATCTGTCAAATGGGGCGGCGCTCTGGCGGCGGCGGGGGTTGGGCTGAAGTCTAACGCCGTGGCGCCGGCCCTGGGGTCATGGGGGCTTGCCAGGGCGGCTTCCGGTCCGGGCGACTTAAAATCGCCGGTTCCCCCTTTCCAAGCCATAAGCACCCTATGTCCCAGCGCCGCCTGTTTGTCACCACCGCCCTGCCCTATGCCAACGGCAATTTCCATATCGGCCACATCATGGAATACATCCAGGCCGACATCTGGGTGCGTTTCCAGCGCATGCAGGGCCATGCGGTGAACTTTGTGGGCGCCGACGACACCCACGGCGCGCCCATCATGATCGCCGCCGAAAAGGCCGGCAAGACGCCGCAGCAGTTCGTGGCCGACATCGCCGCGGGCCGCAAGCCCTACCTGGACGGCTTTCACATCAGCTTTGACAACTGGCATTCGACCGACGCGCCGGAAAATCACGAACTGGCAAAGCAGATTTACCGTGACCTGCGCGACAACGCCCAAGGGTCGCTGATTGAAACCAAAACCATCGACCAGTTCTTTGATCCTGAAAAGAACATGTTCCTGCCGGATCGCTTCATCAAAGGCGAGTGCCCGAATTGCCATTCGAAAGACCAGTACGGCGATAACTGCGAGGTCTGCGGTGCGGTCTATGCGCCCACCGACCTGATCAACCCCTACTCGGCCCTGTCGGGCGCCAAGCCGGTGCTCAAAAGCTCCGAGCATTTTTTCTTCAAACTGTCGGACGAGCGCAGCGTCAAGTTTTTAGAAGACTGGATTGACGGCAACAACGCCAAAGGCAAGCCCCGCCTACAGCCGGAAGTGGCGAACAAGGTCAAGGAGTGGTTTTCTGTCCGGACCAACGCCGACGGCACCAAGAGCGAAGGCCTGGGCGACTGGGACATCAGCCGCGACGCGCCCTATTTCGGCATCGAGATCCCCGATGCGCCGGGCAAATACTTTTACGTGTGGCTGGATGCGCCTGTCGGCTACCTGGCCTCGCTCAAGAACCTGCTGGAAAAGCGCGGTGAAGACTACACCGCGTACATGGCCGACCCCGACCTGGAGCAAATCCATTTCATCGGCAAAGACATCGTGACCTTCCACACCCTGTTCTGGCCGGCCATGCTGCATTTCAGCGGCCGCAAGACGCCCGACAACGTGTTTGTGCACGGCTTCCTGACGGTGAACAACGGCGAGAAGATGAGCAAGAGCCGCGGCACCGGCCTGGACCCGCTCAAGTACCTGAGCCTGGGCATGAACCCCGAATGGCTGCGCTACTACCTGGCCGCCAAGCTCAATGCGCGCAACGAGGACATCGACTTCAATGCCGACGACTTCATGGCGCGCGTCAACAGCGACCTGGTGGGCAAATACATCAACATCGCCAGCCGCGCCGCGGGCTTTATCAGCAAGCGCTTTGCCGGCCAGCTCGGCGAAGTGTCGGCCGACGGCGCGGCGCTGCTGGAGGCGTTGCGCGCCGCCAGGGACGTGATCGCGCCCCTGTATGAAAGCCGCGAATTCGCCAAGGCCTTGCGCGAAACCATGCTGCTGACGGACCGCGTCAACGCCTATGTGGACCAGAACAAGCCCTGGGAACTCGCCAAGCAGGCCGGCATGGACGCGCGCCTGCAGGACGTCTGCACGGTCTGCATCGAGGCCTTCCGCCTGCTGACGATTTATTTGAAGCCCGTGCTGCCCGCACTGGCCGCGCAGGTCGAGGACTTCCTGAAAGTGGAAGCGCTGAACTTTACGCACGCCGGCGCCATGCTGGGCAAAGGCCACGTGATAGGCGACTACAAACACCTGATGCAGCGCGTCGACGTCAAGCAGCTCGACGCGCTGTTCGAGCCGCCGGCCCAGGCCGAAGCCGCGCCGGCCGCGCCTGCGGACTTGCCGGGCGGCGAGGCGATCGCGCCCGCCATCACGATTGACGATTTCGCCAAGGTCGATCTGCGCATTGCCAAGATCGTCAGCTGCGAAGCAGTGGAGGGTTCGACCAAGCTGCTGCGCCTGACGCTGGATGCCGGCGAAGGCCGCATGCGCAATGTGTTCAGCGGCATCGCCTCGGCCTACAAGCCCGAGGACCTGGTCGGCAAGCTGACGGTGCTGGTGGCCAACCTGGCGCCGCGAAAAATGAAGTTCGGCATCAGCGAAGGCATGGTGCTGGCCGCCAGCCATGCCGACGAAAAAGCCCAGCCCGGCATCTACGTGCTGGAACCCCTGCCGGGCGCCACGCCGGGCATGCGCATCCACTAAGCCACATACGGCCGGCCTCAGCCGGCCGCCGCGTTGATAAAACGCAAGCCGGTGCCGGAGCGGCCCGACAGCTCCCTGAGCACATTGCCCATGGCGTGCAACAGCTGCTCGGCATCGGGCGCGTTGAAAGGCGCCTCTGCCACGGCGATCCTGAACTGCATCATGGTGCCGGGCGGCAGGCTGGGGCTGTCGGCCAGGCCCCGGGCGATCAGGCGCTGCGCGATCTGCGTGAGCTCGTCGCGCGTGAGGTGACCCTGCAGGATCAGTAAAAAATCGCCGTCGCGGTGGCGCGCGACGGTGTCGCCATCACTTGCCACGCCGGCCACGCAGGCTCCGGCCTGCACCACCGCGCTTTGCGCTGCTTCCATGCCGTAGTCCTGGCGGATGTCGATGGCATTGCCCAGCCGCACGCGCATCACCGCGCCCGCACCGGGGTCGCGCCGCTGGCGCACCAGCAGGGCGTCCAGCCGCTGCAGCAGCACGCGGTGGTTGCCCAGGCCGGTCAAGGGATCGACGCGCGTGAGAGCGCCGACGCGGACCTGGTTGTCGCGCTTTTCGCGGCTGCGCAGGTAGAGGGCCAGCAGCAGCAGCAGGATCTCGAAGGCCGCGCCTATCTGCGCGCCGTACTGCGTGGCAGTGCCCAGCGGCAGCATGGCCTGCGTGCGCAGGATGGGGAAAATCGAGCCCACCGTCAGGCAGACCATGGCGGCCAGCACCCACAGGCCGACGCGCGGGCGGCGCCAGACATACCAGCCGGCCACGCTGAGGTAGACGGCCATGCTGCCCAGGTAATAGGGCGTGGCCAGGTTGAAGGAGGACTTGTTGCCCATCACCAGGAAAGCCGTGAGGATGCCCGCGCCCAGCACCGTCATCAGCAGCAGGCCGCGCGACAACCAGGGCGCGTCGCGGTCGACCACCATCTGGCGCAAAAACAGGTGCAGCAGCGCGGCGGTGGCCAGCGTCAGGGCGACCGGCGCGCTGTCATTCCACCAGGCGTTGCCCGGCCAGAGAAACTCACCGGCCAGCCCGGTCAGCGCCAGCTGGCCGGCGGCCACCACCAGCACGTAGCCGGCGAAAAAAAGATGGATGCTGTCGCGCCAGGACGCGGCGTGCAGCGTGCTCATCAGCGCGATCAGCAGGACCAGCCCGATGTACACGCCCAGCAGCAAATGCGACTCCTTGGACTGCTCATGGAAGCTGTCCGGGTCGGACAGCTCCCAGGGCACGCTGATGGGGTAGTTGTGCGCCACCCTCAGGTAGCTGGGCCTTTCGCCGGGCTGCAGCAGGAGCTCGAAGGCCGGGGTCAGGTGCCGCACCGGCCACTGCGCGACAGGCACCGCGTCGCCGGAGCGCTCCAGTTGCCACAGGCCGCCGGCCGCCGGGCGGTACAGGTCCACGCTGTCCATATTGGGGTGGGGAATGGTGAGCACCAGCGGCGTGGGCGCGGCGACCGCCGGCAAGGCCAGGCGGTACCACAGTGCCGCCCCGCCCCCGGTGGGCATGATCTCGCTGGGCTGGACGGCACGCCCTTCGCCGGCATCAAACTTGCTGCGCACCTGCTCGAAAGTGAGGGTGCCCGCGCTGTCGACCAGCACCTGGCCCTCGCCCAGCACGCCGCGCCCGGCCTTGAAGGGGGCAGGCACCACGGCCGCAGGGCTTGCGGTGGAATTCTCGACGGGGGCAAGCTCCCCCACCGGGGAAGCAGGGGGTTCTTGCGCCACAGCCATGGCGTGTGCCAGCAACAACGCCGCCAAAGCGGCTGCCCGCCGCGGCAGGCGCCATCCGGGCATCCACGAAAAACCGAAAAAACCGGGCAATCACTTCTCCAGGAAAAGCACGCTGGGACAGTCCGGAACCAGGCGCCATGAAGCCCAAAGCTTATCCAGTCCGCGAAAGGCTGTAAAAGTAAGTATTTTGAACTACTAATTCAGCATTACTGTAACCAGCCTTTACATTGCCGGCAATGGAAAAATGTCACGCCAAGGACTTCTCGCCGGCACATGCCTGGCACCACAATCAAAGCCCATGCACCTGCCCGCCTACCTTGCGCCGTTTCGCCCTCGCCTGCTTTCAGCACTCGCCGGCTACACGCGTGAACGGTTCTTGAAAGACGCCGGAGCAGGCGTCACCGTCGGCATCGTGGCCTTGCCGCTGGCCATGGCCTTTGCCATCGCCTCCGGCCTCAAGCCCGAGGCCGGCATCTGGACCGCCATCATCGCCGGCGCGCTGATCTCGGCGCTGGGCGGCTCGGCGGTGCAGATCGGCGGCCCCGCCGGCGCCTTTATCGTGATTGTCTACGGCATCCTGGAGCGCTACGGCCTGGCCAACCTGCTGATCGCCACCGCCTGCGCCGGCGTGCTGCTGTTCCTGCTGGGCCTGTTCAAGCTGGGCACGCTGGTGCGTTATGTGCCGGTCAGCATCGTGGTGGGCTTTACCAACGGCATCGCGGTGCTGATCGCGCTGTCGCAGGCCAAGGATTTGCTGGGCCTGGTCGTGCCCAAGATGCCGGCCGACTTTTTCTCGCAGATCAAGGTCCTGGGCAGCCACCTGGACAGCTTCAACCCTTATGCGCTGGGCCTGGGCCTGGTCTGCCTGCTGGGCCTGTTCATCTGGCCCCGGCTGTTCGACACGCAAACGCGCGTTGCGGGCGGTTTTTTCACCATGCGCCTGATCCGGCTCATGCAGGCGGTCGAGGGCGTGCAACTCAAGCGCGCCACACGCATGGCTTCGCGGATGCCCGGCCCCATCGTGGCGCTGGTCACGCTGACGGCTTTTGCCTATTTCCTGGCCCTGCCGGTGGAAACCATAGGCACGCGCTTTCACGGCATTCCGCGCGCCCTGCCCGCGTTTGCCCTGCCCGACTTTTCATGGGAGACGGTGCGCCTGCTGGTGGCGCCCACCATCACCATCGCGATGCTGGGCGCGGTGGAGTCGCTGCTGTGCGCGCGCGTGGCCGACCAGGTCTCGGGCCTGCCGCGCCACGACCCCAACCAGGAACTGATGGCCCAGGGCGTGGCCAACTTCGTCGTGCCCTTTTTCGGCGGCATGCCGGCCACCGGCACCATCGCCCGCACCGTGACCAATGTGCGGTCCGGCGCCAGCTCGCCGGTTTCGGGCCTGGTGCATGCGCTCACGCTGGTCCTTATCGTGCTGGCGGCCGCGCCGCTGGCGGTGCACGTGCCGCTGGCCGTGCTCTCGGGCATCTTGCTCTACGTGGCCTGGAACATGGGCGAATGGCGCGAGTTCGCCCGCCTGCCCCAGGCCAGCAGCCACTACCGCCTCATCATGCTGGGCACGTTTTTCCTGACCGTGGTGTTCGACCTCACGGTGGCGCTGCAGGTCGGGCTGATCCTGGCCTGCGTGCTCTTCGTGCGGCGCATGAGCAGCCTGTTCCAGGTGGTCGAGGTCTCGCGCGACGCGGACTCGGCGAGCTTCCAGCTCTATGGCTCGCTGTTCTTCGGTGCGGTGGCCAAGCTCGACCCGATACTGAACGTGGTGGAAAGCGCACCCAAGGGCCTGGTGGTGCGGCTGGACGTTCAGTCCCTGCAGTCGCTGGACACCTCGGGGCTGGACGTGCTGGAGCAACTGCACAAGGCCATCGTGCTGCGCGGCGGCCGGCTGGTCATCGCAGGGCTCAATGCCCAGCCGCTGGCCGTGATGGAGCGCTCGGGCTTTCTGGCAAAGGTGGAGACGGTTTAGCCGGCCTTCAGCGTGTGCCGCCCGACGGGCTGACACTTTCTTCATCCACCGAAGCCGTCCCCTTGACCTTGAGGTCGGCGTCAAACACCACCGTGAAGATGCGCGCCGTCGAAGGCGGGTTCAGGTAGCGCCAGTCGTAATGGGTTTCCTGCCTGAGCGCATAAGGCGTGACCTTCATGGGCTTGCCGAGCATCTTGCGCACCTGTTCCATGCGCATGCCGGGCAGCACTTTCTCAAAATTCTGCGGCGTCAGCACCTGCCTGAGCGCGCTCATCTTGCCGTCCGCGCCTAGGGTGATCATGTAGTTGGCCTGGCCCTGCGGCTGGCGGTTGTATTCAAAGGTGCGGGCGCCCGGCGCCGCGGCCGCGCCGGGCAGGGGCGTGTCGGCCATGTCGGTGGCATCCCAGATTTTTTCGGGTTCGCCGAAGCGGGCGCGCACATCGGCTTCAGTGGCCACGCCTTCTTCAAGCTCGGCGATGCGCTGCGGGTCGCAGCCCACCAGGCCCAGGACAAATGAGAGCAGACCCATACAGGCAAACATCCTTCTTGAGGGAAAAGCGGCCGAAAAGGGTGAAAACAAGGAAGGCATGGCAGACCCCGGTAAAATCAGCCCACTATACGTTTCAGGCAGTTTAGACCCCATGGCCCTCCTCAACATCTTCCGCCGCTCCGACTACACCTCCGACACGACGCAGTTCATCGACCAGCTCAAGGCTAAAAAGCCCACGCTGGAAGCGGAGCAGCGCGCCGGGCGCGCCCTGTTGTGGGACAAAAACCTGAACCGCAGCGAGCAGGCCGAGTACAGCGAAGCCCGCGTACCCCAGCAGCCCTACGTCTACGGCACCAGCAGCCACCCCAACGGCAAATAAGGGCGCCACAGCCCTTCGCGACGCCCGTAGCCGCTGCTTTTTTTCATGTCCCAGCCCCATTTCCCACCCGAACCCCAGGAACTGCCGCCGGCCGCTGGCCAGGCGCAGCCCGTGGTGGGCACGGACATGCCCGAAGTGATAGACCAGGTCGCGCTGGCACGCCTGTACGGCGAGCCGCTGTTCGCGATGCCGCACGACCTGTACATCCCGCCCGATGCGCTGCAGGTTTTCCTCGAGGCCTTTGAAGGCCCGCTGGACTTGCTGCTTTACCTGATCCGCAAGCAGAACTTCAACATCCTCGACATCCCGATGGCGGCGGTCACACGCCAGTACCTCACTTATGTCGACGAGATTCGCGCCACCAACCTGGAGCTGGCGGCCGAATACCTGCTGATGGCGGCCATGCTGATCGAGATCAAGTCGCGCATGCTGCTACCACCCAAGAAGGTGGCCGAGGGCCAGGAGCCCGAAGACCCGCGCGCCGAGCTGGTGCGCCGCCTGCTCGAGTACGAGCAGATCAAGCTGGCCGCCCACAAGCTCAACGAGGTGCCGCAGTTCGGCCGCGACTTCCTGCGCGCCCAGGTCTATGTCGAGCAGTCGCTGCAGCCGCGCTTTCCCGACGTCAATGTGGTCGACCTGCAGGAAGCCTGGCGCGACATCGTCAAGCGTGCCCGCCTGGTGCAGCACCACGTCATCAGCCGCGAGGAACTCTCGGTGCGCGAACACATGAGCATCGTGCTGCGCAAGCTGCAGGGCCGCAAGTTCCTGGAGTTCGAGGAGCTGTTCGACGCCGCGCGCGGCATGCCGGTGCTGGTCGTGACCTTTATCGCGCTGCTCGAGCTCTCCAAGGAAGGCCTGCTGGAAGTCACGCAGGCCGAGGCCTTCGCGCCGATTTACGTGCGCCTGGCTTACACGCCGGCCTGAACGCGCCGCGGCGCCCGGGCGGCGAGCGGCCGCACCCCAAATCTTCGCCTTCCAAGCGCCTCGGCCTGCGCAACGCGCGACTACGGCACGCCTGCGTCAGCGCGGCGTCCTACACCTCTTTACCGTTTTTACACCCATGCTCGGGGCAGGAGTCAAGGCCTATCGGACATGAAAGCGTGCACGCACCCGATTTCCCCCCTGTGATTTCGAGGCCCATGCGCATGAAGGGGTCTCTTGCACCCCGCTGCCCGCAACCGCATCCATGCGGCCGGAAGCAACGTCATTCATGCCGAAAGGGCTTCCGTGAACCTCAAACTACTCCCGCTGGCACTGCTGGCCGTGGGCCCCCATCTGCTGGCCCAGACCCTGCCCGGCGCGGGCAGCCAGCTGCAGCAGCTCCCCTCGGTCCCGCCGCCGCAACCCGCGCCGCCTGAAATCCGTGTCGAACCGGGCAAGCCGGTGCCGGTCCGCGTGACCGAGGAAGCGAAGATCCCCGTCGACAGCCTGCGTATCACCGGTGCCCGGGCATACACGGAAGCCCAGTTGCTGGCCGTGGCCGGCTTCACGCCGGGCAAAGAATTGACGCTGGCCGAACTGCGCGCCATGGCGGCGAGGATCACGGCGCACTATGCCAAAAACGGCTACTTCGTGGCCCAGGCCTACCTGCCCGCGCAGGAAATCGCCGACAAGACCGTCACCATCGCCGTGCGCGAGGGCGAATACGGCCAGATCATCGTGCGTAACCAGACCAATCTCTCCGGCGGCATCGCCGACAGCCTCCTGTCCGGGCTCAACAGCGGCGACGCCATCACCGCCGCGCCGCTGGAAAGCCGGCTGCTGCTGCTGTCGGACGTCCCCGGCGTCAAGGTCCATTCGACGCTGGTTCCGGGCGGCGCGGCGGGCAGCTCCGACCTGCTGGTGGACATCACGCCGGCACCGCGCGTCAGCGGCAGCGTCGACGCCGACAACGCCGGCAACCATTACACAGGCGAATACCGCCTGGGCGCCACAGTGAACCTCAACAACCCCCTGGGCCTGGGCGACGTCGCCAGCCTGCGCGCGGTGACTTCCGGCTCGGGCCTGAACTACGCGATCGCGTCCTACCAGCTGCAGGTCGGCAAGGGACGCGCCGGCGTCTCCTACAGCAAGCTCCACTACGTCCTGGGCGAGGAATTTGCCAGCCTGCGCGCCAACGGCACGGCCGAGGTGGCCAGCATCTTCGGCAGCTACCCGCTGATCCGCTCACGCGACAACAATCTCTACGTCCGCCTGGGCTACGACGCGAAAACCTTCCAGGACAGGGTGGACGCCATTCCTTCCGTGACGGACAAAAAGGCCGGCGTCCTGACCACCAGCCTCTATGGCAACCACCGCGACAACCTGGGCGGCGGGGGCGTCAGCGCCTATGCGCTGTCTTTCTCGGCGGGCAATCTGGACATACAGACACCCGCGGCGCTCGCCGTCGACGCGGCCAGCGCGCGCAGCAACGGCAGCTACGGCAAGCTCGGCTTCAACCTGATGCGGCTGCAGCGCGTCACCGACACGGTGTCGCTCTATGGGGCTGTCAGCGGGCAGCTTGCCTCGAAAAACCTTGATTCCTCGGAAAAAATGGAGCTGGGCGGCATGAACGGCGTGCGCGCCTATCCCCAGGGCGAGGCGCCTGCCGACCAGGGTTACCTGATGACGCTGGAAGCACGGCTGCTGCTGCCCAAATTTCCCGAGAACCTGCCGGGGCAGGTGCACCTGATCGGCTTTGTCGACCACGGCAGCGTGACCATCAACAAAAACCCCTGGGCGGCCGGGCAAAACCACAGAAGCCTGAGCGCCGCCGGCGTGGGCCTGACCTGGAGCGAAACCGACAACTTCATGGTGCGGGCCTACTACGCCCGCAAGATCGGAAGCGAAACTGCCACTTCCGCCCCGGACAAATCGGGTCGGTTCTGGATACAGGCGATCAAATATTTCTGACGCGGCGAACGGCACACACAGGCCGAACAGGTATTGCAACCCACAAGGATTCACCATGAACCGCATAGCCCCCTCTTTGAAGAACAACACTACAACCAGCGACACGCGCTTTGCGCTCAGGGCGCTGCCGGTCTGCCTGCTGCTGGCCTTCGGGATTTCCGCCCACGCCCTGCCCCAGGGCGGCGTGGTGGCGGCCGGCAGCGCCAGCATCGCCAGCGGCGCGGCGAGCACGACCATCACACAGTCCAGCCAGAGCGCCGTGATCAACTGGCAGAGCTTCGGCATAGGCGCCGGCCAGAGCGTGCAGTTCGTGCAGCCCGGCACGGGCTCGGTGGCGCTGAACCGCGTGCTGGGCGCGGACCCCTCCAGCATCATGGGAAGCCTGTCGTCGAACGGCAAGGTGTTCCTGCTCAACCCCAACGGCATCCTGTTCGGCAGCGGTGCGTCGGTCAACGTGGGCGGGCTGGTCGCTTCCACGCTCAGCATCAGCGACGCGAACTTCATGGCGGGGCAATACGCCTTGTCCAATCCCGGCGGCGGTGCGGTCGTCAACCAGGGAACGATCACCGCCGCCGACGGCGGCTATGTCGCCCTGTTGGGCCGCAACGTCAGCAACCAGGGCGTGATTTCAGCCAGGCTGGGCACCGTGGTCCTGGCAGCGGGCAGCGCCATGACGCTGGACGTGGCGGGCGACGGCCTGCTCAACGTGTCGGTGGCGCAGGGCAGCGTGAACGCGCTGATTGAAAACGGGGGCATGATCAGCGCCGCCGGCGGCAGCGTGCTGCTGACGGCCCAGGGCGCAGGCCACCTGCTGCAGACCGTGGTGAACAATACCGGCGTGATCCAGGCGCAAACCATCGCCAGCCGCAACGGAAAA
The DNA here is from genome assembly GCF_056401275.1 of Polaromonas sp. P4_F6. NCBI lineage: Bacteria > Pseudomonadati > Pseudomonadota > Betaproteobacteria > Burkholderiales > Comamonadaceae > Polaromonas > Polaromonas sp. P4_F6. The sequence goes on along the minus strand of NZ_JBFUJQ010000004.1, from coordinate 292,367 downwards.
ATCATGCTGCTCGGCGACATGGAGACCGGCACCCTGAACGTGGCCGGTACGCTGGACGCCAGCGCGCCCAACGGTGGCAACGGCGGCTTCATCGAAACCTCGGCGGCGCGCGTCAACGTGCTGGACGGCGCGCGCGTCACCACCGCAGCCGCGGCGGGCCTGACGGGCCACTGGCTCATAGACCCGCAGGACTTCATCATTGGCGCCGGCGGCAACATCTCCGGCGCCACGCTGTCCGCCCAGTTGGTGACCAACAACATCACCATCGTCAACGCACCCGGCGCCGGCAACGGCGATATCTTCGTGAACGATGCAGTGAGCTGGACGGCCGCCGGAGCGCCCACCACCTTGACCCTGAACGGCGCGCGCGACGTGAACATCAACGCAGCGGTCACGGCTGTCGACGCGAATTTTTCGGTCTGCTGCGGCCGCGACATCAATGTGAACGCGGCCGTCACGGCGACCCGCGGCAGCGTGCTGCTCGGCGCCGGGCGCAACCTGAACCAGAATGCGGCCATCACGGTCACCGACGGCAACCTCGCCATGTGCGCGGCCAACGACGTCAGCATCAACAGCGCCATCACGCTGACGCGCGGCAGTTCCGACCCGACGCGCAGCCTGGGCCTGGCGCCGGGCCTGACGCTGCGCGCCGACAGTGACGGAACGGGACCCGGCCGGATCGGCGGCACGGTGGTCATCAACCCGCTGGCGCCCATGGTGACGGTGACCGGGCCCAACGCGCCGGTCGACATCTTCTACAACCCGGTTTCCTACACCGTGCCCACCGACTATTCGCCCCGCTTCACCTTGACTGGAGGCGCCACGCTGACGCAGCACATGCTGGTGTTTCCCGAAGCAAGCAAATCCTACGACGGCACCACCAATGCCGTCCTCACAGGCCTGAAAGGCAACCCCGCCGGCGTCACGCTGATCGCCGACCCCGGCAGTACCGCCACCTTCGACAGTGTGGATCCGGGCACAGGCAAGACCGTGTCATTCACCGGTTACCGACTCGGCGGCCCGAACGCCGCCCAATATGCCCTGGCCTCTTCATGCTGCGGACCCATCGCGGGAAAAACCACCGCAAACATCACACCGGAAAACCGGCTGCCTTCATACGCCAGTGTCGCGGCATTCGCGAGTTTTCTCGCTTATTCAGAAGGCTTCATGCCCGTCAGCTATGCGACCTCCGAAGGCGATATTTTTGTGCCTGGAGAGCGGGTGGCTGAAGTTGTGGAGCCCATCGAGATACCGCGCAGGAAATATGTTGCTCCGCGCTATTTGCCCAGGCAGCCGCGCAACTGACAGGCGCAGGAAGTCACCGTCATGTTTCACTTCCCGGGGGAAATCCCGCATCGCCGCCGCAAAGCAGCCTTCGTCAAGGTTCTGGGCCTGGGCTTCGTTCTGTTGGCAGCCGGTTTTGCCGTACACGCCGCAACTGCGGCGGCAACAGATGATGCCCGGCCGGCACCGGTGGGGCCCGGCAGCACAAGCGCCGTTGATGGAAAACGGCCTCGCCACGCCGACTTCGGCCGTGAACACGCATCAAAGGAGACCTTGCACGTCGCCCACTGGGTCGTCGCCTCCGGGGACAACCAGGGCATGCCTTTCCTCATCATCGACAAGGTGAACGCCAAGGTTTTTGTCTTTGATGCCCTGGGAAACCTGAGCGGCGCCGCGCCTGTCCTGCTGGGCCTGGCGCGCGGCGACGACTCCACGCCCGGCATCGGCGAGCGCAAGCTGTCCACGATCCGTCCCGAGGAGCGCACCACGCCTGCAGGCCGCTTCGTGGCCTCGCTGGACCACGACCTCCATGGCGTGGAAATGCTCTGGGTCGACTACGACACCGCCATCTCTCTTCACCGTGTGGTGGCCATCGCGGGTGAACGGCGCGCCCAGCGCCTGGAAAGCGCGACCAGCGCGGACAACCGGATTTCCTACGGCTGCATCAATGTGCCCGCGAAGTTCTACGACAAAGTGGTCAGCCCGGCCTTCACCGGCACCAACGGCATCGTCTACATACTGCCTGAAACGCGCCCGGCGCGCGAGGTCTTCAAGTCCTACGACGTGGATGCGCCGGCGCGGGCGCAGGGCGCGGGTTAGCCGCTCCCCGGCCCGCCGCGGGCCTGCCCGATAATCGACCGTGTACGCGGCAGCTTCCCCGAGCCCGCAAACAGGCAAAAGGCGCCCCGTCCTCGCATGAACCCTATTTCCCATCCACACCACGAGCACGCCTTTGACGTCCTCATCATCGGCAGCGGCCTGGCGGGCCTGGCCTCCGCGTTGCTGCTCGCCCCGGGCCGGCGCGTGGCGGTGGTCACCAAACGTGAACTCAACGACGGCTCCAGCGCCTGGGCCCAGGGCGGCATGGCCGCCGTACTGGCCGAGGGCGACACGCTGGCGCAGCACGTCCAAGACACCCTGGTCGCGGGCGCGGGCCTGTGCGACCTGCCGGCCACGCAGGCCGTGGTGCAGGGAGCGCCCGAGGCCATCGCCTGGCTGCGCCAATTGGGCGTGGCATTTTCGGAAGACGGCGAACACCCGGGCGAGCTGCACCTGACCCGCGAAGGCGGCCACAGCCAGCGCCGTATCGTGCACGCGGCCGATGCCACCGGCGCGGCCGTGCAGCGCACGCTGATCGAAAAGGTGCGCGCCACGCCGGGCATCACGCTGTTCGAGCACCACATGCTGGTCGACCTGATCACCGACCGGCGACTCAAACGGCCCGGCAAGCGCTGCCACGGCGCCTATGTGCTGGACACCCTGGGCGGCCAGGTGCTGACCTTTAGCGCCGGCCAGACCATCCTGGCGACCGGCGGTGCCGGCAAGGTCTACCTCTATTCCACCAACCCCGACACCGCCACCGGCGACGGCATTGCCGCCGCCTGGCGCGCGGGCTGCCGCGTCGGCAACATGGAATTCATCCAGTTCCACCCGACCTGCCTGTACCACCCCGAGGCCAAATCATTTTTGATCACCGAGGCGGTGCGCGGCGAAGGCGGCAAGCTGCTGCTGCCGCCCTCGGCCGGCGGCGGGCGCTTTATGCCGGCACACGACGAGCGCGCCGAACTCGCGCCGCGCGACGTGGTGGCACGCGCCATCGACTTTGAAATGAAAAAGCACGGGCTGGACTGCGTCTACCTGGACATCACGCACCAGAGCCCGGCGTTTTTGCGGGAGCATTTCCCCAACATCCTCCAGCGCTGCCTGGAGCTGGGCATAGACATCACGCGCCAGCCGATCCCGGTGGTGCCGGCCGCGCACTACACCTGCGGCGGCGTGATGACCGACCTGCAGGGCCGCAGCGACGTGGCCGGCCTGTACGCCATCGGCGAGACCGCCTGCACCGGCCTGCACGGCGCCAACCGCCTGGCCAGCAACTCGCTGGTCGAATGTTTGGTGCTGGCGCGCGCCGCCGCAAACGCCATCGCGGCCGAGGCCGCCGCCGAAACACCGGCCCTGCCGGCCTGGGACGAAAGCCAGGTCACCGACGCCGACGAGACCGTGGTGATCTCGCACAACTGGGACGAGCTGCGCCGTTTTATGTGGAACTACGTGGGCATTGTGCGCACCACCAAGCGGCTGGAGCGCGCGGCGCACCGCATTGCCCTGCTCGACGCCGAGATCCAGGAGTTTTATGCCAACTTCCGCGTCACGCGCGACCTGCTGGAGCTGCGCAACCTGGTGCAGGTGGCCGACCTGATCGTGCGCTCGGCCCACGGCCGGCATGAAAGCCGCGGCCTGCACTTCAGCCGCGATTACCCCGGCATCGCGGAACAGGCCGTTCCCACCGTGCTGGTGCCGCCCGCAAGCTGATTCCTCCCCATTCTTTCCCCGCCATTTTTATCTGGAGCCCCTATGCCTCATTTGATCGTTGAATATTCGAACAATCTCACCGGCTTCCCCAAAGCCGAGGTGCTGCAGGCGCTGAACAAGACTCTTACCGCCAGCCCCGAAATCAAGGATGAAGCCGACCTGAAAAGCCGGCTGGTCACGCTGGACAATTTTGAAATCGGCACCGCGCCGGCCTCACGCGCTTTTGTCCATGCCCAGCTGCGCCTGCTCTCGGGCCGCACGCCTGAAGCCAAGAAGGACCTGGGCGAGCGCATCGCCCAGGTGCTGCGCCGCCTGACGCCGCGGCCGGCGGGCTTGATGGTGCAGCTGAGCGTGGAGATGGTGGACATGGACCGCGCGTCCTACGTCAAGGAAAAGCTTTAATTTAGACCAGGGTCGCGTCCAGCCAGCCCCTGAGGCTGTTCACAAAGGCCCAGGCCTCTACCTTCGCCGATTCGTCCACCCGCACGACGGCTTCGCTGAGCCGGCCTTCCCGCAAGGCCAGCGCCCGGCCCACACCCGGCAACAAGCCGCAGGCCAGCGGCGGCGTGACCCAGCGGCCGTCCACCCGCATCGCGACATTGCCGCGTGTGCATTCGGTGATCTCGCCCCGGGCATTCCACAGCACACAGTCAAATACCCCCGGCGCGGCCGGCGTGAAGGCGTCGTAGTGGGCGCGGCGCGTCGTCTTGAAGCGCACAAACTCGCCGTGCGCCGCGTCCAGCGGACGCTCGGCCAGCTGCAGTTGCACCTGGGGCGGTGAGGGCTCCATGGCATAAGCCTGGGCGCTGAATGTCCCGCCGGCGGCCAGCAACAGGCGCACGCGCCAGAGGCCTTGCGGATGCGCCTGCACCATGTCCCGCAGGCAGGCTTGGACCTGCGCCGCATCCCATGGATGGCCAAAGTGGGCGGCACTGGCCGCCATGCGCGCCAGGTGCGCATCGAGGTGGCGCAGCCGGCCCGCGTCCAGCGCCAGGGTTTCAAGGATGTCAAAAGGCATGCTGGCACGCTCCAGAAACGCACGCTTGTGGCGCCATTCCTGCCACTCGGCTTCGGCCACGGAGCCCGAGGTGATACCGCTGCCTATACCGCAGCGGGCTTCCTTGCCGCGCAGGCTCACGGTACGGATAGGCACGTTGAAGGTCGCCGCGCCGCCGGGCCGCAGCACACCCATTGCCCCGCAATACACACCGCGCGGCGCCGGCTCCAGTGCCTGAATCGCCCGCATGGCCCGCACCTTGGGCGCGCCGGTGACAGAGCCGCAGGGAAACAGCGCGGCAAACACATCGGCCAGGCTGCAGCCAGGCCGCGTGCGCGCCTCCACGTCCGAGGTCATCTGCCAGACCGCGGGCAAGGCCTCGGTGTGGAACAGGCGCGGCACGCGCACGCTGAAGGGTTGGGCGATGCGCGACAGGTCGTTGCGCAGCAAGTCCACAATCATCACGTTTTCGGCGCGCTCCTTGGGCGAATTGCGCAAGGCCTCGGCTTGCGCGGCATCGTCCTCGGGATTGGCACCTCGCGGCGCCGTGCCTTTCATGGGCCGCGTAAGGAGCAAACCTTCGCGCCAGTCGAAGAACAGCTCGGGCGACACCGACAGCAGTTGCTCCTCGCCCGTGTCCAGAAAAGCCGCATAGCCGCCCGGCTGGGCGCGCTGCAGGGCCTGGAACAGGGCCGGCGCGCTGTGCGACTCGCCGTCCAGCGCAGCCCGCATCTGCGCCGTGAAATTGACCTGGTAGTACTCGCCATCGGCAATCGCGCGTTGCAGCTGGGCCAGGGCGGCCTCAAACGCGGGGCGTGCCATCGCTTCCTGCCACTGAAGCTGTGGTGATGCCTCTTGTACGGGACCAGGCCAGGGCAGCGCGGTGTCGTGCACGGCAAACCAGGCCAAGGGCCCATCAGCCAGGTGCACAACCAGCGCGGCATCAAAAGCGGCGGCGGCTTCATAACGCAAATAGCCCACGCACCAGGCGCCTTGGCGTGCCGCGGCCTGAGCGGCGTCCAGCACCGCGCGCACCTCCTCGGGCCGCCGCGCCACCAGTACTTCACGGGCTGTGCCAAAGGCCTGGCGCAAACGCGGCCCCTCGGGCTGGTGGGGGTCGGTGAAATCGATGAGCGCTGAAACCGCGTGCGCCACGTGCTGGGCGCCCGTCAGGCCGCGCCTATGTTAGGCACCAGGCCCGTGACCGGCCGCCCTGCCTTCAAGGCTTCGGTGAAGGCCAGCATGCGGTCTATCGGCAAACGCGCGCGTTGGCCCAGCGCCGCATCGACCTTGATTTCGTTCGTTCCGGTTTCCAGCACCTGCGCCAGCCCGGCCAGGCCGTTCATGGCCATCCAGGGGCAGTGCGCGCAGCTCTTGCAGGTGGCGCTGTTGCCGGCGGTAGGCGCTTCGATAAACACCTTGCCCGGGTTCAGCGTGCGCAGCTTGTGCATCATGCCGTTGTCAGTGGCGACGATAAATTCTTTGGCATCCATCTCGCGCGCGGCCTTCAAGATGCCCGAGGTGGAGCCCACGGCATCGGCCAGCGCCACCACGTCGGCGGGCGACTCGGGGTGCACCAACACGCGCGCGCCGGGGTGTTCGGCTTTCAGGGCCTGCAGCTCAAAGGCCTTGAACTCGTCATGCACGATGCAGGCGCCGTTCCAGAACACCATGTCGGCACCGGTCTCGCGCTGGATGTAGCCGCCCAGGTGGCGGTCGGGTGCCCAGAGGATTTTCTGGCCCTGGTCTTTCAGCGCGCGCACGATGTCAAGTGCGCAGCTGGAGGTCACCAGCCAGTCGGCGCGCGCCTTCACGGCGGCGCTGGTGTTGGCGTAGACCACGACGGTGCGGTCCGGGTGGGCATCGCAGAAGGCGCTGAATTCAGCGGCCGGGCAGCCCAGGTCCAGCGAGCAGGTCGCGTCCAGGTCGGGCATGAGCACGCGCTTTTCGGGCGACAGGATTTTCGCCGTCTCGCCCATGAAGCGCACGCCGGACACCACCAGGGTCTGCGCCGCATGGTCGCGGCCGAAGCGCGCCATCTCCAGCGAGTCCGAGACCAGGCCGCCGGTTTCTTCGGCCAGGTCCTGCAAATCGGGATGCATGTAATAGTGCGACACCATGACGGCGTTGCGCGCCTTGAGCAGTTCGCGGATGCGGGTTTTGAGCGCCGCGCGCTCGGCCTGCGTGGGCTCGGCCGGCACGCGGGCCCAGGCCTGGTGCGTGCTGCAGGCGCCGGCCGCCTCGGGCTGCTCGTAATCGACGCGAATCGGCACGGCTGTTTGCATGTTCACACCGCCTGCGCATCAAAGCGCATGGAAAAATCAATCGCCCGCACGTCCTTGGTCAGCGTACCGATGGAAATGCGGTCCACGCCGGTTTCGGCCAGGGTGCGCAGGCCGTCCAGGGTGACACCGCCGGAAATCTCCAGCACGGCGCGCCCGGCGTTGATGCGCACGGCCTCTTTCAGCTCGGGCAGGCTCATGTTGTCCAGCAGGATCATGCGCGCACCGGCATCCAGGGCCTGGGCCAGCTCGCCCAGGTTCTCGACTTCAATCTGCACAAAATCGGCCTGCGCGGCGATTTCGGCCGCGCGCGCCAGCACCTGCGCGATGCCGCCGGCAGCCGCGATATGGTTTTCCTTGATCAGCACCGCGTCATACAAACCAACCCGGTGGTTGGTGCCGCCGCCCGTCACCACGGCGTATTTCTGCGCGAGCCGCAGGCCGGGCAGGGTCTTGCGCGTGTCGACGATCTGCGCGCGCGTGCCCTTCACGATGTTGACATAGACCGCCGTCTTGGTGGCCACGGCGCTGAGCAGCTGCAGAAAGTTGAGCGCCGTGCGTTCGGCCGACAGCAGGGCACGAGCGTGGCCGCGCACCTCAAACACCACCTGGCCGGCTTCGCAGCGCCCGCCGTCCTTCACATGCCAGAGCAGCTGGGCCTGCGGGTCGAGTTGCCGCATCGTGGCCTCCACCCAGGCGCTGCCGCAGACCACGGCACTTTCGCGCGCCAGCACCTGGGCCCGCGCCTGGCGGGCCGCATCGATCAGGCCGGCCGTCAGGTCGCCGGCGCCTATGTCCTCGGCGAGCGCGCGCGCCGCGTCTGCCTGGGCCAGGTCGGCCAGTGCCTGGCTGGAGAAATCAAATGACTTTTTCATGAGCAATCTAAGAAAGAAACCGCAACATACCGTGCACTAAACTATTAAATAGAGCCTGAAACTGTCGCGAATGTTACAGCGACCGGCCAGAGGCCTGAAGGCCGCGAGCTGCCCGCCCACCATAGCGCCTTCCCCCGGCCCCCATTTTCATCCACGCCCATCACCATGTTCAGAACCCTGCTTAAATCAAAAATCCACCGCGCCGCGGTGACGCACTGCGAACTCAACTACGAAGGCTCCTGCGCCATCGACGAAGACCTGCTGGACGCCGCCAACCTGGCCGAGAACGAGCAGGTGCATATCTGGAACATCAACAACGGCGAGCGCTTCATCACCTATGCGATACGCGCCGAACGCGGCAGCCGCATCATCTCGGTCAACGGGTCGGCCGCGCGCCGCGCCGCCGTGGGCGACCTGGTCATCATCGCCGCCTTCGCGCAGGTGCATGAAGAGCACGTCGCGGGCTTCAGCCCCAAGCTGGTGTTCGTGAACCCCGACAACCGCATCAAGGAAGAGCGCTCCACCATCCCGGTGCAGCAGCCCTGAGCCGTTTCAGGCCTTTCCCCGCCTCCTTCACACAAGGCTCCATGGACAACGCAGCGATGATCCGGCGCAGCCTGCGCCACGTGTGGCACCCCTGCACGCAGATGAAGCTGCATGAGGCCCAACCGCCCGTGCCCATCGCGCGCGCCGAAGGCGTCTGGCTTTACGACTTTGAAGGCAGGCGCTACCTGGACGGCGTGAGCTCCTGGTGGGTCAACCTGTTCGGCCACGGCCACCCGCACATCAAGGCGGCGCTGCGGGACCAGCTCGACACGCTGGACCACGTCATGTTGGCCGGCTTCACGCACCAGCCCGTCGTGGAACTCTCCGAACGCCTGGGCGCGCTGACCGGCCTGGGCCATGCCTTTTACGGCAGCGACGGCGCCAGCGCCACCGAGATCGCGCTCAAGATGAGTGCGCATTACTGGCGCAACAGCGGCCGGCCCGAAAAAAGCCGCTTCATTGGTCTCGCCGGCGGCTACCACGGCGAAACCGTGGGCGCGCTGGCGGTGACCGACATCGCGCTCTTTCGCGAAGCCTATGCGCCGCTGGTGCGGCTGGCCGCCACCGTGCCCAGCCCCGACGCGCGCGGTGCCCAGGCCGGCGAAAGCCCTGCCGATACGGTACGCCGCGCCGCCGCGGGCCTGCAGGCCTGGCTGGAACAGCACCATGCGCAAACCGCCGCGCTCATCGTCGAGCCCCTGGTGCAATGCGCCGCCGGCATGGCCATGCACGACGCGGCCTACCTGCAGGAAGCGCGTGCGCTGTGCGACCGCTATCAGGTGCATTTGATCGCCGACGAAATCGCCACCGGCTTCGGCCGCACCGGCACCATGTTCGCCCACCAGCAGGCCGGTATACGGCCTGACTTCATCTGCCTCTCGAAAGGGCTGACCGGCGGCACGCTGCCGCTGTCGGCCGTGCTGACCACCGACGCGGTCTACGAGGCGTTCTACGACGACGAGGTGGCGCGCGGTTTTTTGCATTCACATTCCTATACCGGCAACCCGCTGGCCTGCCGCGCGGCGCTGGCCACCCTGGAGCTGTTTGAGCAGACCGATGCCCTTGCGCGCAATGCCGAAACAGCCCGGCTGCTGGATGCGGCCTTCGCGCCCCTCACGCAGCACCGCGCCGTGCGGCATGCGCGCCGGCTGGGCATGATCTGGGCCTGGGACGTGGAGCCCGGTAGCCTCCCCCACTTCGCGCGCCGCTACACACAGCACGCCATGGCCAACGGCGTGCTGCTGCGCCCCATTGGCCAGACGATTTACGCCATGCCGCCCTACGTGATGGACGCGGAATCCGCCCAGCACCTGGCGCGCGGCGCGCTGGCAGCGCTGGAGGCCACGCTGGCCGAGGAAGGCGGCGCCCATGGCTGAGGCCACGCACAAGCTCTCGCTGTTTGTGACCGGCACCGACACCGGTGTGGGCAAGACCCTGGCCAGCGCCGGGCTGCTGCACGCGCTGGCGCGCCACCATGTGCGCGTCGTCGGCATGAAGCCGGTGGCGGCGGGCACGGTCCAGGTCAACGGCGAAGACATCAATGAAGACGTGCTTGCGCTGCGCGCCGCCTCCAATTACCGCGTGCCGCCCGAACTCGACAACCCGGTGCTGCTGCCCGATCCGGTGTCGCCGCATATCGCCGCGGCCCGCGCCGGCACACGGATTGACATCGCACACCTGGTGGCCTGCCAGCGCCGCCTCGCGCAGCTGGCCGACGCCGTGGTGGTGGAAGGCGCGGGCGGTTTCCTGGTGCCGCTGTCGGACAGCGAAACCGGCGCCGACCTGGCCCAGGCCCTGGGCCTGCCGGTGCTGCTGGTGGTCGGCCTGCGCCTGGGCTGCCTGAACCACGCGCTGCTAAGCGCCGAGGCGATACGCGCGCGCGGCCTCACGCTGGCGGGCTGGGTGGCCAACCACGTTGATGCCGCCATGCTGGCGCAAGAGGACAACATCGCCTTCCTGCGGAAAAAACTGCAGGCGCCGCTGCTGGCCACCATCCCCTACCAGGCCGCGCCCGACCCGCGCGCCATCCACTTTGAGCTCCCCTCCACATGGCAATGACAATGACCGCTTCCTGGCTTGATGAATTTCCGGCGCGCCTGGCCGAACTGGATGATGCCCACCTGCGCCGCCAGCGCCGCGCGGTGCGGCCCGAAAGCGGCGCGCGCCTGACGGTGGACGGCCGGAGCATGCTGGCTTTTTGCAGCAACGACTACCTGGGCCTGGCCACGCATCCGGTGCTGGTGCAGGCCGCCTGCGAAGGCGCGAAAACTTATGGCGTGGGGGCCGGCGCCTCGCCGCTGGTCAGCGGCCACAGCGAGTCCAACGCGGCGCTGGAGCGCGAGCTCGCCGCCTTTGTGGGCCTGCCGCGCGCGCTGTATTTTTATGCGGGCTATGCCACCAACATCGGCATCGTGCCGGCGCTGGTGGGCGCCGGCGACGCGATTTTTTCGGATGCACTCAACCACGCCTGCCTGATTGATGGTGCAAGACTGTCGCGCGCAAAAATTCATCGGTATGCCCATGCCGACCTGGATGCATTGGGCCGCGAACTCGCGCAAAGCGAGGCGCCGCGCAAGCTGGTGATCAGCGACGCCGTCTTCAGCATGGACGGCGACAGCGCCAACATCCCCGCGCTGCTGGCGCTGTGCGAACGCCACGACGCCCTGCTGCTGCTGGACGACGCCCACGGCTTCGGCGTGCTGGGCCCACAGGGCCGCGGCAGCCTGGCCGCCGCCGGCCTGCATGGCGCGCAGGCCTCTCGCCGCGTGCTCTACATGGCCACGCTGGGCAAGGCCGCCGGTGTGGCCGGCGCCTTTGTGGCGGGCGACGAGGCGCTGGTCGAATGGCTGCTGCAAAAAACCCGCAGCTATATTTTTGCCACCGCCGCGCCCGCGCTGCTGGCCAGTGCGCTACGCGCCAGCCTGATGGTCATTGAGCAGGACGAGTGGCGGCGTGCGCATTTGCAGCGCCTGATCGCACGCCTGCGCGGCGGCCTTGCAACAGGCCTTGAAGGCAGCGACTGGCAGCTGTCGCACTCGCAGACCGCCATCCAGCCGCTGCTGATAGGCGCCAACGACCAGGCCCTGGCCGTGATGGAGGGCCTGCGCGCGCGCGGCATCTGGGTGCCGGCGATACGCCCGCCCACCGTGCCCGAAGGCACGGCGAGGCTGCGCATCGCGCTGTCGGCCGCGCACAGCGAAGCCGACGTCGACCAGCTGGTTGAGGCCCTGGCCGCGCTGGCCAGGCAGGCCACCTAATCACTCCAAAATCTCTTCAGCTAGACTCCAAAACCACCCCCTGGAAGGAAGAACCATGTCCCACGTTGCAGAACAAACCGTTACCTTGCACCGCCCCCGGCCCAAGGCTGAGCCAGCCCCCGCCGGCGACCAGCGCTGGAGCGTGGATGCCATCGAGGCGCTGTTCAACCTGCCCTTCCCTGAATTGATGCACCGCGCGCAAACCGTGCACCGTGAAAACTTCGACCCGACGCGTGTCGAGTTCGCCACCTTGCTGTCCGTCAAGACCGGCGGCTGCGCCGAAGACTGCGGCTACTGCCCGCAGGCCGCCCGCTACGACACCGGCGTGGAAGCCAGCAAGCTCATGGAGCCGGCCGAGGTGCTGGCCGCCGCGCAGCGCGCCCAGGCGGCAGGCGCCACGCGCTTTTGCATGGGAGCGGCCTGGCGCTCGCCCAAGGACCGCGACATCGAAAAAGTCGCCGAACTCGTGCGTACCGTCAAAGCCCTGGGCCTGGAGACCTGCGCCACCCTGGGCATGCTGGAAGACGGCCATGCGCAGACCCTGCAAAGCGCGGGCCTGGACTACTACAACCACAACCTCGACAGCGCGCCCGATTTTTACGGCGACATCATCACCACGCGCGACTACCAGGATCGCCTGGACACGCTGGCGCGCGTGCGCAGCGCCGGCGTCAAGGTCTGCTGCGGCGGCATTGTCGGCATGGGCGAAACGCGCCGCCAGCGCGCCGGCCTGGTGGCCGAACTCGCCAACCTCACGCCCTACCCCGAGTCGGTGCCCATCAACAACCTGGTGAAGGTCGAAGGCACGCCGCTGGCGAACCAGGCCGACCTGGACCCGTTTGAGTTCGTGCGCACGATTGCCGTGGCGCGCATCACCATGCCGACCGCGCGCGTGCGCCTGTCGGCCGGCCGCCAGCAAATGGGCGACGGCGTGCAGGCCCTGTGCTTCCTGGCCGGCGCCAATTCGATTTTTTACGGCGACAAGCTGCTGACCACCGGCAACCCCGACACCGAGGCCGACGTGAAGCTGCTCGAACGCCTGGGCATGAGCCGCTCCGCACCCGAAACGCGCTAACACGCACTGCTTGTCTGGGCTCTCTAAACCGCGCGTAAAAAAGCACGGTGAAGCTGGTTAGACTCTCGCTAAATTCCGGATCGCTGCCATGACCTCCCCTTCCAACACCTCGGTCACGCCCTACGGCACGCTGCCGCCCTCCTCCACGCCGTCGGCGCGCAAGCCGGTGAGCCTGCCACGCCTGCGCGAAATGCAGGCGCACGGCGAAAAGATCGCCATGCTGACGGCCTACGACGCGACCTTCGCGGCCGTGGCCGACGCGGCGGGCGTGGAGTGCATCCTGGTGGGCGACTCGCTGGGCATGGTCTGCCAGGGCCTGACCAGTACCGTCGGCGTGACGCTGGAGACCATGCGCCACCACACCGAATGTGTGGCCAACGGCCTGCGCCGTTCGCAGGCCACGGCCTGGCTGATAGGCGACCTGCCCTTCGGCAGCTACCACGAATCCAAAGAGCAGGCCTTGCGCAGCGCCGTGGTGCTGATGCAGGCCGGCGCCCACATGGTCAAGCTCGAAGGCGGCGGCTGGACGGCCGAAACCGTGCGCTTCCTGGTCGAACGCGGCATTCCCGTCTGCGCCCACCTGGGCCTCACACCGCAGACCGTGCATGCACTGGGCGGCTACCGCGTGCAGGGCAAGGGCGAGGAAGCCGCCGCCACGCTCAAGCGCCAGGCCCACGAGCTGCAGGACGCCGGCGCCGCCATGATGGTACTGGAGATGGTGCCCGCGGCCCTGTCGGCCGAACTGACAAAAGAGCTGACGCACTGCGCCACCATAGGCATAGGCGCGGGCAGTGGCACGGCCGGCCAGGTGCTGGTGCTGCACGACATGCTGGGCATGAACCTGGGCAAGATGCCGAAGTTCGTGCGCAACTTCATGGAAGGTGCGGACAACAAGACGGCCAGCGTGCGCGGCGCCATGGAAGCCTATGTGCGTGCCGTCAAGGACGGCAGCTTTCCGGTGAACGCCACCCACGCCTGGTGAGCCCCTCTCCCTTGCGCCACCCCTTTCTGGAGACATGATGCAGATCGTCCACACCATCCCCGAACTGCGCGAGGCCTTGAGCCCCTACAAGCGCCCGGCCTTTGTGCCCACCATGGGCAATCTGCACGACGGCCACATCGCGCTCGTCAAACAGGCCAAGCCATTGGGCGACGTGAGCGTCTCCAGCATCTTCGTGAACCGGCTGCAGTTCGCGCCGCATGAGGATTTCGACAGCTACCCGCGCACCCTGGACGCCGACGCCGAACGCCTGAAGGCCGCCGGCTGCAATGTGCTGTTTGCGCCGCTCGAAAAACACCTGTATCCCGAGCCGCAGACCTACAAGGTGCACCCGGCCACGGATTTGAGCGACATCCTGGAAGGCCATTTCCGGCCCGGCTTTTTCATCGGCGTCAGCACCGTGGTGCTCAAGCTGTTTTCCTGCGTGTTCGCCGGCATGCCCACCGGCGTGGCGGCTTTCGGCAAGAAGGACTACCAGCAGGTCATGGTGGTGCGCCGCATGGTGCAGCAGTTCGCGCTGCCCATCGAGATCCTGGCCGGCGAGACCCAGCGCGCCGAGGACGGCCTGGCGCTGTCCTCGCGCAACGGCTACCTGAGCGCGGCCGAACGCGCCGAGGCCGTGGAGCTGTCCAAAGCCATACGCGCGCTGGGCGAAGCCGCCCGCGCCGCCGGCACGCCCGACCTGCCCGCGCTGGAAGCCCAGGCCATGCAGGCGCTGGCGCGCCGCGGCTGGAAACCCGACTACCTCACCGTGCGCCGCCGCGCCGACCTGCTGGCGCCCCAGGGCCCGCTGGCGGGTGAGCCGCTGGTGGTGCTGGGTGCGGCCAAGCTGGGCAGCACGCGGCTGATCGACAATCTGGAAATCTAGGCCGGCGATGCACATCAAACCCGTCGACCCGCTGTCGCCCGAAGCGCAATCATTGCTCGCGCGATCCGACGCTTATATGGCCGCGCTCTACCCCGCTGAAAGCAACCACCTGGAAAGCGCGGAGGCGCTGCGCCAGCCCCATGTGCTGTTTGTGGGCGCCCACCTCGACGGCGCGCTGGTGGGCTGCGGCGCGGTCAAGACGCTGGACGACGACGGGACTTACGGCGAAATCAAGCGCGTCTTTGTGCTGGATGCGCACCGCGGCAAGGGGCTGTCCAAAGCCATCATGCAGACGCTGGAGTCCCACCTCAAGGCCGGCGGCGTGGGCCTGGCCCGGCTGGAAACCGGCATCCACCAACCCGAAGCGCTGGGCCTTTATGCCAAGCTCGGTTATGTGGCGCGGGAGCCGTTTGGCGCCTATGCGCCCGACCCCTTGAGCGTCTTCATGGAAAAGCCGCTCGCGTGAGCACGTTGTCCATACGGCTGGCCACCCCGGCCGACCTGGCGGCGGTGGCCGCGCTGTTTGACGCCTACCGGCAGTTTTACGAGCAGCCCGCCGATGCTGGACTGGCACTGCACTTCATAGGCGAGCGCATGCGCAGGCAGGAGTCGGTGATCCTGGTCGCGCAAGCCGTGGACGCGCCGCACACCCTGGTGGGTTTCTGCCAGCTCTACCCCAGCTTCTGCTCGGTGATCGCCCAGCCGATCTGCACGCTTTACGACCTTTTTGTGGCACCCGAAGCGCGCCAGACCGGCGCCGGCCGCGCGCTGATGCAGGCGGCCCATGCGCACGCGCAGCAAAACGGCTTCGCGCGGCTGGACCTCAGCACCGCCAGGACCAACCACAAGGCGCAGGCCTTGTATGAATCCTTGGGCTGGGTGCGCGACGAGGTCTTTCTGTACTACAACAAGGCGGTTCCCGGGACGGTTGCGCCAGCCTGATCAGGTCAAACGCGCGGACGGGCAAGGCCCGCCTTGGGGTATAAAGTTCCATAGCCCCCACGTTCCCAGGAGTTTCGCCATGGCCATTCCCCACGCCGCATCCGGGCAGCTCGTTGACGTCCAGCCGCTGGCGGGCAAGCTCTCCGAGGGCCGCACCGTCGCGCTGTTCAAAAGCGAGGAACTGGAGGTCATGCGCCTCATCGTTCCGGCCGGCAAGACCGTTCCCTCGCACCAGGTCAAAGGTGAGATCACCGTGCAATGCCTGGAAGGCGAAGTGGCGTTCACCGCGAACGGCCAGACCCAGCCCATGAAAGCCGGCCAGTTGCTCTGGCTGGCCGGCGGCGTGCCGCACGGGCTCACGGCGGTGCGGGACTCGTCGCTGCTGGTGACGCTGCATTTACGCAAGTAGCCGCGTCCCGGCGCGACGCGGGATTCAGGCCAGCTCAGCGGTAGGCCCGCGGCCCATCAGCATCGCCACCGCCTCGGCGGGTTTGAGCTTGCCATCGAGCAAGGCCACCACGCTCTGGGCGATGGGCATCTCCACGCCCAGGCCGGCGGCGCGCTGCACCACGGTGCGGGCGCAGTACACACCTTCGGCGACATGGCCCAGCGAGGCCACCGCCTGCGCCAGGGTCTGGCCCTGGGCCAGCAGCAGGCCGACCTTGCGGTTGCGGCTCAGGTCGCCGGTGGCCGTGAGCACCAGGTCGCCCAGGCCCGACAGGCCGGTGAAGGTTTCGGCGCGCGCGCCCAGGGCCACGCCCAGGCGCGTCATTTCGGCCAGGCCGCGCGTGATAAGGGCGGCGCGGGCGTTCAGCCCCAGCTGCAGGCCGTCGCACAGGCCGGTGGCGATGGCCAGCACGTTCTTGACGGCGCCACCCACTTCCACGCCCACAACGTCGTCATTGGCGTAGACGCGCAGCGTGGCGCCGTGGAAGGCGGCGACCAGCGCGTCGCGCACCTCGGCATGTTCGCTGGCGGCGACCAGCGCCGTCGGCTGGCCGCGCGCGACTTCGAGCGCAAAACTCGGGCCGCTGAGCACACCGGCCCTCAAGCTGGGAGCGGCCTGCGCGCGTATTTCGTGGACCATCAAGCCAAAAGGCGAAGCTGCGGCGGCCACCGGGGCCTCAAAGCCCTTGCTGAGCCAGGCCACGGGCGCGCCGGCATCCCGCAGGCTGTGCAGCATGCCGCGGGCAGCCGACACCGGCGTCGCGAGGATGATGAGGTCTCGCCCGGCCAGCGCCTGGGCCAGCGGCGTATCGCCGCCCTGCAGCGCCAGGGCGGCGGGCAAGGCGATGCCGGGCAGGTAACGGGCATTGACGCGCCCGGAGCGCAGGCCGGCGAGTTGCGCGGCATCACGCACCCACAAAGTCACCTGGTGGCGCGAGGCGCTGCTCACGGCCAGCGCCGTGCCCCAGGCACCCGCGCCTATGACCAGTATTTTCATGAGGGTGTCACGCGGACATCATGAGGCGGCCGGGAGCATCCCGGCGGGCCCTCAGACGATGATCTGGGACGGGGCCGGCGTGGCAGCTGCGGCTTCCGCCTGCTGCTGCTCGTACATGGCCTGGAAGTTGATTTCGGCCATGTGCACGGGCGGGAAACCGCCGCGCTGGATCACGTCGGCCACGTTGCCGCGCAGGTAGGGGTAGACGATTTGCGGGCAGGCGATGCCCAGGATGGCGCCCAGCTGTTCGGGCGGCACATTGCGGATTTCAAAAATGCCGGCCTGCTTGGCCTCCACCAGGAACACCGTCTTGTCGGCGATCTTGGTCTGCACGGTGGCCGTCACGGCGACTTCGAACAGGCCTTCGGCGATGGGCGTGGCGCCCACGCCCAGCTGGATGTCCACGCTGGGCTGTTCCTGGTTCAGCAGGATTTCGGGGGAATTGGGCTGCTCCAGCGACACGTCCTTAAGGTAAACGCGCTGGATCTGGAATACGGGGTCAAGATTGGCTTCAGCCATGGTGTTCTTTCGGGTGCTGGGAGGGAATCGATGCGCCGGCGGGCCGGCGGCCAGCGCGCATTATCTCAGGCAATTCCTGCCTCAAAAATTCAGGCTGGATTATTCAGGAGAGGCATGAGGCCACCGCGGCCGTCGAGAGCCATCAGGTCGTCGCAGCCGCCCACATGGGTCTCGCCGATGAAGATCTGCGGCACCGTGCGCCGGCCGGTGATGTCCATCATCTTCTGGCGTTCGCCGGGCACCATGTCGACGCGGATTTCATCGAGTTCGGTGACGCCGCGCTGTTTGAGCAGTTGTTTGGCCTGGATGCAGTAAGGGCAGGTGCCGGTGGTGTAGATCTTGACGGTTTGCATGGTGTCTCCGGATCGCGCCGGCGGGGGCGGGGCGCGGGAAAAGTGGATGAATCAGGACTTGCCGGGAGAGGCAGGTTTCATGCCTGCTTTGCCCGGCCAAGCCTGGTTCAGGCCTTTTCCAGGGGAAGGTTAGCCTCTTTCCAGGCTTTGAGCCCGCCGCCCAGCGATTGGGCTTGCTCGTAACCGAGCTTTTTGGCCACGGCGACGGCACGGCCGGCGCGCGCGCCGGTGGCGCACACCAGGATCAAGGGCAGGCCTTTGTTCTTGACCGCCAGGGGCAATTTCTCTTCCAGCTCGCCGAAAGGCACGTTTTTGGCGCCCGTGACGTGGCCGGCGGCAAATTCATCCGCTTCGCTGACATCCACGACCACCGCTTTTTCGCGGTTGATCAGCTGCACCGCGCCGCTGGCGGTCAGCGCGCCGGCGTTCATCGCGCCGGAAATCATGGGCCAAACCAGCATGCCGCCCGAGGCGAGTGCTATCGAAATCAGCATCCAGTTATCGATCAGAAATTTCACGGTAAACCCTTTGTGTATTTTTCAGCTAACCCGTGATTTTAGAATGGAGGGAGAAAGCGCCCCGCCCGGCAGCCCCCCAATTCCCTTTAATTTCCCCTTTTTTCCACTCCCCACCCCTCCTGACCATGTACAAACTCGTGCTCATACGCCACGGCGAATCGACCTGGAACCTTGAAAACCGCTTCACCGGCTGGACCGACGTGGACCTCACGGAAACCGGCATTGAACAGGCCAAAAACGCCGGCAGGCTGCTCAAAAGCGAGGGCTACGAGTTCGACCTGGCCTACACCAGCGTGCTCAAGCGGGCGACCCGCACGCTGTGGCACACGCTGGACGAAATGGACCGTACCTGGCTGCCCGTGGTGCACAGCTGGCGCCTCAACGAGCGGCACTATGGCGCCCTGCAGGGGCTGAACAAGGCCGAAACCGCGAAAAAATTCGGCGACGAGCAGGTGCTGGTCTGGCGCCGCAGCTACGACACCCCGCCGCCGCCGCTGGATGCGAACGACCCGCGCGGCGAACGCGATGACCCGCGCTACGCCAAGCTTCAGCCCGGCCAGGTGCCGCTGACCGAGTGCCTCAAGGACACGGTGGAGCGCGTGCTGCCCTTCTGGAACGAATCCATGGCGCCCGCCATCAAGGCCGGCAAGCGCATCGTGGTCGCGGCGCACGGCAACTCCATACGCGCGCTGGTGAAATACCTGGACAACATCTCCGACAGCGACATCGTGGGGCTCAACATCCCCAACGGCATTCCGCTGGTCTATGAGCTGGACGCCAGCCTCAAACCCCTGCGCCACTTCTACCTGGGCGACAGCGAGGCCGCGGCCAAAGCCGCCGCCGCGGTGGGCGCCCAGGGAAAAGCCTGATCCCGCACAGGGGTTTACCCGTCCGGATTTTTGTAAAAGTCCTGTAAATAGCCGACCGTTTCGCTTCTTTTTTCGCGCCGCGCCCTGGCTAGGGTGGAACTGGAGGCTCCGGCCTTTCTCCAAGGTGTATATTGCTTCCCACGGGGGGAACAAGGGTTTCCCAACGGCTTACGAAGGTATTTTTTATGGGTCAAAAGCTCAAGATAGCAGGCTGGATTTCAATCGGCGCCGTGGCGGGAGCTCTCACCACGGTACAGCTGCAGGCGGTGGCCCGCGCGGGCATCGCCCCCCTGCCACTCGAAGAGCTGCAGCAGCTGGCCGCGGTTTTCGGCATGGTCAAGACCGATTACGTCGAGCCGGTGGACGAGAAAAAGCTCATCACCGACGCCATTTCCGGCATGGTGGCCAGCCTGGACCCGCACTCGGTCTATTTCGACAAGAAGTCCTACAAGGAATTCCGCGAAGGCACGACCGGCCGCTTTGTCGGTGTCGGCATCGAAATCAGCCAGGAAGACGGCCTGGTCAAGGTGGTTTCGCCCATCGAAGGCTCGCCCGCCGACCGCGCCGGCCTCAAGCCCAACGACCTGATCACTCGCATCGACGACACGGCGGTCAAGGGCCTGACGCTCAATGAAGCCGTCAAGAAAATGCGCGGCGAGCCCAAAACCAAGGTGTTGCTGACGATCTTCCGCAAGGACGAAAACCGCACCTTCCCGGTCACCATCACGCGCGAGGAAATCCGCACCCAGTCGGTTCGCAGCAAGGTGGTGGAGCCCGGTTACGCCTGGGTACGCCTGAGCCAGTTCCAGGAGCGCACGGTCGAGGATTTCGTGACCAAGCTCGAGCAGATCTACAAGCAGGAGCCCAACCTCAAGGGCCTGGTGCTCGATTTGCGCAACGACCCGGGCGGCCTGCTGGACGCCGCCGTCGCGGTGTCGGCCGTTTTCCTGCCTGATAACGTCACCGTGGTGTCGACCAACGGCCAGCTCGCCGAAAGCAAGTTCACCTACAAGGCCTCGCCCGAGTTCTACCAGCGCCGCAACGGCGCCGATCCGCTCAAGCGCCTGCCCGCAGCCCTGAAGAACGTGCCGCTGGTGGTGCTGGTCAATGAAGGCTCAGCCTCGGCCAGCGAAATCGTCGCCGGCGCGCTGCAGGACTACAAGCGCGCCACCATCATGGGCACGCAGACCTTCGGCAAGGGCTCGGTGCAAACCGTGCGGCCGCTGGGCCCCGACACGGGCCTGAAGCTCACCACGGCGCGCTACTACACCCCCAGCGGCAAATCCATCCAGGCGCGCGGCATCGTGCCCGACGTGATGGTGGACGAAACCGCCGAAGGCAGCCCGTTCGCCGCCCTGCGCACCCGCGAAGCCGACCTGGAGAAACACCTCAACAGCGGCCAGGGCGCCGAGGTCAAGGATGCCAATCGCGAAAAAGCCCGCGAGATAGCACTCAAGCGCCTCGAGGAAGAAGCCAAGAAGACGCCGGAGCAGCGCCGCCCGCCCGAACTGGGCAGCGACAAGGACTTCCAGCTGGCCCAGGCGATCAACCAGCTCAAGGGACGTCCCGTGCTGGTCAGCAAGACCGCCGTGGTGGAACCCAAGAACGAGAAAAAAGAGAACTGAGGCCGTGACGGGAGAGTGCCGGGATAACCGGCCTTTCCCGGTTTCCCCTGGCCGGTTTTTCGCACTCCTGTTCCATCGAGGCCGCCCTCCCCCGCGGCGGACTCCTTTCCTTTCATGAACGACGACCAGCTGCTTCGTTATTCCCGGCACATCCTGCTCGACGACATCGGCATCGAAGGCCAGGACAGGCTCCTGAAAGCGCATGTGCTCATCGTCGGGGCCGGCGGACTGGGCTCGCCGGTCGCGCTTTACCTGGGCAGCGCCGGCGTCGGCCACATCACCATCGCCGACCATGACCGTGTCGAGGCCACCAACCTGCAGCGGCAAGTCGCCCACACCCTGGACCGCATCGGCGAATTCAAGGCCGAATCCGCCCGGCAGGCCATCGCGGCGATCAATCCCGACGTGACGGTCACGCCCGTCACGCAGCGGGCCGAGGGCGCGCTGCTGGATGACCTGGTAGCCCAGGCCGACCTGGTGCTCGACTGCACCGACAACTTCGCGACCCGCCACGCGATCAACCGCGCCTGCGTGAAACACCGCAAGCCGCTGGTCTCGGGCGCGGCCATCCGCTTTGACGGCCAGGTCGCGGTGTTTGACGCGGGCCATGCGCAGTCGCCCTGCTATGCCTGTGTGTTCCCCGAATCGGAGCTGATGGAAGAAGCCTTGTGCGCCACCATGGGCGTGTTCGCGCCGCTGGTCGGCATCATCGGCAGCACGCAGGCGGCCGAAGCCCTGAAGCTGCTGTGCGGCGTGGGCGAGGCGCTCACCGGGCGCCTGTTGATGCTGGACGCCAGGCGCATGGAATGGAGCGAGATGAAACTGGCGCGCAACACCGCTTGCGCGGTCTGCGGCGGCATTCACCGCTGACCTTTTATTTGACGGCAGCCGCCGGGATGCGCGAGCCAGCGCTCGATGCGGCGGCCTGTTTCAGGATCGCCGCGCAGTTCTCGTCCTGGCCCGGCCCGGTTTCTATCGTGGCGGCCAGGGCCAGCAAAGGATTGATCATACCCAGCGCGAGCGCGATGCCGGCCCGCCCGGCCAGTGCGCCCTTGTCGGGACCGGCCGACGGGGCCGCGAAAGTACCACCGATTTTCAAGGGCGACCTCAAGCTCAGGATGCTGTGGTCCTTGGGAGCCGGCTCCAGGACCAGGTCCAGGGTTTCATCGGCTAGGCTGATGTTGCCGCGTCCGTTGATCACCGTGTCGGAAGTGTCCAGCACGATGGTTTTGCTGCTCATCAGCCCCTGCTTGACTTCAAAGGCGACAGCCGCGCAGCGCAGCTGCACATTGCGGTCGCCGCGCACCAGGAACTTGATGATCTCGCCGCCATCCAGGCCCATGAATTCGAGCAGGATGTTGCTGATCTCGCCTTTGCCCATCAGGACGGCCACATCACCGGAAGACGTGCCCAGCATCTGCGCCAGCGAGTTGCCGCGCCCCTTCAAGTCGAACTGGCCGCTGATTTTGCCCAGGCTGCTTTTGGTGGTTTGCACCGCGGGGAAAAGCTGGTTGAGCTGCACGCCGCGCAGGTCCAGCCGCGCCGCAAAAAGCGCCGGTACCTCATTCGAATCTATGCGTATGGCGCCGGCCACCGTGCCGCCCGCGATGCCCAGCGATATCGGCTCGAGTTGCAGGACACCGCCCGTCAGCTTGACGTGCACGCTGCCCTTGTCCAGCGGCAGCACCTGCACATGCCGGATGTCGGCGGCCGAATACACCACGTCGGCGTTCATGGCTTTAAGCCGGGTAATGTCCAGTGTCGCGACGGGCAAAACTTTGCGCGAGGCGTTGCCCGTTTTGCCTGTCTTGACCGGCGCGGGCTCGGCCTTGGCGGCCACGGCATTCGTGGGAGTGGGCCCCGCCGGCGGGGCCAGCCCGATCACCGGCGCCAGGTCGGCGAAGTCCAGCAGTTTTGACTGCACCTTGCCGGTCAGCAAGGGCACCGGCGCGGAGGGGTCAAAACTGAGCGCGCCGCTGAGGTCCGAGCTGCCCAGGCGTCCCTGAATCTGGCTGGCAGCCCAGACCTTGCCGTGCTTGGCGAGTTTGCCGCGCAATTTGTAAGGCGGCGTGGACGGCAGCACCACGCCCAGCAGCTTGTAGAGTTCCTCGAGGTTGCGGCCCTGCAGGTCAAAGCTGGCATCCACCCCGGCAAGGTCCGCGAGGTTGGCGATGCTGCCCTTGGCCTTCAGGCTGGTCTTGCCGGCCACCGCATTCACTTCTATCGGGAACGGTGCCTCCACGTCCTTGCTCAGCTGCAGGACGCCGCCGGTGCGCCCGTTGGCGCTGAAGGCCTCGTTCTTCCATTTGCCCGTGGCCTTGTAGCTCAGCGGCAACTGGCCGGCCGCCTCCTGGGCGAGCGAAAAATCGACGTGGATGTTGGCGCCCTGCGCCGCCGCCCGGTAGTCCACGCTGCCGCCGTCTATCAGCAAGGCATCGATGCGCGGAATGGCACCCTCATCGGAGGTGTCGCGCGCCAGCGCCCAGGTCCGGCGTCCATCGGGCTCCATCTGCAGCCCTATTTCCGGTGCCGTCAGCGCGATGCGCGGCAACACGACCTTGCCCAGCAGCAGCGGCAGCAGCCTGATGTCGAATTCGGCCGCCTCCGCCTTGACCAGGTAAGGCTTGCTGGCCCACTCGGGGTTGGCAAACTCCACACCGTCGGCCCTGACCGTGACGGTGCGCCCCAGGTGCACCGACAGATGCCGGGTGATTTCAAAGCGCCGTCCCAACTGGTCGGAAATATGGCGGTTGATGGGGCCGCGCAGCATGTCCCATGGGAAAAACACCAGTACCAGCACCAGGGCAAGCAGCACGGCGGCGATACCGGCAAGCCACCGTCGCCAGAGGACCGGCGCGGACTGGGGAGTGTTCATGAGTGGCATGGAGGATGGGGCCCGTCAAGGAGGCGGAAGGCCGGGCTTGCCGCGCGGGTGGCGGGGAAGGTGTGGAAGCGCCGGGGCGCGGGGCTCCGTTTAGCCCTGCATTCCACTATCGGCCGGATTGCGGAATGAGGCAGTCGGCAGGCGCCATGACACCCTGTGGGCATGTACCTACAGCCCGCGTAGTGTGGCTGCGGCGCACAAGCAATGCAGCCGTAGGCGGCCTCCTACAAGTGCTGGCCTTGGCCGCTGGCAGAATGGGCCTGGGTTGAAGATACATTAGGAAACAAGAGACATTCGCATTTTTGGGACTTTCGTAATACTTCGAAAGCCACGCGGCCTCCCACCTGGACCTGAGCAGTGAGACTGAAAACGTACATCGTAGAAGACAATCCGACCATTCGCGAAAATCTGATCGGAACGCTGGAGGAGTTGGCACGCATTGATGCCGTGGGAACCGCAGAAACCGAAAACGAAGGCAAGGCCTGGCTGGCGGAAAACAGCGAGGACTGGGACCTGGCGATTGTTGACCTGTTTCTCAAACAAGGAAGCGGGCTGGGCGTGCTGGCCGCCTGCAGGGACCGCCCTTCACGGCAGAAAGTCGTGGTCCTGAGCAACTATGCCACCGCCGACATCCGCCAGCGCTGCACGCAACTCGGCGTCGACGCGGTGTTCGACAAATCCAACGAGATCGACGCCCTGGTGGACTATTGCATCCAGCAGAGCGCCGCCGCCGATTGAACTCAATCAATCAGCTTGTTCTTGAGCGCGTAGTAGGTCAGGTCGCTATTCGAGGAAAGGCTCATCTTTTCCATCACGCGGGTGCGGTAGGTGCTCACCGTTTTCACGCTCAGCGACAGCGCCTTGGCGATGTCGCCCGCCGTCTCGCCCTTGGCCAGTTTCAGGAACACCTGGAACTCCCGCTCGGACAGCTGCTCGTGCGAAGCCACGTCGTTGGGCCGGTTCAGCTGCTGCGCCAGCAGCTCCGCCACCGCCGGGGTGATGTAGCGCTTGCCCAGCGAGATCACGCGGATCGCGTCGACAATCTCGGAAGGGTCGCACTCCTTGTTGAGGTAGCCGCTGGCGCCCTGGCGGATCAGGTTGACCGCATAGTGCTCCTCGGGGTAGCCGCTGAGGATGAGAATGCCGACATCGGGCGCCTTTGCGCGGATCATGGCCAGCGCGTCAATGCCGCTTTGGCCCGGCATGGACAAGTCCATGACGAGGATGTCGAGTTCGACATTGCGAACCAGGTCAATGGCCTCACGGCCGCTGCCGGCCTCGCCGACGACGCGCAAGTCAACCTGGTCCGAGAAAAACTGCTTGAGCCCCGAACGCACAATGGCGTGGTCGTCCACAATTCCGATTTTGATCATGTCGCTGTCTTCCTATAAAGCTGCAAGCCGGCAACGCCGTGAAAAGAGAAGCCTTGAACTGGCGCCTGCTTTAATTTTCAGCACCCATTATTGACGAATTCTTCACCGAAGTACCAAACGGAGTTTGCCGTGAAAGCATTTGCGATACCCAGAATGGCCATCAGCCTGCCTTTGGCGGTGTTGGCCGCCGCCTTCCTCATCTTCATCAATGAGGCGAGTTTCCGCAAGTCTACCGAAGCGGCGGCCAGCATTGAAGAGGCGCAGCAGACCCGCGGCGCCATCAACAAGCTGCTGCAGCACATGCTGGACGCGGAAACCGGCCAGCGGGGCTACCTGCTGACGGGCGACGCGCGCTACCTGGAGCCCTACAACGCCGCGCTGGCCGACATCGACCACAACCTGGACACGCTGCGCCAGCTGTTCACGCCCTACCGGGAGCAGCTGGCGGAGTTCGGCCAGATGTCGCGGCACGTTTCCCGCAAGCTGGCCGAAATGGACCTGAGCGTTCGCATGCGCAAGGAGGGCAATGAGGACGCCTGGAAGTTCGTGCTGACCACGGACGTCGGCAAGGAACACATGGAGGCCATCCGCGAGCAGTCCGCCAGGCTGGCGGCCGGCAGCGTCAGCAAAATGGAGCAGGGGCAGGAGCAGATCCGGCGCTCGCTGCAGCTGTCGCGCATCGGGGTGGCCACCGTGGCGCTGGCGGGTTTGCTGGCCTTCTACATGTACCTGCTGCAGACCAAGGCCTTGCTGGCTTCGGGCCGGCGCGAGCAGGAATCCCTGCAGCGCGAGCGCGACTTCCTCGAAGTGCAGGTGCGTGAGCGCACCGCCAACCTGGCCGAACTGGCCACCCACCTGCAGAATGTGCGCGAGGACGAACGCGGCCACCTGGCGCGCGAACTGCACGACGAACTGGGCGCGCTGCTGACCGCGGCCAAGCTCGATGTGGCGCGTTTGAAGTCGCGCCTGGCGGGCAGCATGCCGGAAGCGGTGGAGAGGCTTACGCACCTGACCAACACGCTCAACAGCGGCATCGCGCTCAAGCGGCGCATCGTGGAAGACCTGCGCCCGTCCTCGCTGTCGCACCTGGGCCTGGTGGCCTCGCTCGAAATCCTGGGACGTGAGTTCGAGGAACGCTCGGGCCTGGCCATCACCACCGACCTGGAGCCCGTCGAACTCGGCGGCTCCGCGCAACTGACCGTCTACCGCCTGGTGCAGGAGTCGCTGACCAACATCGGCAAATACGCGGAAGCCAAGCAGGCCGAGATCAGCCTGCATAACTTCGACAGCTACATCACCGTCGAGGTCAAGGACGACGGCAAGGGTTTCAAGGTCGGCAGCGTGGGCGCGGGCAGCCACGGACTGGCCGGCATGCGGCATCGCGTGGAAGCCGCGGGCGGCCGCCTCACCGTCACCAGCGCCGAAGGCGAGGGCACGCGCATTTCCGCGGTGCTGCCGAAGACGCGCTGACACGCGCACGCGCGCGTGAGCCTCGCAAGCGCGTAACAAAATGTCGGCCCCCTCCTACAGGGCGTGGCCATTCGAACTGACACAGGCACACGTCCGCAGCCGATGAGGCCATCGCGGGACGCTCTCTAAGCTTGGCTCAAGGCCGCTTCAACCGAAGCAAGGGCCATCCACCCCGGAGCAAGGAGCCTCAGATGTTGCACTATTCCGTCGTTTTTCTCGTCATCGCGCTGATCGCCGCCGTGTTCGGTTTCGGTGGCATCGCGGCCGGCGCCGTCGAGATCGCCAAGATCCTGTTCTTCATTTTTGCCGTGATGGCCGTCGTGAGTTTTGTCATCAGCCTGTTGCGCAAGAACTGACGGTCCCGCGTTTCGCCTCCCCCGCATGAGCCGCGTCACCCGGTGACACGGCTTTTGTTTTCCCTTCTTCTTTTTAATGCTTCCCCTCAAACCACCAAGGACCGCCATGAATTCCCAGACCGCCGCCAATACCGCCCGCCAAGCCTCCGATGAGCTGCTGCAGACCGCCGAGAAAGCCGTGGGCAGCACCCGCAGCTATGCCAACGAAGCCCTCGACAAAGCAGAAAGCAAGGTGCGCGACCTGCGAGGCAGCGTCGACCCTGTGGTCGACATGCTGGCCTCCAAGGCCCAGCACCTGGCACGCCAGAGCCTGGACATCGCCGCCGAAGCCAAGGACCGCGCACAGCGCTCGCTGTCCAACGCCGCGGGCGCAACCTCGCGCTATGTCGCCGACCAGCCCCTGCGCTCGGTGCTGATCGCCGCCGCGGTAGGCGCGGGCGTCGCGCTGCTGATTTCCTCGGCACGCCACCACCGCCAGCAGAACCGCTACTGAGAGCTACCGAGCCACACCGCGACACAGGCCAATACAAGCACCCCGCCATGCTCCATCCCCTTTTCTCCACCATCGTGCAGCGGCCCGACCTGGTCGTGGACCACTTGTCGGCCTATGCGGCGCTGTTCCAGGAAGAAGCTTCCGAGGCCGGCTCCGAATTGCTGGCGCGTGTCGTGGCCTGGGCGGTGGCCGTCGTGGCGGCCGCCGTCTTCCTGGGCCTGGCGGGCACGGCCGTGATGCTGGGGATGCTGCATAACCAGTTTCACTGGGCGCTGGTGGTGGTGCCGGGTATTGCGCTGGCCATCCTGGCCATTGCCATGCTGCGGGCGCGCAAGCCTCTTTCCTCGGAGCGCTTTCCCGAACTGAAGGCGCAGATCGACAGTGACGCCCATGCCTTGCGCATGGCCGCCTGAACAGCGCCACCCAGACCACACCATGACCGCCCTCTCCCAACTCACCCAGCCCACGCCGCAGGAAAGGCTGGCCAGCAGCCGCAAGGCCATCGTCAGGCATATGAACCGCGACAAGCTGTCCCACGATGAGCAGGAACAGTCTGCGCAGCACGGTGAGGAAGGCCCACCATATGCCAGTGGCGGCAGCTGGGGCTTCATCAAACACGCGCTGGGCGCCTGGTGGCAGCACCACCCCGTGAGCGCCGCGCTCAACCTGGCGCGGCCCGTGCTCGGCCAGTACGCCAGGGAAAAACCGCTGCAGCTGCTGGGCATCGCCGCCGTGGCGGGCGCCGCGGCCGTGGCCTTCAAGCCCTGGCGGCTGGTGTCCCTGGGCAGCGTGCTGCTGGCCACGCTCAAGTCGTCGGAGGTCTCGGGCGCCCTGCTGTCCCTGCTTTCCCGCCCGGCGCAAGACAACGAACAGGCACAAAGAACACCATGAAGCCCCTCGCCATTTCCAGACACCCCACGGCAACGGCCCGCGCCGAAGCTGAGCCGCGCGAGCCCGGCCTGGAAGCGGCGCGCACGAGCCCGCACGAACTCAGGGACTGGCTGGAGACATAACCCTTACCGCAGGCCTGTGGGCGTGGTGCCGTCCACAGACAGGCTTTTTCAACCCTGCACCAAAACCATGACATCAACACAAGAGGAAACCATATGAAATACGCTCGCGCACTTGCATTCGCCGCCCTGGCAGGCATCACCATCATTGGCAGCGGCTGCGCTGTCGGGCGTGGCCAGGAAACTGCCGGCGCCTACGTCGACGACGCCGCCATCACGACGTCCGTGAAGGCGAAATTCGTCGAGGACAAGACCGTGGCGGCCTCCTCCATCAAGGTGGAAACGCTCAACGGCACCGTCCAGCTGTCCGGCTTCGCCAAATCCGCCGCGGAAAAGGCCCAGGCTGAAAACATCGC
This sequence comes from Polaromonas sp. P4_F6, assembly GCF_056401275.1. Taxonomy (NCBI): domain Bacteria; kingdom Pseudomonadati; phylum Pseudomonadota; class Betaproteobacteria; order Burkholderiales; family Comamonadaceae; genus Polaromonas; species Polaromonas sp. P4_F6. The sequence goes on along the minus strand of NZ_JBFUJQ010000004.1, from coordinate 263,439 downwards.
CCGCAACGTGAAGAACGTCAAGGCCGTTCGCAACGACATCGTCGTTCGCCCGTAAACGGTTGGGCCCTATGCCACCGCAAGGGTGGCTGCAAAAGGCAGGCATGGGATTTCCCATGGCCTGCCTTTTTCACGTCCAGGCTCGCGGCCTCTGACTCTAGCCGGCTGCTTTGACCTCGAGTTTGTTGTCCACCGATTTGACGCCCTTGACCGCCTTGGCCAGGTCGGCGGCCTTGTCGCGGGCGGCCGACGTGGGCGCGGAGCCCTTGAGGGTCACGGCGCCGTCGCGGGTGTCCACATTGATCTTGAGCACGCTCAGGTCCGGGTCCTTCGCGAAGCCCGCAGTGACGGTGGTGGTGATGGTGAGGTCGTCGATTTTTTCACCGGCCTTGGCGGCCATGTCCTTGCCGGAAGACTCGGCGCTCTGGGTCGCGTTTTTCACCGCGGCGCCCACACTGGCCATCTCGCTCTCGGCCTTGGCTTTGGCCCGGGCGGCGGCGTCTTCGGTTTTCGCAATGGCCGAGTCGAGTTGCTGGCCGGCGGTTTTTCCCTCGTCCTGCTTGTTGCAGGCCGACAGGGCCAGCGCCAGGGATGCCGCGACCAGGACGGCCAGCGGCCGCGGGGCATGGCCCGCTTGCGAGGGATTCAAAAGGGTGGGAATCATGGTGGCTCCTTATCGGGATGTGAGGGGCTCGGCCTGAGCAGCCGGGCGCAAGAAAGTGGCGAAGCGGCGTTCGCGCACATTCACTCTAGCCAGATGGCCCGTTGCCGCACATCGGTACCGGCTGAAACAGCCGTAGGACAAGGGGCAGCTCCGGTGTTAGCGGCAGCTGCCGTGCCGCTTGCGGAATTGCGCGGGGTACACCGGCGGTGCGGCATACGATGGCGCGAAGATTCCCAGCCCCGCGGCCCTGGCCTGCCGCTGCTGCGCGGCATAGGGGCCGGCGTTGCCCCGGTTGCGGTAAGACCAGGCCAGGCCCTGCGCCACCATCCAGCGGCCCGTGTCTTCGCCTTTGAAGCTGATCTTCGCCAGCAGGCGGCCATAGTCGTCATGCTGCCGCCCGTGCACAGCCACACGCTGGCCCAGCAGCTTGCGCATCAGCGCGTCGCGGGAGGCGGTGCCGCCGGCCTGGCAGATTTCCGGCGCGTCTATGCCGCTGATGCGAACGCTGACGGGCTTACCGCCGCCGGGCGGCCGCACCCTCACGGTGTCGCCGTCGACCACATAAGTCACCACGCCGGACCAGGCGCTTGGTGTGGACTTGGCTTGGGAAGATGCCTGCACGGGAAGCCACGCGCCCAGCAGCGCGGCCAGCACGAGTACGCGGAAAAGGAAAGACATGGCACTAAGGGGCGCGTGATGCGCGGAAAAAAGGCCCCTGAATATACTGGACAAACAGACAGGCCGGCCCTGCTCCTTCGTGCGGATGTCAGGCCGTGACAATCCAGCCTTCCAGCGGGTCCATCTCCAGCGGCAAACCGTAGCGCGGCGCGCCCTGCCGCTGCGCCCAGGCCGCCTGCATCAGGCACAGCACGGCATCCAGGCTGTCGCCGCTGGCGTCATCGGCCAGCGTGTCGCGCTGGGCATGGCTGACTTTCAGGCGCAGCCCCAGCCGGGTTTGCCCGTTTTCCAGCGCGGTGATCAGGTCCTTGCGCGCAATCAGCCGTTCCGGCGTCTGTTTGGCCTTGTCGTCGCTTTTGTAAGAGCGGCCGCCTAGCACTTCGCGCGCGAGCAGGCCGGGGTAGCCCTCGAGCGCGACGCGGCGAATGTCGCCGTCGTGCAGGCCGGGCAGGTGCACGCCGGCCGCCAGCAGCCGCGGCACACCCGCATGCAGCATATAGGCCACCGGCGGGTTGACCCATTTCATCGAGGGGCTGGAGCCGGCCGGTCCATCGGCGGCGCGGTGGGCAAATTTCCGGCCGGCGGGGCGGGCGTCGCAGAAGGCGGCAAAAGCGCTGCGGATATCGGGCCGGCTCAGGGCCGCGTAGTGCAGCATCAGGTCCGGCCAATGGCCGGGCCAGCCGAGCTGCTCAACCAGTTCGCGCGGCAAGCCGAAGGGAAAATCAAAAGCGCCCAGCCAGGCGGGTTCGCGGCGCAGCCATTGCTCAAAGCCGTCCAGCGACTCGAGGCGCTCCAGGCCGGCGAGCAGCACGCGGCCGCCGGCCGCGGAGCCGGTGGCCATCACAATGGGTTTGCGGCGGCTGGGGCTGCTGGAAAAATCGCAGCCCAGGAGCAATCCGGTCACCGGCGCCATGCAGGCTCCCTCACGCCGACGCCGCCAGGCTCAAACGCGCCCGCAGATGGAGGCGGTGGCCATCAGGTCTTCGAGCAGCGCGTAGGACACCTTGCCGGAGACGGAATAGGGATCGAGCTCGGCCTTCTCGGAATACTTCAGCAGGATGGAATGGTTGAGCTTGGAGAGGTTGACCTGCCCCATGGTCCAGCCGCCGAAGCGCCGCTCGGAGATCTCCTCGAAGTGCAGCAGCACCACGTCCTTGTGGCGGGCGTCGTGCTGGATATGGCCGAACAGGTCGCTGACCGCCATGCGCCCGCCCTCGATGGCCTGCAGAAAGATGCCGCCGCCGTAGCAGAGGATGCCGGTGATGCCGGTGGCCGGATTGTGCTGGCGCGACTGCGACAGGATGCCCTCGATGGCCTCGGGGCTGGTGTCGACCGCGCGGCTTGCGTAAAGTAAACGTACGAGCATGCTTAGCCTTTTTGCGGAATCAGTGCGAGGAATTCGCGGCGCAGGGTCGAGTCCTTCAGGAACACGCCGCGCATCACCGAGTTGATCATCTTGCTGTCCATGTCTTTCACGCCGCGCCAGGCCATGCAGTAGTGGCTGGCTTCCATCACGATGGCCAAGCCGTCGGGCTGGGTTTTTTCCATGATGAGGTCGGCCAGCTGCACCACGGCCTCTTCCTGGATTTGCGGGCGTCCCATGACCCATTCGGCCAGGCGCGCGTATTTGGACAGGCCGATCACATTGGTGTGCTCATTGGGCAGCACGCCTATCCAGATCTTGCCGATGACCGGGCAGAAGTGGTGGGAGCAGGCGCTGCGCACCGTGATGGGCCCGACGATCATGAGCTCGTTGAGGTGTTCGGCGTTGGGGAACTCGGTGATGGTGGGTGAGGCCACGTAGCGGCCCTTGAAGACCTCGTTGAGGTACATCTTGGCCACGCGGCGCGCGGTGTTGTTGGTGTTGTGGTCGCCGGCGGTGTCTATCACCAGGCTGTCGAGCACGCCTTGCATCTTGCCCTCGACTTCGTCCAGCAGTTTTTCGAGCTCTCCGGGCTGGATGAACTGGGCGATGTTGTCATTGGCGTGAAAGCGCTTGCGCGCCAGGGCCAGCCGTTCGCGGATCTTGACGGAAACGGGCGTACCCTCGCCGGTCGCGTCCTGGGGGGGCGTGTCGGATTTCATAAGCATGCCAGATATTACCAGCCCGCCCCGGCGCCGTCTTGTCCGGAATTTGACAGGGTCTTTGGCCTTTTACCCTTTCCGCACGGGCGCAAGCAGCTATTAATTTAATAGCGATCTGATCAAGTTGGGGCTTCAGGGCCTCAATAGCGCTGGCCCGCCACCAGCAGCGCCAGCCGCACCAGGGCATAAGCCCCCCAGCCCCGCAGGCGCTGGCCCAGGGGGCGGTGGCTGTGGGCGGCCGGGTCCATACGCCGCCCGTGCTTGACCATGGCATCGCGCAGAATGCCCGCCAGGCCTTCGGCAAAGGCCTTGTCCTCGACCACCACATTGGCTTCACGGGCCAGCAACAGGCTCAAGGGGTCCAGGTTGGACGAGCCCACGGTGGCCCAGTGCCCGTCCACCACGGCCACCTTGGCGTGCAGAAAGCCGGCCTCGTATTCATGGATCTCCACACCCGCCGCCAGCAGGACGCCGTAGACGGGCCGGGCCGCGTGGTACTGCATGAAGTACTCGTAGCGGCCCTGCAGTAGCAAGGTGACGCGCACGCCGCGCCGCGCGGCCCCTATCAGGGCGCGCCGCAGCTTGCGCCCCGGCAGAAAGTAGGCATTGGCGATGATGATCTCTCGGTGCGCCTTGCCTATGGCCTTGCGGTAGGCGCGCTCTATGCTGCTGCGGTTGCGCAGGTTGTCGCGCAGCACCAGCGCCGCCCTGGGGCCGGCGCCGCTGCCCGCGGCGGGCAGCGTGGCGCCGGTGCGCCCGCCGTAACCCGCCGCCTTGAACTTCTCCCAGGCCGCGTTCATGTGCCGTTGCCGCGCGCTGTAGCCTGCCTGCACGCGCCACCACAGCAGCGCCATGGCATCGGCGGCTTCCAGCGCCAGCGGCCCGGTGGCGGCCACGGCGAAATCAAGGCGAGCCGCCTGGAGCTCGCCGTGGTTGGGGTCGTAAAAATCGTCGAGCACATTGATGCCGCCGCAAAACACCGTGTGCTGGTCGACGACACACAGCTTGCGGTGCAGGCGGCGCCAGCGCTCCGGCACCAGCAGGCCCAGGCCGCTCAGGCCCGTGCCCAGGGGAGAGTAGACGCACCAGTCGACTTTGGCCTGCGCGAATTTTTCGCGCCATTCGGCCGGCAGCGGGCTGGTGCCTATGCCGTCCACCAGCACCTGCACCGTCACGCCGCGGCCGGCGGCGCGCACCAGCGCTTCGGCCACCTGCGCCCCGGCGCCGTGGAAATCGAAAATATAGGACTCCAGCTGGACCCAGCTATGCGCCGCGTCCAGCGCCTGGACCAAGGCGGGGAAAAAGTCCCGCCCGCCCTGGAGCAGTTGCAGCTCGCCGGTCTTGTGGAGGGGATACAGCATGGGCGGTGGCGTTCGTCCCTGTGCGAATGGAGAGATGGGCGTGGGGTCCGTCCCATTTAAACCGAGCGGCCGGTGTTTGCCAATCCTGTGAAACGCCAACTCACAAAGTGTTGCGCCTGCGCGCGGCCCTCGCGGCCCTCACGGCTCAGGCCATGAATTGCGGCAGCAGCAGCACCGCCTCGGCATTCGAGGGCGAAAAGCACAGGTCGGCCGCCGCGTGGTGCGGCAGCCATTGCCAGGCGGTGTGCTCCCGGGGGTTGAGCTTCACCTCGCGGGCCTCGGGCAGGCACAGGCTGAAAACGTGCTCGGTATTGCGGGTCACGCCGGGCGCGTAACGATGGCGCCAGACCGGGTAGATCTCGTAGACGTTGGCGAGGCCCCAGTCGCGAAATTGCGCCGGCGCGGCAGCGATGCCCGTCTCCTCAAGCACCTCGCGCATGGCGGTCTCCAGCAAGGGTTCGTCCACCCCGTCCTTGGACCCCGTCACGCTCTGCCAGAAGCCGGGATTGTCGGCGCGCTCTATCAGCAGCACCTCGCGCTGCGGCGTGTGGATGACGACCAGCACCGACTCGGGGATCTTGAACGGCTTCAAGGCATCCCCTTTCGCGCTGGCCGTGCGGCGCGCCGTTTAGACCGGGTTGCGCAGGCGGATGTGCAGCTCGCGCAACTGCTTTTCGTCCACCGGGCTGGGCGCATGCGTGAGCAAGTCCTGCGCGCGCTGGGTTTTCGGGAAGGCGATCACGTCGCGGATCGACTCGGCACCGGTCATCATGGTGACGATGCGGTCCAGGCCAAAGGCCAGGCCGCCGTGCGGCGGCGCGCCGTACTGCAGCGCGTCCAGCAGGAAGCCGAACTTCTGCTGGGCTTCTTCAGGACCGATCTTCAGCGCGCTGAACACCTTGCTCTGCACCTCGGCGCGGTGGATACGCACCGAGCCGCCGCCCAGTTCCCAGCCGTTGAGCACCATGTCGTAGGCCTTGGCGATGCAGCGGCCCGGGTCGGTGTCCATCCAGTCCTCATGGCCGTCCTTGGGCGCGGTGAAGGGATGGTGCACGGCGCTCCAGCGCTGGCCGTCCTCGTCGAATTCGAACATCGGAAAGTCCACCACCCACAGCGGCTTCCAGCCCTTGGTGAACAGGCCGGTCTTTTTGCCGAAGTCGCTGTGGCCGACCTTCAGGCGCAGCGCGCCTATGCTGTCGTTGACGATCTTGGCCTTGTCGGCGCCGAAGAAAATGATGTCGCCGTTCTGCGCGCCCGTGCGCTTGAGGATTTCGGCAATGGCGGCATCGTGGATGTTCTTGACGATGGGGCTTTGCAGGCCCTCGCGGCCCTTGGCGGCGTCGTTGACCTTGATCCAGGCCAGGCCCTTGGCGCCGTAGATCTTGACGAACTCGGTGTAGCCGTCGATCTCGCCGCGGCTCATTTCAGAGCCGCCGGGCACGCGCAGGGCCACCACGCGGCCGCCCGCCGTCGTGGCCGGCGCGCTGAAGACCTTGAAGTCCACGTCGGCCATGACGTCGGTCAGCTCGGTGAATTCGAGGTTCACGCGCAGGTCGGGCTTGTCGGAGCCGAAGCGGTGCATGGCGTCGGCATAGGCCATGACGGGGAACTCGCCCAGGTCGGTGTCCAGCACGGTCTTGAAGATGCTGCTGATCATGCCCTGGAACAGGTCGCGGATGTCCTGCTCGCCCATGAAGGAGGTTTCAATATCGATCTGCGTAAATTCGGGCTGGCGGTCGGCGCGCAGGTCTTCGTCGCGAAAGCACTTGGTGATCTGGTAGTAGCGGTCGAAGCCGGACACCATGAGCAGCTGCTTGAACAGCTGCGGGCTTTGCGGCAGCGCGAAGAACATGCCTTCGTTGACGCGGCTGGGCACCAGGTAGTCGCGCGCGCCTTCGGGCGTGCTCTTGGTCAGCATCGGCGTTTCAATGTCGATGAAGCCGTTGGCGTCGAGGAACTTGCGCGTTTCCATGGCCACGCGGTAGCGCAGCATCAGGTTGTTCTGCATGTAGGGGCGGCGCAGGTCCAGCACGCGGTGCGTGAGGCGCGTCGTCTCCGACAGGTTGTCGTCGTCGAGCTGGAAGGGCGGCGTCACGCTGGGGTTCAGCACGATCAGCTCGTGGCACAGCACCTCGATCTTTCCGCTCTTGAGGTTGTCGTTGGTGGTGCCGTCGGGGCGGGCCCGCACCACGCCCTTGACTTGAACACAGAACTCGTTGCGCACGCCTTCGGCGGTCTTGAACATGTCGGCGCGGTCCGGATCACAGACCACCTGCACATAACCTTCGCGGTCGCGCAGGTCGATGAAGATGACGCCGCCGTGGTCGCGCCGGCGGTTGACCCAGCCGCACAGGCTCACGGTCTGGCCCATGAGGCTCTCGGTCACCAGACCGCAATAGTGGGAACGCATTTGGGAAACGATGGCCATAAAAATACTCGAACTTTCAGCGCTTTTGGGGCAGTTGTCGCCGTTTAAAGGGGAGGGGTCAGGGGCAGGGTCGCGGGCAGCGGCACGGGCTTTGCGGGCACCACGACACCCATGGAAATCACGTAGGTCAGGGCTTCATCGACGCTCATCTTGAGTTCGATGCAGTCGCTTTTTTTCAGCATCACGAAATAGCCGCCGGTGGGGTTGGGCGTGGTCGGGACGTAAACGCTCAGGTAGTCGCCCTGCAGGTGGTTGACCACGTCCCCGCCGGGCGTGCCGGTGAGAAAACCTATGGTCCAGACGCCTTCACGCGGCCACTGCACCAGCAGGGCCTTGCGAAAGGCGTTGCCGTTTTCCGAGAACACCGTGTCGGAGACCTGCTTCACGCTCGAATAGATGGAGCGGACAATGGGGATGCGGCTCAGGAAGGAATTGCCCCAGCGCACCAGCTTCTTGCCGAAAAAATTGCTGGCGAAGGCGCCCATCAGCAGCACGATCAGCAGCATGAGCAGCACACCGAAGCCGGGGATGTGAAAACCCAGCAGCTTGTCGGGGTGCCAGGCGCCCGGCAGGATCAGCAGCGTCTGGTCCAGCGTGCCGACGATCCAGTCGAGCACCCACAGCGTGATCGCCAGGGGCACCAGCACCAGCAGTCCGGCCAGAAGCCATCGGCGAATGGAAGCCATCACGAGGAAGACTTGGAAGAAGCATCGCCGGCCGAAGCCTTGGCGGGTGCGGCTGCTGCGGGGGCTGGAGCGGCCGGTGTGCTTGCCGGCGCGGCGGCCGTGGAATCGGCCGGCTTGCTGTCCGCGCCCTTGCCGGCTTCGCCGCCCTCAGTCTTGGGGGCGGCCACGCCCGTGCTGTTGCCGCCGCGAAAATCCGTCACATACCAGCCCGAGCCCTTGAGCTGGAAACCCGCGGCCGTGACCTGCTTTTTGAACGCGGGCGCGCCGCAGTTCGGGCACACGGTGAGCGGCGCATCGGAGATTTTTTGCAGAACGTCCTTGGCATGCCCGCAGGACTCGCATTTATAGGCGTAGATTGGCATAGTGCTTAAGGCTTTGAGGGGGTATTCCCAGGAATTCCCGGGGAATTTGCCCGGGCAAGGTAGCCCGGGTGCAAAGCCTTCAATTATAGGCCGTTGAGGCCCTTCCCGGCGGCTTTAGAAGAGCCGCACGCGCAGGATGAGCTGCATGGCGATCAGCCCCAAAACAAAGCCCAGGCCGCCGTAAATCAGGCTTTGCAAGAGCTTGTTGGTGTGTTTTTGTTCCTGCAGCAATTCTTCAAGCTCGCGCCGGCTGATGCCGGGGGGAGATTTCAGGTACTGGGACAGGAGGCGCGGCAGGCCCGGCAGCAGCTTGGCATAGGCCGGCGCCTCGGCCTTGAGCTGCGCCAGCAGTTTTTCGGGGCCCACCTGCTCCAGCATCCATTTCTCGAGAAAGGGCTTGGCGGTGCTCCAGAGGTCCAGGTCGGGGTCCAGTTCGCGCCCCAGGCCTTCGATGTTGAGCAGGGTTTTTTGCAGCAGCACCAGCTGGGGCTGGATTTCGACGTGAAAGCGCCGCGATGTCTGGAACAGCCGCATCAGCACCAGCCCCAGCGAGATTTCCCGCAGCGGCCGGTCGAAATAGGGTTCGCAGCAGGCGCGTATGGCGGCCTCCAGCTCGTCGACCCGGGTTTCGGGGGGCACCCAGCCGGATTCGAGGTGCAGCTCGGCCACCCGCTTGTAGTCGCGCTGGAAGAAGGCGCTGAAGTTCTGCGCCAGGTATTCCTTGTCGACCTCGGTCAGCGTGCCCACGATGCCGAAGTCCAGCGAGATGTAACGGCCGAAAGTTCCCGGTGCCAGGCTCACCTGGATATTGCCCGGGTGCATGTCGGCATGGAAAAAGCCGTCACGGAACACCTGGGTAAAGAAAATGGTGACGCCGTCGCGCGCCAGTTTTTTCATGTCCACGCCGGCATCCAGCAGGCGCTGCACCTGGCTGATGGGAACGCCCTTCATACGCTCCATCACCATCACGTCGGGCATGCAGAAGTCCCAGACCATCTCGGGGATCATGACCAGGTCGAGGTCCTGCATGTTGCGGCGCAGCTGGGCCGCGTTGGCAGCCTCGCGCAGCAGGTCCAACTCGTCATGCAGGTATTTGTCGAACTCGGCGACCACCTCGCGCGGTTTGAGGCGCTTGCCGTCGGCCGAGGCGCCCTCCACCCAGCCGGCCATCATGTGCATCAGCGCCAGGTCTTTCTCGATGGCGGGCAGCATATTGGGCCTGAGCACCTTGACGGCCACCTCGCGCCCGTTCGGCAGGGTGGCGAAATGCACCTGGGCGATGGAGGCGCTGGCGACCGGCGTGTGCTCAAAGCTCGCAAAAATGCGGTCCAGCGGCCGGCCGAAGGCTTTTTCGATGATGGCGACGGCCACGGCGGAGTCAAACGGCGGCACCCTGTCCTGCAGGCGGGCCAGCTCGTCGGCGATGTCGGGCGGCAGCAGGTCGCGGCGGGTGGACATCACCTGGCCGAACTTGACGAAGATGGGGCCCAGGCTTTCGAGGGCTTCGCGCAGGCGCTCGCCGCGCGGCGCCTTCAGGTTGCGCCCGACGGAAACGATGCGCGTCAGCAGGCGCACGCCCGGACGCTGGAAACTGGAGAGCACCAGCTCATCCAGCCCGAACCGCAGCACGGTCCAGACGATGAAGACGCCCCGGAAAAGCCGGGTCATGCAGAAGCCTTCGCGGTCGGGGCGCCCTCACCCGCCGCGGGGCTTGCGGGCGCCGCCTGTGTGGCAACCCCGGACGAGGTGGGCGCCGGAGCCAGCGGTGTCCTGGCGAGGAACTGCTTGAGTCCTTCAAACAGCCGGCGCCCGGCGTCGGCCACCGCGTGGGCGGGTGCGTCGCCGATCAGGCGCGACAGGTCTTCCTCGGCATCCCAGCGCAGGTTTTCGGCCAGCCAGCCCAGCTCGGCGGCCAGTTGCACGTCGCCTTCGATCTTGACCGGCGGCGGCTTGCCGGCCAGGACGGATTGCACGACAGTGAGCGGCGACTCGATGGCGACGGCCAGGGTGAGGTCCGGCGTGGCGCCGGGCGTGGCGCCGGGCGTGGCCCGGTCGACCAGGCCCGCGGGTGTGACCACCAGGTCAATCGAGAACAAGCCCCAGCGCAGGTGCACCACACGCCCCTTTTGCCGCAACAAGCGGTCCTGGGCCTGCTTTTCCTGCATCAGGACATGGTTCAGGAACAGCACCAGCCGCTGCTGCCCCTCATCGACCACCCAGTCGGGAGGCTGAAAACGGGTGGCGATGGATTCCAGAAATGAAAAAGGGGACGATGTATTCATACGTCCCCGATTCTGACATGGCCCCCACGGTCGCGCACTTCGTGTGGCCTGCTGCCTCTCCCTGCCCCTTTCACCACAAAAGGGGCCGCTGCGCCTGCGGCCCCTGCTTGAATGGGGAGCCGCGCCTTCCAACCGATTACTGGAGAGCTTGGACTCCAGCCACTAGCCAGCCGCTGCCGCCGTTGCGGGGTTTGGTCATATTCCAGACCTCGCGGAAGGGGCTGGCGCCGGCAGAGGCGTCTTCGCGGATCATGCCGGAGAACTCCACGCTGGCCATGTAGACGTCGCTGAGTTCCTCGATGCCCAGCAGTTGGGCGTCCAGCATCACGACCTCGGTCTTGTTGACCTGGCCGCCGGTGTGCGATTCGCGGTCGGCGAGCTGGGTCTTGATCTGCTCGAGCATGTCGTCGGTCATCATGGCGCGCAGGCTCTGGATGTCGGAGCGGTCCCAGGCATCCTGCAGCGTCACGAAGTTGGCCTTGCTGGCCTTGAGGAAGCCTTCGGCGTCAAAACCGGCCGGGACACCCCAGGACTGCGAGCCCAGCAGGGCCGAGCCGATCATGGAGCCGCCCGCAGCGGGCGCGGCCGCGTCGTATTTGTTGGCGTCGAAAGCCATGCTGCTGCGCTCCCAGGGGCGCGCGGAGGCATCGTTGCCGACGTTTTCGGGGCTGTAGTTCTTGGGGGTGGTGGCATTGCCCGCACCCTGGAAGGCGAAAGGCGCCTGACCGGAGGCCGCGCCGGGCGCACTGGCCGCCCCGCCCTTGAGCCTGCGCATGACAAAGCCGATCACCAGCATGACCACCAGCGCCAGCAGGGCAAACAGCATGATCTGGCCGAAGGCACCACCCAGGCCCAGCGACGAAGCCAGCCAGGCCAGGCCCAGGCCGGCGGCCAGGCCGCCCAGCATCGCGCCCCAGGGGCGCTTGGGCGCCTGCGCGGGCGCCGCGGCGGGCGTTGCCGGCTTGGCGGCGGAATTGGTGGCGGAGCCGGCGCCCGCGGGCGCCGCCTCGCGTTGCGTGACATTGGACGACTGCTTGCCGAAGGACTTGCCGCCACCCAGGCGCTTGGCCTCGGCCGACGTGCCTGCCAGGGCCATGGCCGTGACCAGCACGGTGGAAAGAATTGCGGACCAGATCTTCATATCGTCTCCTTAATCACACTTCAACACTTCAGCACTTGATTCCAACATGCAATGCCACTACGCCGCCCGTCATGTTGTGATAGTCCACATGGCCGAAACCACCTTTACGCATCAGGGCTTTAAGTTCTTCCTGGCCCGGATGCATGCGAATGGACTCGGCGAGGTACTGGTAGCTTGAGTCGTCATTGGCCACCAGCTTGCCCAGCCGGGGCAGGACCTTGAAGGAATACCAGTCGTAGATTTTTTCCAGCGGCCTGGCCACTTTGGAGAATTCGAGCACCAGCAACTTGCCGCCGGGCTTGAGCACGCGGTTCATCTCGCGCAGCGCGTCTTCCTTGTGCGTCATGTTGCGCAGGCCGAAGGCCACGGTCACCACGTCGAAACTCGCGTCGGGGAAAGGCAGGTGCTCGGCGTCGCAAACCAGCGTCGGCAGGTTCACGCCTGCGTCCAGCAGCCGGTTGCGGCCCTCGCGCAGCATGGCCTCGTTGATGTCGGTGTGCACCACACGCCCGGTACTGCCCACCTTGGGAGCAAAGGCCAACGCCAGGTCGCCCGTGCCGCCGGCGATGTCCAGCACCTGGTAGCCCTCCTTGACGTTGGCCACCAGCACGGTGTAGGCCTTCCAGGCGCGATGCAGGCCCATGGACATCAGGTCGTTCATCACGTCGTATTTGGGCGCCACGGAATCAAAAACGCCGCGCACCCGGCGCGCCTTGTCCTGCTCGTCAACGGATTCGAAACCGAAATGGGTACTGCTCATAGGTCAATGCTAGAGGGCAAAGCGGGCAATGGCCGCGACAACCCTGGGCTGACGCGGGACATTGCGGGCTTATTGCAGGCTTTTATGCTGGAAAAACAACAGTGCCGTGATGCGGGCTTTGACCACCCGGCGCGGCGCGGCAAAGGGCCTCGCGCGGCTCGCGCCATCAATGGCTGGCGCAGCCCTGCCCGCCGGCCTGGGGCATGGGCGCATCGCGGTCCACACCGGCGGCTTGCAGGCGACGCTGGTAGTCGTCCCAGAGACGGTTTTGCTCGGCACCCAGGTGGTAGAGGTAGTCCCAGGAAAAAATCCCGCTCTCATGGCCGTCCGAAAACACCGGCTTGACCGCGTAGTTGCCTATGGGCTCGAGTTCGACCACCGTCACCTCGCGCTTGCCGGTCTGCAGGATCTCCTGGCCCGGGCCGTGGCCCTGCACCTCGGCGGACGGCGAGTAGATGCGCATGAGTTCAAACGGAATCCGGAACTCGGCGCCGTCGGAAAACGCGATTTCAAGCACGCGCGACTGGCTGTGAACCGTCAGCGCCGTGGGCGTCGGGGAGCCGGGTTGAAGGCCTGCCATGGGAATCGCTTTCTGAAAGGAAAAGGCCGGACAGGCCGGCCATCATGGTTTTGGCAATATCTCTGTTGACACCCGGAGCCTAAACCAGCACGCGTTCGATGCCGCCGTGGTTGGCCGCCTCCACATAGGCCGGCAGCCATTCCTTGCCCAGGATCTGGTTGGCCATTTCGACGACGATGTAGTCCGCCTCGAGCAGGCCGTTCTGCAGGTCGTCGCCGTAGCGCGAGAGCCCTTGCAGGCAGCTCGGGCAGCTGGTGAGTATCTTCACATTGGCGGTTTCAGCCACCGCGCCGGAGGCCCGCAGGGCGGCTTCGCCCTTGCGCAATTCCTCTTCCTTGCGAAAGCGGATCTGCGTGGAGATGTCGGGGCGGGTGACGCCCAAGGTGCCCGACTCACCGCAGCAGCGCTCGTTCTTGAGCACGTTGTCGCCCATCAGCGCCTTGACGGTTTTCATGGGCTCCTGCAGCTTCATGGGGCTGTGGCAGGGGTCGTGGTAAAGGTAGCCCGCACCAGGCTGGCCGGTGCGCAGGGTGATGCCTTTTTCGAGCAGGTACTCGTGGATGTCGATGATGCGGCAGCCCGGGAAGATTTTCTCGAACTCATAGCCCTGCAGCTGGTCATAGCACGTGCCGCAGCTGACCACCACGGTCTTGATGTCCAGGTAGTTCAGCGTGTTGGCCACGCGGTGGAACAGCACCCGGTTGTCGGTGATGATTTTTTCGGCCTTGTCGAACTGGCCGCTGCCGCGCTGCGGGTAGCCGCAGCACAGATAACCCGGCGGCAGCACGGTCTGCACGCCCGCGTGCCAGAGCATGGCCTGCGTCGCCAGGCCCACCTGGCTGAACAGCCGCTCGGAGCCGCAACCGGGGAAATAGAACACGGCTTCGGTTTCGGAGGTGGTGCTTTTCGGGTTGCGGATGATGGGGACGTAGTCCTTGTCCTCGATGTCCAGCAGCGCGCGCGCGGTCTTCTTGGGCAGGCCGCCCGGCATCTTCTTGTTGATGAAGTGGATCACCTGCTCTTTCACGGGCGCCTTGCCGACCGTGGCYGGCGGCAGCGCCGTCTGCTTGCGTGCCAGCCGGCGCAGCAGGTCGTTGGCCAGGCGCTGGGCCTTGAAGCCCACGTCCACCATGGCGCCGCGCATGAACTTGATGGTCTGCGGGTTGGTCGCGTTCAGGAAGAACATGGCGGCGGCATTGCCGGGCCGGAAGGACTTCTGCCCCATCTTGCGCAGCAGGTTGCGCATGTTCATCGACACTTCGCCGAAGTCGATGTCCACCGGGCAAGGGGTCAGGCATTTGTGGCAGACCGTGCAGTGGTCGGCCACGTCCTCGAACTCTTCCCAGTGCTTGATGCTCACGCCGCGCCGGGTCTGCTCTTCATACAGGAAGGCCTCCACCAGCAGCGAGGTCGCCAGGATCTTGTTGCGCGGGCTGTACAGCAGGTTGGCGCGCGGCACATGGGTGGCGCACACGGGCTTGCATTTGCCGCAGCGCAGGCAGTCCTTCACGCTGTCGGCGATGGCGCCTATGTCGGACTGCTGCATGATCAGCGACTCGTGCCCCATCAGGCCGAAGCTGGGTGTGTAGGCGTTGGTCAGGTCGGCCTGGAGCGCTTGCCCTTCGTTGCCGAGGTGCCCTTGGTCCCGTAGCAGCTTGCCTTTGTTGAAGCGCCCTTGCGGGTCGACCTTCTGCTTGTATTCGGTGAAGGGCCGCAGTTCCTCATCGGTCAGGAACTCGAGCTTGGTGATGCCTATGCCGTGCTCGCCGGAAATCACGCCGTCCAGCGAGCGGGCCAGCACCATGATGCGCGCCACGGCTTCGTGCGCGGTCTGCAGCATCTCGTAGTCGTCGCTGTTGACGGGCAGGTTGGTGTGCACATTGCCGTCGCCGGCATGCATGTGCAGCGCCGCCCAGACGCGGCCCTTGAGCACGCGCTTGTGGATGGCCGTGCATTCTTCCAGGATGGGCAGGAACGCGCCGCCCGAAAAAATCGCCTGCAGCGGAGCGCGGATCTGGGTTTTCCAGCTGGCGCGCAACGAATGATCCTGCAGCTGCGGGAACAAGGTGGCCACGCCCTCCAGCCAGCCGGACCAGAGCGTGCGCACCTCGGCCACCAGCGCCAGCGCCTGGGCGACGCGGTCTTCGAGCAGTTCGGCCGACGGAATGTCGTTGGCGTCGTCCGATTTGCCCAGGGGCAGGCTGCCCTGGAGGAAAAAGGCCTCGAGCTCGTCGCACAGCTTGATCTTGTTGCGCAGGCTCAGCTCGATGTTGATCTGCTCGATGCCGTCGGTGTACTCGGCCATGCGCGGCAGCGGAATGACGACGTCCTCGTTGATCTTGAAGGCGTTGGTGTGCTTGGAGATCGCCGCCGTGCGCTTGCGGTCCAGCCAGAACTTCTTGCGCGCTTCGGCGCTGATGGCGATAAAACCTTCGCCGCTGCGCGAGTTGGCGATGCGCACGATCTCACTGGTGGCGCGGGCCACCACGTCGGCGTCGTCGCCGGCGATGTCGCCGATCAGCACCATCTTGGGCAGGCCGCCGCGCTTGGACTTGGTGGCGTAGCCGACGGCGCGCAGGTAGCGGTCGTCCAGGTGCTCCAGGCCGGCCAGGATGGCGCCGCCGCGCTTTTGCTCGGCGAACATGAAGTCCTTGATCTCGACGATGCTGGGCACCGCGTCTTTGGCGTTGCCGAAGAATTCCATGCAGACGGTGCGCGTGTGCGCCGGCATGCGGTGCACGATCCAGCGCGCGCTGGTGATCAGGCCGTCACAGCCCTCCTTCTGGATGCCCGGCAGGCCGCTGAGGAACTTGTCGGTGACGTCCTTGCCCAGGCCTTCCTTGCGAAAGGACTTGCCGGGAATGTCCAGCCGTTCGCGGCGCAGCGGCGTCTTGCCGTCGGCCTCGAAATACTGCAGCTCGAAGCTGGCCATGTCGGCGTCGTGGATCTTGCCCAGGTTGTGGCCCACGCGCGTGACCTCCAGCCAGGTCGCTTCGGGCGTGACCATGCGCCAGGAGGCCAGGTTGTCCAGGGCGGTACCCCAGAGCACGGCTTTTTTGCCGCCCGCGTTCATCGCGATGTTGCCGCCTATGCAGGAGGCTTCTGCCGAGGTCGGGTCGACCGCGAACACAAAGCCGCCGCGCTCGGCCGCGTCGGCCACACGCTGGGTGACCACACCGGCTTCCGTCCAGATGGTCGCGACCGGTTTGTCGACGCCGGGCAGCGAGAGCATTTCGACCTCGGTCATGGCCTCGAGCTTTTCGGTGTTGATGACGGCCGACTTCCAGGTCAGCGGGATCGCCCCGCCGGTGTAGCCGGTGCCGCCGCCGCGCGGGACTATGGTCAGGCCCAGCTCGATGCAGGCCTTGACCAGCCCGGCCATTTCCGCTTCGGTGTCGGGCGTGAGGACCACAAAGGGGTATTCGACGCGCCAGTCGGTCGCGTCGGTGACGTGCGAGACCCGCGAGAGGCCGTCGAACTTGATGTTGTCGTGGCGGGTCAGCTTGCGCAGCTTGCGTTCAGCCAGCCGGCGCAAGTCGTAGATCTCGCTGAAGGAGGTGTAAAAACGGGTGACCGCCGCGCGGGCGGCGTCCAGCAGCTCGCCCACGATGGCGTCGCGCTGCGAGTCGGCATCCGGCGTACGGCGCTTTTCCACCTCGGTCAGCCGGTGCTGCAAGGCGTCGACCAGCAGCTTGCGCCGCTTGGGGTTGTCCAGCAGGTCATCCTGCAAATAGGGGTTGCGCTGCACCACCCAGATGTCGCCCAGCACTTCATACAGCATGCGCGCGGAACGGCCGGTGCGGCGCTCGTCGCGAAGCCGGTTCAGCAGGTCCCAGGCGCGTTCGCCGAGCAGGCGTATCACCACCTCGCGGTCGGAAAACGAGGTGTAGTTATAGGGAATTTCGCGAATGCGGGCTTCGCCGGCCTTTGCGTCGCCGGCAAAGACATGGAGTTCTTGGAGTGTGGTAGTGGCGTTCATCGTGAAAAGCCAGCGGCTTCAGACCCGTGTCCAGCGCTGTTGCCCTATATTACCGCAGCGCACCATTTGGGGCTCCGCCCGCACCGGTCCTAAGTCGTCTTATGGAAATCCCGCTTGTCGGGCGTCTCCCAAATCGCTTAAATCCACGTGTCATAAACAGTTTCTAGACTGTCTCGTTTAACTTGGCGCGCCTGTTCGCGCCCAAATCCCAGGAGTTTTAATGAAAAACCGTCTTTCCGCCTTTGCTTTTGCGGCCCTAGGCCTTTGCATGCCTTTGGCCAGCCAGGCGCAAGTCGAAATCCAGTGGTGGCACTCCATGGTGGCGGTCAACGGCGAATGGGTCAATGACCTGGCCAAGCAGTTCAACGAAAGCCAGAAGGAATACAAGGTGGTGCCCACCTTCAAGGGAAGCTACGACGAATCCATGACCGCCGCCATCGCGGCCTTCCGCGCCGGCAACGCGCCCCATATCCTGCAGGTGTTCGAAGTCGGCACCGCCACCATGCAGGCCAGCAAGGGCGCCATCGTCCCGGTCGGCAAGATCATGCAGGACGCGGGAGAAAAATTCGACCCGAAAGCCTACATCCCCGCCGTCGCCGGCTACTACACCGCGCCTAACGGCCAGATGTTGAGCTTCCCCTTCAACAGCTCCACCACCATCTTCTATTTCAATAAAGACGCGTTCAAGGCTGCCGGCCTGCCGACCGACAAGGCGCCAGTCACCTGGCCTGAAGTCGTCAACGCCGCCGCAAAATTGAAGGCATCCGGCCATAAGTGCCCCTTCACGACGGCCTGGCAGAACTGGACGCAGGTGGAAAGTTTCTCGGCCTGGCACAACGTCGAATTCGCCACCAAGGCCAACGGCCTGCAAGGCATGGATGCGCGCCTGAAAGTGGATTCGCCGCTGCACGTGCGCCACATCGAAAACCTGGCCAACATGGCCAAGCAGGGCCTCTTCGTCTACAAGGGCCGCGGCAATGTGCCGGAAGCCAGCTTTGTGTCGGGCGAGTGCGCCATGATCAACACCTCGTCGGGCTTTTACGGCAACGTGGCCAAGAATGCCAAGTTCGCCTACGGCCTGGCCCCGCTGCCTTATTACCAGGATGTTCCCGGCGCACCGCAGAACACAGTGATCGGCGGCGCCAGCCTCTGGGTCATGTCGGGCAAAAAGCCAGCCGAATACAAAGGCGTCGCCAAGTTCTTCAGCTTCATTTCAACCCCTGAAGTGCAGTCGGCCAGCCACAAGCGCACCGGTTACCTGCCCGTGACGATGGCTTCGTACGACCTGACCGAAAAATCCGGCTTCTACAAACAGAATCCGGGCACCGACGTCGCGGTCACGCAGATGATTCGCAAGGTCACCGACAAGAGCCGCGGCATCCGCCTGGGCAACTATGTCCAGATACGCGCGATCGAGGACGAAGAACTCGAACAGGTCTGGAGCGGCAAGAAGACGGCCAAGGATGCGCTGGATTCCATCGTCAAACGCGGTAACGAGCAGCTCGAGCGCTTCCAGAAAGCAAACAAGAACTGATCACGCAAGAGACAGAGCGGAGCCCGCCCGGCGGGCTACACTCGGCCCGCCTGACCCCCTCCCCCTGACAAGGGAAGGCCAGGCGGGTTTTATTGTTTAAGCGCTCCCGAGTTTCTGCCCACTGGAAAGCCCTATGGAAAAACGCGTTGTCTTTCGATCCAGCTGGCTGCCCTGGCTGCTGCTGCTGCCGCAAATGGCGGTCATCCTGGTGTTCTTCTTCTGGCCCGCGGCGCAGGCCCTGCTGCAGTCGCTGCAGCAGCAGGATGCCTTCGGCACCTCCATCGAATTCGTCGGCCTGGCCAACTTCCGGCAGCTGCTGGAAGACCCGAGTTATGTGGAGTCCTTCAAGACGACCGCGTTTTTCTCGGTGATGGTGGCCGGCATAGGCATCAGCCTGTCGCTGATGCTGGCGGTTTTCGCCGACCGCATCACGCGTGGCGGCATGTTCTACAAGACCATGCTGGTGCTGCCCTACGCGGTGGCGCCCGCCGTGGCCGCCGTGCTGTGGGTGTTCATGTTCTCGCCCTCGCTGGGCGTGGTGGCCTATGCCCTGGGCAAGATAGGCATCAACTGGAACCACCTGCTGGACTCGGGCCACGCCATGACGCTGATCGTGATGGCCTCGGTCTGGAAGCAGATTTCCTACAACTTCCTGTTCTTCCTGGCGGGCCTGCAGTCGATCCCGAAGTCGCTGATCGAGGCCGCCGCGATCGACGGCGCCCGGCCCTGGCGCCGTTTCTGGACCATCCAGTTCCCGCTGCTGTCGCCCACCACCTTCTTCCTGCTGGTCATCAACGTGGTTTACGCCTTCTTCGACACCTTCGCCATCGTCGACGCCGCCACCCAGGGCGGCCCGGGCAAGGACACGGCCATCCTGGTCTACAAGGTGTACTACGACGGTTTCAAGGCCCTGGACCTGGGCGGCTCGGCCGCGCAGTCGGTGGTGCTGATGGTGATCGTGGTGGCCCTGACGGTCATCCAGTTCCGCTACGTCGAGAAGAAAGTTCAATACTGATGAAAACGAAAAATACGACGGGAGCCCACCATGGTTGAAAAACGCGGCACCCATGGCATCCTGGCCCATGTGGTGGTGATGCTGGGCGTCTTTATCGTCGCCTTCCCGCTCTACCTGGCCTTCGTGGCCTCCACCCACACAGCGCAGGAAATCGTGCAGGCGCCCATGCCGCTGCTGCCGGGCACCAATATGCTCGACAGCTACAAGGCCGCGCTGTTCGGGCGCGAGTCCGCCACCGGCTCCAACGCGCCGGTGGCGCACATGATGTGGGTCAGCCTGGTCACGGCGCTGGTGATCGCCATCGGCAAGATCGCCATCTCGCTGCTGTCGGCCTTTGCCATCGTGTACTTCCGCTTCCCTTTCAAGAAGACCTGCTTCTGGGCCATCTTCGTGACGCTGATGCTGCCGGTGGAGGTGCGCATACTGCCCACCTACAAGGTGCTGTCGGACCTGAACATGCTCAACACCTACGCGGGCCTCACCGTGCCGCTGATCGCCTCGGCGACGGCGACTTTCCTGTTCCGCCAGTTCTTCCTGACGGTGCCCGAAGAGCTGACCGAGGCCTCGCGCATGGACGGCGCCAGCCCCATGCGCTTTTTCTTCGACGTGCTGCTGCCGCTGTCCAAGACCTCGATCGCGGCGCTGTTTGTCATCCAGTTCATCTACGGCTGGAACCAGTACCTCTGGCCGCTGCTGGCCACGACCAGTGAAGACATGTACCCGGTGGTCGTGGGCATCAAACGCATGATCGCCGGCGGCGACGGCCAGAACGAGTGGAATGTGGTCATGGCGACCGCCATCCTGGCCATGCTGCCGCCCGCCCTGGTGGTGGTGCTGATGCAGAAATGGTTCGTCAAGGGCCTGGTCGACACCGAGAAATAAAAGAAACCAACAAGACAAGACGGAACACAGATATGGCATCCCTTTCATTCAACAACGTCATCAAGCGCTACGGCTCTGGCAAGGACGCGCTGCAGGTGCTGCACGGCGTGAACGCCGACATCGCCGACCACGAATTCATCGTGATCGTCGGGCCCTCGGGCTGCGGAAAATCCACCCTGCTGCGCATGGTGGCCGGCCTGGAAGAAGTCAGCGACGGGCAAATCTCCATAGGCGGCAAGGTCGTCAACCAGCTGGAGCCTTCCGAGCGGGACATCGCCATGGTGTTCCAGAACTACGCGCTTTACCCGCACATGAGCGTCTTCGACAACATGGCCTACGGCCTGAAGATCGCCAAGGTGCCCAAGGACGAGATCAAGACGCGCGTCGACAAGGCCGCCAAGATCCTGGAACTGGGCCACCTGCTGGACCGCAAGCCCCGTGCGCTTTCGGGCGGCCAGCGCCAGCGCGTGGCCATGGGCCGCGCCATCGTGCGCCAGCCGCAGGTGTTCCTGTTCGACGAGCCGCTGTCCAACCTGGACGCCAAGCTGCGCGTGCAGACGCGCCTGGAAATCCAGAAGCTGCACCGCGAGCTCGGCATCACCTCGCTCTTCGTGACCCACGACCAGGTCGAGGCCATGACGCTGGCGCAGCGCATGATGGTGATGAACGCGGGCCGCATGGAGCAGTTCGGCACGCCCGAAGAGGTCTACAACCGCCCCGCCACCACCTTTGTGGCGAGTTTCATGGGCTCGCCGCCCATGAACCTGCTCAAGCAGGCGCCGAATGCCGACTTCGGCGGCAAGCCGGGCGCCATCCTGGGCATACGTCCCGAGCACCTGACGGTAGGCGCCACCGGCTGGGCCGTGCAGGTCGACACGATTGAAATGCTGGGCGCCGAGCGGCTGGTGTATTGCCGCATGGGCGGTGAAGCCCTCATCGTGCGCACCGATGAAAGCCTGTCGACGGCGCCCGAAATCGGCGCGACCATCCACGTCACGCCGCGCGCCGACCGCCTGCACTGGTTTGACGCGGACACCGGAAAACGCCTGTAATCTTTCAGTTTTAGCAGTTCCCGAGAAGACCATGACGAATTCCGTGACCGCCGCCAGCTGGCCCTATCCGCGCTGGGTGGCGCACCGCGGTGCCGGCAAGCTGGCGCCCGAAAACACCCTGGCCTCCTTCATGCTGGGCGCCCGCCACGGCTACCGCATGTTCGAGTGCGACGTGAAGCTCAGCGCTGACGGCATCCCGTTTTTGCTGCATGACGCGACGCTGGAGCGCACGAGCAACGGCAAGGGCGTGGCCGGCGAGTTGGGCTGGGAAGCGCTGGCAAAGCTGGACGCCGGCAGCTGGCATTCGCCGGCCTTTGCCGCCGAAGGCCTGGCCAGCTTTGAGCGCATCGCCCGCTTTTGCCTGGACAAGGCCTATTTCCTGAATATCGAGATCAAGCCCACGCCGGGCGCGGAGGCCCGTACCGGCACCGTCGTGGCCAACGAGGCGGCCCGGCTGTGGCAAGGCACGGCGATTCCGCCGCTGCTGACTTCTTTCCAGCCGCTGTCACTGGAAGCGGCCCGCGCCGCCCAGCCCCAGCTGCCGCGCGGCCTGCTGCTCGACGAACTGCCGGCCCACTGGCTGGAAACAGCCACCCGGCTGGGCTGCGTGGCCATTGTCTGCAACCACAAGCTCTGGAACGCCGACACCGTGGCGCAGGCCAAAAAGGCCGGCTTCAGGCTGCTGAGCTACACGGTGAACGACGAGGCCAATGTAAAAAGGCTGCTGGCGCTGGGCACCGACGGCATCATCACGGACGCGGTGAACGTCTTCAAGCCCGACTAGGCTTTCAGGCTCTCCAGGCGCCCAACAGCACCCACTGGCAAAACGCCGCACCGCCCACCATCGCGGCATAGGTCATCATCTTCCCGTCCCGGCCGAAAAAAACCAGGCCGGCGACCAGCACCGCCACATTCGCGGCGAAAACAATCGCCGTCTGCGCCCACCAGGTGGCGGCGACCGGCCGGCTTGACCGGAATAGGCCGCCAAAGACACGGCTGGACAGCACCAGCAGCAGCGCGACGGCGGCGGCCGGCAGGACAAAATTGAGCAGGTGATTGGCCAGCAGGTAAAAGGTCATGCGCTTGCGATGGTTGGAAATGCCGGGAAGGTGCCGGAAAGGTGCCGGGAAGACGCCAAAACAGGCTCTCAAAAGGGCTATCAGGGCGATTGTCAGGGCTTCCCGCCGGCCCGGCCGCTTCAATTTTATAATCCGGGGATGTCAGTCTGGGCCCTTGGGCTAAACCATAACACCGCACCGCTCGATTTGCGCGGGCGATTCGCCTACGCCCTGGACCAGATAGCGCCCACTTTGCGCGGCCTGCGCGCCTCGCTGGCGCGCCAGCCCGAGGCGACGCTGCTCTCGACCTGCAACCGCACCGAGATCTATTGCGCCGGCGACAAGACCGACCTGGACCACACGCTGGAGTGGCTGGCGCACAACGGCGGCGTTTCGCCCGCCCTGCTGCGCTCGCATGCCTACACCCTGCAGGGCGACCAGGTCGCCCGCCATGCCTTTCGCGTGGCCAGCGGCCTGGACTCCATGGTGCTGGGCGAGCCGCAAATCCTGGGCCAGATGAAAGACGCGGTGCGCGCCGCCGAAGATGCCGGCGCCATGGGCACCACGCTGCACCAGCTGTTCCAGCGTTCCTTCGCCGTGGCCAAGGAGGTGCGCAGCAGCACAGAAATCGGCGCGCACAGCATCAGCATGGCGGCGGCCAGCGTGCGCCTGGCCGGCCAGCTGTTTGAGAACCTGAGCGACATCAAGGTACTGTTTGTCGGCGCCGGCGAGATGATCGACCTGGCGGCCACCCACTTCGCCGCCAAAAACCCCAAGGCCATGGCGATTGCCAACCGCACGCTGGAGCGCGGCGAAAAGCTGGCCAGCCGCTTTGGCGCCGAAGTCATGCGCCTGGCCGACCTGCCCAGCCGCCTGCACGAATTCGACGCGGTGATCAGTTGTACCGCCAGTACGCTGCCCATCATCGGCCTGGGCGCCGTGGAGCGCGCCGTCAAGCTGCGCAAGCACCGCCCCATGTTCATGGTTGACCTGGCCGTGCCGCGCGACATCGAGCCCGAAGTCAAGGCCCTGCCCGACATCTACCTCTACACGGTGGACGACCTGGCGCACGTGGTGCAGACCGGCAAGGACAGCCGCAAGGCCGCCGTGGCGCAGGCCGAGGTCATCATCGACGCCGGTGTGCAGAATTTCATGCACTGGCTGGCCCAGCGCCGCAGCGTGCCGCTGATTCAGCAGCTCAATGCGCAGACCGACGAATGGCGCGCCGCCGAAATCGTGCGCGCCAAAAAACTGCTGGCCAAGGGCGAGCCCATAGAAACGGTGCTGGAAGCCTTGACCCGCGGCCTGACCCAGAAGATGCTGCACGGCACGCTGGCCGAGCTGCACGCGGGCGACGCCAGCAGCCGGGAAGCCACGGCGCAGGCCGTTTCCAGGCTGTTTTTGCGCGGCCAGCTGCCCAAAATCCAGCCCGACGACAAAGAGCGTTAGCGCAGGTCCCTGCGCTGATGCCTCGCGCCGGCTGCCAGCCGGCGGCTTTATTGACGGCCTTGCGGCCCCCTCTTCAGCTCTTTCGGCTCTTTCGGCTTTCCCTCCCCCACACCCATGAAACCCTTTCTTCGCCAAACCCTGGACCGCCAGCTTTTGCGGCTGCACGAGCTGGACGCGCTGCTGTCCGCCAGCGACGTGGTCAGCGACCTGGACCGTTTTCGCGCCCTGACCCGCGAACATGCCGAGGCCAGCGTGGTGGCCGAGCAGTACATGCGGCTGACCGGCCGCGAGGCCGACCTGGCCGGCGCCGAAAGCATGCTGGCCGAAGCCAAAGACGATCCCGAGATGGCCGCCATGGCCGAGGAAGAGATCGCCGCGGCCAAGGCCGACATCGCGCAGATCGACGAAGCCCTGCAGCTGATGCTGATACCCAAGGACCCGGACGACGTGCGGCCGGCCTTTGTGGAAATCCGCGCGGGCACGGGCGGCGACGAGTCGGCGCTGTTTGCGGGCGACCTGTTCCGCATGTACACCCGCTTTGCCGAGCGCAACCGCTGGCAGGTCGAGATCATCAGCGAGTCGCCGAGCGAGCTGGGCGGCTACAAGGAGGTGGTGCTGCGCATCGAGGGCGCCGCCGACGCCATGGGCGTGGGCGTCTACGGCAAGCTGCGCTTCGAGTCGGGCGGCCACCGCGTGCAACGCGTGCCCGCCACCGAAACCCAGGGCCGCATCCATACCAGCGCCTGCACCGTGGCGGTGATGCCCGAACCCGACGAGGCCGTGGCCATACAGATCAACCCGACCGACCTGCGCATAGACACCTACCGCGCCAGCGGCGCCGGCGGCCAGCACATCAACAAGACCGACTCGGCCGTGCGCATCACGCACATCCCGACCGGCATCGTCGCCGAATGCCAGGAAGGCCGCAGCCAGCACAGCAACAAGGCCCAGGCGCTCAAGGTGCTGACCGCCCGCATCCATGAAAAAGACCGCGCGGAACGCGCCGCCAAGGATGCGGCCCTGCGCAAGGGCCTGGTCGGCACGGGCGACCGCAGCGACCGCATCCGTACCTACAACTTCCCGCAGGGGCGGCTGACCGACCACCGCATCAACCTGACGCTGTACAAGCTGCTGGCCATCATGGAAGGCGACCTGGGCGACGTGATCACCGCGCTGCAGGTGGCGCGCGGCGCCGAGCAGCTGGCCGAACTCGAAACCGCCAACAGCGGGCTCTGAGGCATCTCCGCCATGAACGCGCCCAACTGCGCCCAGGCCCTGGCCGCCGCCCAGACCCTGGGGCTGGACCGGCTGGACGCCCAGTTGCTGCTGCTGCACGCCCTGGGCAAGCCCGGCGACGCGCGGGCCTGGCTGCTGGCGCACGACACCGATGTGCTGCCGGAGCAGGCTGCGCAAGATTTCCGTGCCATGTGCCTGCGCCGGGCCGCCGGGGAGCCCCTGGCCTACATCGTCGGCGAAAAGGAGTTTTTCGGCCTGACGCTGCGGGTGGATGCCCGCGTGCTGGTGCCGCGGCCCGACACCGAAACCCTGGTGGAGTGGGCGCTCGAGCGCCTGCGCGTGCCCGGCGCGCCGCCAGCCCCCGCGGTGCTGGACCTGGGCACGGGCAGCGGTGCGATCGCGCTGGCCATCGCGCACAGCCTGCAGGCCGACGGCCGCCGGGGCAAGGTCACGGCCGTGGATGCCAGCGCCGATGCGCTGGAGGTGGCCCGCGGCAATGCCGCGCGCCTGGGGCTGAAACTGGATTTCATCCAAAGCCACTGGCTGGAGAAAGTTGGTGGACACTTTCACCTGGTCGCCAGCAATCCACCCTATATCGCCAGCACCGACCATCACCTGGAGGCCCTGGCCTACGAACCCCTGGCTGCGCTGGCCGCCGGTGCGGACGGGCTGGACGACATCCGCGAGATCGTCCAGCAGGTGCCCGGCCATTTGCTGCCGGGCGGCTGGCTGCTGCTGGAGCATGGTTACGACCAAGCCGAGGCGGTATGCGCCCTGCTGGCCCAGGCCGGTTTTGACCAGGTCCAAAGCCGGCTGGACCTGGCCGGCATCGCGCGCTGCTCGGGCGGATTGTGGGCTGGCGGGTGAGCCGGCCACGCGGGATGCCAAACGGCGGGATAATCGGGCTGTTGAATTCTGCGTGCCAGATTCCATCTAACTAGCATCACCTGTCCCCGATCCGGGGCCGGGCACGGGCGCCAGTCCCTCCCAAGGATTCCCAAAGGATTTTCACCATGAGCAGCACAGACCCTACCCAGCAACGCATCGCCGAAATCGTCAAATCCAGCGATGTGGTCCTTTTCATGAAGGGCACGGCCCAGTTCCCCATGTGCGGTTTCTCCGGCCGCGCCATCCAGGTCCTCAAGGCCTGCGGCGTGAACAAGCCCGCCACGGTGAACGTGCTGGAGGACGAAGAAATCCGCCAGGGCATCAAGGAATTCAGCAACTGGCCCACCATCCCCCAGCTGTATGTGAAGGGCGAGTTCATAGGCGGCTCGGACATCATGATGGAGATGTACCAGAGCGGCGAGCTCCAGCAGGTGCTGGGCACGCCGGCAGCCTGAAGGCACAGGCAGCCCCCTGCGGGCCGCCTCCCCTACCGGGTCAAAACCGGTCAGCGCGTATAGCCTGAGCAGGCGCCCGCGTCCACGCCGCCCTTGCATTCGCGCTTGAGGCGCGCGGTGCGCTGGGCGGGCGTTTCCCCAGACCCATTGATGAACTTGACCTTGCCGCCCGCAGCGGATTTGACGGCAGTTTTTTTGGCTTTGGATTTGGACTTGGCGGGCTTGTCGCCCTCCGGCGCCGGCGGGGTTTGCGCACGGGCCTGGCTTGCCGCCAGGGCGGCCACCATGATCGCGGCCAGCAATGGCGCCATCAAAGACTTCTTGCTCATTTTTCGCTCCCTCTCTTTTTTTGCTTTTTGCTCTCTCACGAAACGCGGGTGACACCGCGTGCCTCGGCAAATTCTATTGCAGCTTGGGATCGCCAAAAACTTCGTCGTCGGGCGGTGTATCCGCGGGCAGGCGAAAACCTTCGCTGGCCCAGGCGCCCAAGTCTATGTTTTTGCAGCGCTCGCTGCAAAACGGGCGAAACGGGTTGCTGGGCGCGTAAACGCTTTCACCGCCGCAGCCTGGGCATACGACCAGTTTGACGGGTGGGGATTCTTTTTTCATCGCAGGCATGTTTCAGGACAAGTCTGGGGAACCATCGAGCAATGCGGCCTATGGCTGGCAAGGCCTTGGGTCAGGAACAGAGTGTCAGTTCAAACGCCGAATCTTCGGTGCTGGCATGCAGCCGGTCGTCGTCGCCGTGGCGCATGAGGCGCACCGACACAATCAGGCGATTGCCGCTGATTTCGGGGATCAGCCCCAGGGCGGGGTCAATCCGCAGGCGCAGGAGTTGGAAGGTGCGCCCTTGCGGCAGCGTCTGCTGGTATTGGCCGCCCGGCGCCACCACCTTTTGCGGCGCCCCGGAGTCGCGCAGCAAGGTCAGCAGCACGCGTATGGACTCGGCCAGGGGCACCAGCGGGGTGATCCAGCGCTGCAGGTCCTGCTTGCGCACCTCGGTCTGCAGGTGCTGCCAGGCGTAATAGGCCGGCAGGTCAAATTCGCAGGTGCCGCCCGGAATGCCGACGCGGCTGCGGATGCTCATGAGCCAGTCGTTTTCGGTCAGGGATTGGCCGGCCTTGCCGGGCAGGCTGTTCAGGGCGGAAAAGCAGCTTTCGAGCTGCCCGGTCACCTCGTCAAGAACGGCCTCCGAAATGGCCGGGTTGCCGCGGTAGCCGTTGAGGACGTGTTTCTGTTTCTCAAGGTCCTTGAGGACATCGGTCTTGAGGTCGGCCCGGGCGCCCACGTCCATGATTTCAAAGATGGTCGTGATGGCGTAGTGGTGGTCCGTCGGACTGTCCCGTTCCACCAGTTCGCCAAGGCGGCGGAACAGGTGTTCAAGTCGCAAATACGTGCGTATGCGTTCGTGAAAAGGGTACTCGTAAAGGATCACAGCGCTATGTTTTCGTCGGCATCAATGAGGAGGTTTGTTTGCGCATCATAGCCCGAAGCGCGCGGCAAGCCGCCGCACCTCGGCATCCAGGGCCTCCAGCGGCAAACCATCATTGTGCAGGCATATGTCGGCGGCCGACAGGCGCTGCGCGCGGCTGGCCTGGCCGGCAATGACTTTTTCCACCGCCTCGCGAGGCCAGCCGTTGCGGGCCATCACCCGGCTGACCTGGGTGGCTTCACCGCAGTCCACGACCAGCACCCGGTCCAGTTGCTGCCGCCAGCGGCCGGATTCCACCAGCAGGGGAACGTCGAACACCACGCAGGCGCGGCCGGCAGCGGCGGCCTGCTCGTATTGCCGCAAGGTCTCCGTGCTGACCAGGGGGTGGACGATGGACTCCAGCCGTCGCCTGGCGGAGGGGTCGTCAAAGGCCAGCTGGCGCATCCGGTCGCGGTCCATGGCGCCTTCGGTGGTGACCATAGCGGTGCCGAATTGCGCCGCAATCTCCTTGACGGCGGCACCGCCGGCCGCCGTGACCGCACGGGAGATTGCATCGGCATCCACCAGCGCCGCGCCGCAGGCCACCAGGGTGCGGGCAACCGTGCTTTTTCCGCTGCCTATGCCGCCGGTCAGTCCGATGCGCAAAGCTGCACGGCGCATGGCATCACAGGCCGATAAAGCGCAGGATGGATTGAGGCCCGAAGACCATGGCCGTGAAGCCCGCTCCGGCCAGGAATGGGCCGAAGGGCACATAACCGCCTTCACGCAATCCGCTGGAAAACTTCATCGCGATGCCGACGAGGGCGCCGATCACGGAGGCCATCAGGATCATGGGCACCAGCGCCTGCCAGCCGAACCAGGCGCCGAGCGCGGCGAAAAGCTTGAAGTCGCCGTAGCCCATGCCTTCCTTGCCGGTGACGAGCTTGAAGGCCCAATAGACCAGCCACAGGCAGAGGTAGCCGGCAACCGCCCCCCACAGGGCCGTCGGCAGATTGACCGACGGGTTCCACTGAAGGGCGGCGACGATCAGGCCGGCCCACAGCAAGGGCAAGGTGATATCGTCCGGCAGCAAGGTGGTGTCCCAGTCGATCACGGCCAGGGCCAGCAGCGCGGCGGAAAAGCCGCACCAGGCTACAGCGGTCAACGACCAGCCCCAGCGCGATACGCAAAAGAAGAACAGCGCGCCCGTCACCGCTTCCACGATGGGATAGCGCAGGCCGTAGGGCGTGCCGCATACCGAGCATTTGCCCCGAAGGATCAGGTAGCTGGCGACCGGGATGTTTTCATACCAGCGTATGACATGGCCACAGCTGGAGCAGCGCGAACGCGGCACCAGCAAATTGAATTTTTCGGCGGGCTCCTGGGGTGTTTCGCTCAGTTCGGCGCACTCCCGTGCCCACTGCCGCTCCATGATTTTGGGCAGGCGGTATATGACGACGTTGAGGAAACTGCCGATCAGAAGGCCCAGAAAACCGGCCAGCGAAGCGTCGAACGCCGGCCCGAGACCGGTCCCCATCAAACGACTTGACCCAGCTTGAAAATGGGCAGATACATGGAAACCACGATGCCGCCGATCAGAGTGCCCAGGAACACGATGATGATGGGCTCCATCAGACTGGAAAGGCCCGCCACCATTTCGTCGACTTCCGCTTCATAAAAGTCGGCAGCCTTGCCCAGCATGTGGTCGATGGAGCCGGATTCCTCGCCGATCGCGCACATCTGCAGCACCATGGATGGAAACAGATTGGCATTCGTCATGGCCGCGGTCAGGCTGGTACCTGTGGAAACTTCCTGCTGAATCTTCTCCGTGGCTTCGGCATACTTTGAATTACCGGAAGCGCCGCCGACCGAATCCAGTGCCTCGACCAGAGGCACGCCCGCGGCGAACATCGTGGCAAGGGTGCGGGTCCAGCGGGCGATACAGGATTTTTCGATCAGGGCACCGAAAACGGGCACCTTGAGCAAGGCCCTGTCCATGAATTTCTGCATTTTCTCGTTGCGCTTCCAGGCCTGGAAGAAGAAATAGAGTCCACCGCCTATACCGCCAAAAATCAACCACCAGTAGGCGACAAAAAACTCACTCATCGCAATGACGACCATCGTAGGGGCCGGCAGATCCGCGCCAAACGAGGAGAACACGGTTTTGAATGCCGGAATCACGAAAATCATGATGACGGCAACCACCACAAAGGCCACCACCACCACCGAAGTGGGATACATCAGGGCCGACTTGATCTTGGACTTGATGGCCTCGGTTTTTTCCATGTAGGTCGCCAGGCGGTCCAGCAGGGATTCCAGGATACCGGCGGCCTCACCGGCCTCGACCAGGTTGCAATAGAGCGCATTGAAATACAGCGGGTATTTGCGAAACGCGGCGCTCAGGGAGGTTCCGGTCTCCACGTCGGTGCGCACATCATTGAGCAGTTTGGTGACGCTGGCATTGGCATTGCCGCGGCCTACAATGTCGAAGGCCTGCAGCAACGGCACGCCGGCTTTCATCATGGTGGCCAGCTGGCGGGTAAAAATGGCAATATCCTTGGGCTTGATAGCCTTGCCGGCGCGCATCTTGCGCTTCTTGATTTTGGTGGGCAAGACGCCCTGGCGACGCAGCGAGGACTTGACCTGGTTTTCGCCGACGGCCCGGATTTCTCCGCGAACCTGCTTGCCGCCGCGGTCCTTGCCTTCCCACTCGAAAACAAATTCCTTGATGCCCTTGGATACTGCAGTTGCCATGATGCTTTCTCGTTGTATCGACAGTCTCAGACCGCCCTGTCGCCACGGTCACTCCGCCGGGTGGCGGCCCTTGAACGCAGCTGCTTAAACATTGGTACAGCCCAGAATCTCTTCCAACGAAGTCATGCCGAGCTTGACTTTGGACAACCCCGACACGCGCAAGCTTTTGACTCCCTCCGCCTCCGCCTGGGCCGCAATTTCCAGGGCGCTGCCGTCGCGAAGGACGATACGCTGAATCTCTTCGGAAATGGGCATAACCTGATAAACACCGACACGGCCTTTGTAACCATTCGTACACATTGAGCAGCCGACCGGCCGGTAAGGCGTCCAGGAACCGTCCACATCATCCTCGGTGAAACCCGCATCCAGCAGGGTCTCGCGCGGGATGTCCGCAGGGGCTTTGCAGTTGGGGCACAGGCGGCGTGCCAGCCGCTGGGCGGTGATCAGGATCACGCTGGAAGCGATGTTGAAGGGTGCAATGCCCATGTTGCGCATACGCGTCAGTGTGGTCGGCGCATCGTTGGTGTGCAGCGTCGACATGACCATGTGGCCGGTCTGCGCGGCCTTGATCGCGATATCGGCGGTTTCGAGGTCCCGGATCTCACCGACCATGATGATGTCGGGATCCTGCCGCAGGAAGGCCTTGAGCGCGACCGAAAATGTCATGCCCGCCTTGTCGTTCATGCTGACCTGGTTGACGCCCGGCAAAGTGATTTCGGCGGGGTCTTCGGCCGTCGCGATGTTGACGCCCGGCTTGTTGAGGATGTTCAGGCAGGTGTAGAGCGAAACGGTTTTCCCCGAACCGGTGGGGCCGGTCACGAGAACCATGCCGTACGGCCGCTGGATGGCATGCAGCAGGCGCTCCTTCTCTGCGGGCTCATAGCCCAGGGCATCGATGCCCAGCTTGGCACTGCTCGGGTCAAGAATACGGATGACGATTTTTTCGCCATACATGGTAGGCAAGGTGCTGACCCGGAAATCGATCACCCGGTCCGGGCCTATCTTGAGCTTCATCTTGCCGTCTTGCGGCACGCGCTTTTCGGAGATGTCGAGCTTGGAAATGACCTTGATGCGCGCGGCCAGCTTTTCCTTGATGGCCACGGGCGGCGACGCGATTTCGCGCAATTCACCGTCAACACGGAAACGCACGCGATAGGTGTGCTCGAACGGCTCGAAGTGCAGATCGGACGCCCGCATGCTGAAGGCATCGAGCAGCATTTTCTGCAGGAATTTGACAACCGGGGCATCTTCGACCTCGGAGACGCTGGCCTCGCTGTCCTCGGTCGACGCTTCGGTGCTGGATTCATCGAACTCGAAATCGTCGCCAATGATGCTTTCCATGGCCTCGGCCGCGGAGGTGTTGGAAACTTCCACCAGCTTGGAAAGCTTGTCATATTCGGCGATCACCCAGTCCACCCCCATCTGGGTGGAGAACTTGATCTTTTCCGCCGCCTCCTGGTCAGACGGATCCGCCGTCGCGACGATCAGGCGGTTGTTGCGCTTGCTCAGGACAACAATGCGGTAGGTTGTACAGATCTTGGGGTCAAGCAGGCCCTTGGGCAAACGCTGGGCGTCAATGGCTTCCAGATCCAGCAAGGGGGCGGCAAAAGCCGTGGACATGGTATGAGCCAGGTCGAACGCGGAAACCGCGCCGGACCCCGTCAGCTCGGCGATAAAGCTGGTTCGTCCGCTTTGGGCCTTGCGAAAAATGTCTTCGGCGGCCTTTTGACCCAGTTTTCCCGCCACCACCAGGGCCCGTCCCAGGCCGGGCAAGGCCATGGAAGGCGATTGGTTGATTGCGGTGTCGACAGCGGCCATGGTTCTCGGGTTTAGCTCAAATATGTATCATCGCTTATAGATTCCCGGGTGTAAATCGAAAACACCCTGACCGCCCCGGCCAGCGTTGGAACTATGCGAAGAAACGCACACTTAAGAAGAAAGAACACAGGCCTGGTCGGGGTGAGAGGATTCGAACCTCCGGCCTCTACGTCCCGAACGTAGCGCTCTACCAGGCTAAGCTACACCCCGCCGTCATACTTAAGAAATCAGGAACGCCTCTCCAGCAATTGGGAGGCCAGCTGCGTCAAGGCATTACTGTAAATGTTTTGCGGCAGCATCCGCAAGGCATTCAGCGCACGCTGGGCCTCCACCGCCGCCGCGTCCCGGGTGGCCGTCAAGGCGCCCGTATGGTGCACGATCTCGATGATCCGCGCCATCTGGTCAGTCCCGCCGGTTTCAATGGCCTGCCGGATAGTGGCTCGCTCCGCCTCGCTGCCGCGCTGCATTGCGATGATCAAGGGAAGGGTTGCCTTGCCTTCCCGCAGGTCATCTCCCAGATTTTTCCCCATTTCCGACACATCGCCGTCGTAATCGAGCACGTCGTCGATCACCTGGAACGCCGTGCCCAGCGCCTGCCCGTAGTCGGCGCAGCTTTGCTCGATAGTGGGCGACGACTGCGCCAGCAAGGCTGCCAGGCGGGCGCTTGCCTCGAACAGCTTGGCCGTTTTGGAGCGGATCACCCTCAGATAGCCCTCCTCGGACAGCGCCGCGTCATGCATATTCATGAGCTGCAGCACCTCGCCTTCCGCAATCACGTTGGTGGCTTCGGCCAGGGTTTGCATGACGCGCATGTCCCCGGCTTCCACCATCATCTGGAAAGCCCGGGAGTACAGAAAATCGCCGACCAGCACGCTCGCCGGGTTGCCAAAGGCCTCGTTGGCGGTCGCGCGGCCGCGGCGCAAGGTGGATTCATCCACCACGTCGTCATGCAGCAGGGTCGCCGTGTGGATGAACTCCACGACAGCCGCGAGGTTGTAACGCTGGTCCCCTTGGTAGCCCAGCGCGCCGCACATCAGCAGCAAAAGGGCGGGGCGCAGCCGTTTTCCGCCCGCCGCCACGATGTAGCTGGAAACCTGGCTGACCAGCGGCACCTCGGACTTCAGTCGGCGCTCGATCACCCTGTCCATCCCGCGCATGTCGTCGGCAATCAGGGCGAGGGCGGCGGCGGTGCTTGAAGAATTGGCAGACAAAAGGCGATCCAGACGTTAAGTTTGGCCGATTATAGGAAGCCGCCCTGCCCGTTCTGGCCCGGCCGGCCCGGTAAACCAGCCTAAAAACCCGCAAAACCGCCCCGCTGGCCAATTCCAGCCTGCCATGCTAGAATAGCCGGCTCTGCGGAAATCCGTCTGCAGAACTCAATTTACGAGGTCTTACATGTACGCGGTCATAAAAACCGGTGGCAAACAATACAAGGTTGCTACCGGAGAAAAAATTAAAGTAGAACAGATTGCTGCGGACGTAGGCCAAGAGATCGTTATTGACCAGGTATTGGCTGTCGGCACCGGCAGCTCGATCACGGTTGGTACGCCCTTGGTGTCCGGCGCCACTGTTACAGTCACTGTCCTTTCGCAAGGTAGGCACGACAAGGTTCGCATTTTCAAAATGCGCCGTCGCAAGCACTACCAAAAGCGCCAGGGCCACCGGCAAAACTACACGGAACTGCAAATCGGCGCCATCGCCGGCTGAGCAGGGACGTACCAGGAGTAACGAAAAATGGCACAGAAAAAAGGCGGCGGCTCTACGCGAAACGGGCGTGATTCACAGCCCAAAATGCTGGGCGTCAAGAAATTTGGCGGCGAAGTCATCAACGCAGGCAGCATCATTGTGCGCCAGCGCGGCACCAAGTTCCATCCAGGCGTCAATGTCGGCATCGGCAAGGACCACACCCTGTTTGCACTGGTTGACGGCTCGGTCTCGTTTTCCGTCAAGGGCGCGCTGAACAAGCACACCGTGGACGTGACTCCGGCGTAAGCTGATCACTTCGATAAGTCACTTCGACTGAAACGAAGCCCCGACCTGTCGGGGCTTTTTTGTTTGTAAACTTGATCCGGCCCTCACAGCCCCTGTTTTAACCGCGGCACTCCCATCATGAAATTTGTTGACGAAGCCTTTATTG
This sequence comes from Polaromonas sp. P4_F6, assembly GCF_056401275.1. Taxonomy (NCBI): domain Bacteria; kingdom Pseudomonadati; phylum Pseudomonadota; class Betaproteobacteria; order Burkholderiales; family Comamonadaceae; genus Polaromonas; species Polaromonas sp. P4_F6. The sequence goes on along the minus strand of NZ_JBFUJQ010000004.1, from coordinate 228,747 downwards.
ACATTGCCGCAGGCGATGGCGGGAGTGGCTGCGTCTCGTTCAGCCACGAAAAATACAAAGAATTCGGCGGCCCCAACGGCGGCGACGGCGGGCGCGGCGGCCATGTGTACGCGGTGGCCGACATCAACCTGAACACCCTGGTGGACTTCCGGTTTTCGCGCCGCCACGAGGCCCGCAACGGCCAGCACGGCATGGGCTCGGACATGTTCGGCGCCAAGGGCGACGACATCATCCTCAAGATGCCGGTGGGTACCATCCTGACCGACGCGGAAACCGGTGAGGTTCTCTTTGAGCTGCTGGTTCCCGGCGAGCAGGTCCTGATCGCCAAAGGCGGCGACGGCGGCTTCGGCAACCTGCGCTTCAAGAGCTCGACCAACCGCGCGCCGCGCAGCAAGACGCCCGGCTGGCCCGGCGAGCGCAAAAGCCTCAAGCTGGAACTCAAGGTTCTGGCCGACGTCGGCCTGCTCGGCATGCCTAATGCCGGCAAGTCCACCTTCATCTCGGCGGTCTCCAATGCCCGCCCCCGCATCGCCGACTACCCATTCACCACACTTCACCCCAACCTGGGCGTGGTGCGGGTAGGCCCCGAGCAAAGTTTTGTGGTGGCCGACCTGCCCGGCCTGATAGAAGGCGCTTCCGAAGGCGCGGGCCTGGGCCATCTCTTCCTGCGGCACCTGCAGCGCACCCGCCTGCTGCTGCACATCGTGGACCTGGCGCCCTTCGACGAGGGCGTGGACCCGGTCGCGCAGGCCAAGGCCATCGTCGGCGAGCTCAAGAAATACGACGAAGCGCTGTATGAAAAGCCGCGCTGGCTGGTCCTCAACAAACTGGACATGGTGGACAGCGACAAGCGCGCAGCCATCGTCAAGGATTTCGTCAAGCGCTTCAAATTCAAGGGCCCGGTGTTCGAGATTTCGGCGCTGACGCGCGAGGGCTGCGAGCACCTGATCAAGACGATCTACCAGCACGTCAAGCAGGTTCAGAAAAGCGAACAACCCGTGGAAGAAGTCGACCCGCGCTTTGCCCCGCTGCCTCCTGAACCGCCGGAATCGTCCTGACCCCTCGTTTCCGGCACCCTAGCCGCGGGCAGGTGCAGGGCTGCACTCGCTCCCCCAACAACAATCGCTGCCCACGCCCGTGTCGACGGGACCGCAACCCGAGAAGTACCGAACATGCAAGACAAACCCGGCTCCACCGTCCTGCGCAACGCCAGGCGCATTGTGGTCAAGGTAGGTTCCAGCCTGGTCACCAATGAGGGCCGCGGGCTGGACGCGACCGCCATCGGCCAATGGTGCGAACAGCTGGCAGCCCTCGTCAAGGACGGGCGCGAGGTGATCATGGTGAGCAGCGGTGCCATTGCCGAGGGCATGAAACGCCTGAACTGGGGCAGCCGCCCCAAGGCCATCCATGAACTGCAGGCCGCCGCCGCGGTCGGCCAGATGGGCCTGGTTCAGGTCTATGAGACCAAACTGCGCGAAAACGGCATAGGCAGCGCGCAGGTTCTGCTCACGCATGCCGACCTGGCCGACCGCGAGCGCTACATCAACGCCCGCTCCACCCTGCTGGCCTTGCTGCAGTTGGGCGTTGTGCCCGTCATCAATGAAAACGACACGGTGGTCAACGACGAAATCAAGTTCGGCGACAACGACACGCTGGGCGCGCTGGTGGCCAACCTGGTGGAAGCCGACGCACTGGTCATCCTCACGGACCAGAAGGGCCTGTACACCGCCGACCCGCGCAAGGACCCGGCGGCGCAGTTTGTGCACGAAGCCAAAGCCGGCGACCCGGCGCTGGAAGCCATGGCGGGGGGCGCCGGCTCCAGCATCGGCAAGGGCGGCATGATCACCAAGATACTGGCCGCCAAGCGCGCAGCGGGATCGGGCGCCTCCACCGTGATTGCCTGGGGCCGTGAACCGCAGGCGCTGATCCGGCTGGTACAGGGCGAGCCCATAGGCACCTTGCTGGTGGCGCAGACGCAGAAACTGCAGGCGCGCAAGCAATGGATGGCCGATCACCTTCAGATGCGCGGTTCGGTCACCGTGGACGCGGGCGCGGTGGTCAAGGTACAGGGCGAGGGCAAAAGCCTGCTGCCCATCGGCATGACGGCGGTCCAGGGCGAGTTTTCGCGCGGCGACGTCATCGCCATACGCAGCCCGGAAGGCACGGAGATCGCGCGCGGACTGGCCAATTACTCGAGCGCCGAAGCCCGGCTGATCTGCCGCAAGGCCTCTACTGAATTCGAGCGGCTGCTGGGGTATACGGGTGAACCGGAAATGGTCCACCGCACCAACCTCGTATTGACCCGCTAAGCCCCCCTCGGGTGCCGGCGGGCGGGCCGGTTTATTCGACCATCCTGAAGTTCTGGTTCTTCAAGCGCCGGACCAGCGTATCGACCGAAGTCGCGGGCGCCGCGCTGTCGCAGGCGCCGGCCCGGGCGAAGCGCAAGGCATGTTTGGACGGCATGTTGTCAAACAGCGAGCGCCATTCCGGCTTGCTCACATGGGTCCACTTTCCGTCCGAAGAATAGCGGGCATAGGTCTTGAATTCGCCGGTCGTGCAGCGTATGCCTTCGTACATCACATTGCTGGCTCCGCTGGCATTTGAAGCCACCATGACATAGCGCACGATCCCGTCTTTCTGGGAGATGCTGATGGTCGCCGGGTCCACGCCATAGACCAGCTGGGAATTGGGCGAGACCTCGAGTGTGATCAGCTTCTTGACGTCGAACGCCGGAGGCGGCGGCGTCTCGATTTCCTTCCAGTCGGCGGGATCCTCGAACGCGTATACCTGGGCTTGCGCCGGACCCGAGGCGTTAAGCGCCATCAGGAAGAAAGTGGCCAGAAAGGCCGATTTAAATGTCATGGTTTTGTGTTGGTGGGATCCGCGCCCAGGCTGGTTTGCGGATCAGGTTCAAAGGTGGCGCCCGGCGGCAATTCAAAAGAGGCGCCCGGCCTGATCTGGGCGTGAAAAGACTCGCCCGGAGCATGGAATCCGGCGTCGCCAGGCGGGTTCGAATGGTCGCGCTGGTGCAGGCCGCCGCGCAGGTAGCGGTTGCGGTGGTCGGGGCGCGGCTCGGCCCGGTTGTCCACGCGCGGGACAAACCTGGCGAGCTCAGTCAGCGCCATTTCATAGACTCCGCGCTTGAATTCGACCACCACGTCCAGCGGCACCCAGTAGTCGTTCCAGCGCCAGGCATCGAATTCGGGATGGTCGGTGGCGCGCAGATTCAAGTCCCAGTCGTGGCCGACCAGCTGAAGGAGAAACCAGATTTGCTTCTGGCCTTTGTAATGTCCGCGCGCATCCCGGCGGATGAACCGGTCAGGCACCTCATAGCGCAACCAGTCTCGGGTTCGGGCCAGCACATTCACATGCTGCGGCAACAGCCCCACTTCTTCATGCAACTCGCGGTACATGGCCTGCTCGGGATTTTCGCCCCGATCAATGCCACCCTGCGGAAACTGCCACGAGTGGGTACGGATACGTTTGCCCCAAAATACCTGACTTCTCTGGTTGAGCAAGATGATGCCGACGTTGGGCCTAAAGCCGTCCCGGTCAAGCATAATCAAACCTCAAATTTTTTAAACTGAGTCCATTATGCACAGCGAAGGCCCCAGCGCCAAGCGCACGGCGGGCTGCAGCACCTTTTCCCCCATTTCCAACCCCGGAATCCCCGAAAACCGCCCATGAAAGCCTCCCAGTTCTTCATTTCCACCCTCAAGGAAGCCCCTGCCGACGCGGAAGTCGTCAGCCACCAGCTCATGATGAGGGCCGGCATGATCAAGAAACTGGGGGCCGGCGTTTACAACTACATGCCCATGGGCCTGCGCGTGATCCGCAAGGTCGAAGCCATCGTGCGCGAGGAAATGAACCGCGCCGGCGCCGTGGAAATGACCATGCCGGTGATCCAGCCGGCCGAGCTCTGGCAGGAAACCGGCCGCTTTGAAAAAATGGGCCCCGAGCTGCTGCGCATCAAGGACCGCCACGGCCGCGACTTCGTGGTCCAGCCGACCAGCGAAGAAGTCGTCACCGACGTGATGCGCCAGGACATCAAGAGCTACAAGCAGCTGCCGAAGAACCTGTACCAGATCCAGACCAAGTTCCGCGACGAACGCCGGCCGCGCTTTGGCCTGATGCGCGGGCGCGAGTTCATCATGAAGGACGCCTACAGCTTCGACCGCGACCAGGCCGGCGCCAAAGCCAGCTACCAGGCCATGGCGGCCGCCTACCGCAGGATTTTTGACCGCTTCGGCCTGAGCTACCGCGCGGTGGCTGCCGACAGCGGTGCCATAGGCGGCGACCTCAGCGAGGAATTCCAGGTGATCGCCGCGACCGGCGAGGACGCCATCGTCTACTGCCCCGGCAGCGACTACGCCGCCAACATGGAAAAAGCCGAGGCGCTGCCGCCAGGCGCGCGCAAGCCGGCGTCGCGCGCCATGGCCAAAACACCGACCCCGGGCAAGGCCACCTGCGCCGATGTGGCCGAGTTGCTGGGCATCCCGCTGAACACCACCGTCAAGTCGCTGGTGCTGGCCACCGACGAACTCGACGAGGCGGGCAAGCCCGTCAAATCGCAGGTCTGGCTGCTGCTGCTGCGCGGCGACCACGACATGAACGAAGTCAAGGTCGGCAAGGTGCCGGGCTTGGCTGATTTCCGCTTCGCGACCCTGCCCGAGATCGAAGACCATTTCGGCTGCAAGCCGGGTTACCTCGGCCCGCTGAACCTGAAAAAGCCCGTCAAGCTGGTGGTGGACCGCGAAGCCGCGGCACTCGCCGACTGGGTGTGCGGCGCTAATGAAGTCGATTTCCACATGACCGGCGTCAACTGGGGCCGCGACCTGCCCGAACCCGAGCTGGTGTTGGACCTGCGAAACGTGGTGGCCGGCGACCCGTCGCCGGACGGCAAAGGCGCACTGGCCATAGAGCGCGGCATCGAGATCGGCCATGTGTTCTACCTCGGCACCAAATACAGCCGGGCCATGAACGCTACCTTCCTGGGCGAGAACGGCAAGCCCCAGTTCATGGAGATGGGCTGCTACGGCATAGGCATCACGCGCCTGCCGGCCGCGGCCATTGAGCAGAACCACGACGAGCGTGGCATCATCTGGCCCGACGCCATCGCGCCTTTCACCGTGGTGCTGTGCCCCATCAGCCCCGACCGCTTCCCCGAGGTCGAAGCCGCCGCGAACAAGCTGTATGGCGAGTTGCTCGCGGCCGGCGTGGACGTGATCCTGGATGACCGCGGCGAGCGGCCCGGCGCCATGTTCGCCGACTGGGAACTGATAGGCGTGCCGCACCGCGTCACCATAGGCGACCGCGGCCTCAAGGACGGCCAGCTCGAGTACCAGCACCGCCGCGACGCGGCTTCCAGCAAGATCGACGCGGCAAACGCCTTCGACTTCCTCAAAGGAAAGCTGGCGCTTTGAGTTTTCCATGGTTTCCGTGCGCTCATTGACCATGTCCGCATCCGGCGCTGCCCCGGCAAAGGCGCAAGGGCTCTCCCGGCGAAGCTGCCTGGCTTTGCCCCTGGCCTGCAGCCCCTTGCTGCTGGCCGGGCGGGCGCATGCCGGCGCGCAAGTTGAAGAGCCGCTGGTCGACTCGGTGCGCACCGCGCTGAGCTCAGCCATCGCCAACCAGGCGCCTCCCGTGCCCGAATTCAAGGACACGGAAAGCCGCCTGGCCTACCTGCGCTGGCTGGGCGCCATGAGCGACCGGCTCAAGAAGAAAAAACCCGAATTTCAGATCCGCAAGGAGTTTTTGCAAACCGTCTGGTACGAAAGCAAACGCGCCGGCCTGGACACCACGCTGGTGCTGGGCCTGATCCAGGTCGAGAGCAACTTCCGCAAATTCGCGGTCAGCAACGTGGGGGCGCGCGGCTACATGCAGGTCATGCCCTTCTGGACACGCGTGATCGGGGACGGCGACCCCGGCAAGCTCTTTCACATGCAAACCAACCTGCGCTTTGGCTGCGTGATCCTGCGCCACTACCTGGACAGGGAGCGCGGCGACCTCTTCATGGGTCTGGGACGCTACAACGGTTCACGCGGCAAATCGCCCTATCCCGACGCCGTGATGGGCGCGAGCAAGAATTGGGTGTTTATCGCCGAGCGGCCCTGACGAAGCGGCGAGAAAACTCAGCAGGTCGCGCCGGCAAAGCCCCGCTCTTGGGCAAACCAGGCCAGCACCGGCACCGTGCCCGGCAAGACGGGCTGCACGCTGACCGGCAGCGACTGCCAGGCGAAAGACTGGCCCTCATGCATCTGCAGCTCACCGGTCCACTCAAACACCTTGCAGAAATTCAGGCGCACCAGCGCATGCGGGTAGTCGACCATCTCGACCTTCCAGGGATGGACCGCGCCTATGGTCACGCCGATTTCTTCCTGCAGTTCGCGGCGCAGCGCGGCTTCGACGCTTTCACCCGGCTCCAGCTTGCCGCCCGGAAACTCCCAATAGCCTTCGTAGACCTTGCCCGGCGGGCGGGAGGTCAGCAAGAAGTCGCCATCGGGGCGGATTAAAACGCCCACCGCGACATCGACCACCTTGCGGTCCGCGCCGCCCTCGCGCGGCCGTTCACCGTCGGCGACCAGCACGCTCATGTCGAGTGGTCAGGCGCCTGGTCGGCCTGCTCAGGCGACGCGGTGGCGGCGGCGCCCGGCCGCTCGTAGGCGGCAATGGGCGGTGCCGCCACAGGCCGGCTGGCCGCGTCGCGGCCGGCGTAGTCGCGGGCAAACTGGTAGGCCACCCGGCCGCTGCGCGAGCCCCGCTCCAGCGCCCAGACCAGGGACGCCGGTTTTGCCGCGGCAATCGCATCCTGGCCCACACCGAAGGACGACAGCCACTGCGCGACGATGCTCAGGTATTCGTCCTGGCTGAAAGGGTAAAAGCTGACCCAGAGGCCGAAACGCTCGGACAGCGAAATCTTCTCTTCGACCACCTCTCCGGGATGCACCTCACCGTCGTCCCCATGGGTATAGGTGAGGTTCTCCGTCATGTACTCGGGCAGCAGGTGGCGCCGGTTGCTGGTGGCGTAGATCAGCACATTGGGCGTGGCCGCCGCGACCGATCCATCCAGGATGGACTTGAGCGCCTTGTAGCCCGGCTCGCCTTCCTCAAAACTCAGGTCGTCGCAAAAGACGATGAATTTTTCAGGCAGGCCGGACACCACGTCGACGATGTCCGGCAGGTCGGTCAGGTCGGCCTTGTCGACCTCAATCAGGCGCAGGCCGCGCGAGGAATATTCATTGAGGCAGGCCTTGATCAGCGAGGACTTGCCGGTGCCGCGCGCGCCCGTCAACAACACGTTGTTGGCGGGCTTGCCCAGCACGAACTGCTCGGTGTTGCGCTTGATCTTTTCCTTCTGGTCCTCGATTTCCTTGAGGTCGCCCAGGCGCATGTTGCCGATGTGCCGCACCGGCTCCAGCGAGCCGTGGCCGGAACTGCGCTTGCGGTAGCGGTAGGCGATCGAGGCAGTCCAGTCCGGCGCGGCCAGCGGCTGCGGCAGCACGGATTCGATCCGCGCCATCAGGGACTCGACGCGGGCGATCAGGCGCTCAAACTGCTCGTTCATGCGGGCTCAGCTTCTGTAATCGGCGTTGATCTTGACGTAGTCGTAGGAAAAATCGCAGGTCCAGACGGTATCGTTCGCCGTGCCGCGGCCCAGCACCACGCGCACCGTGATCTCGCTTTGTTTCATCACGCGCTGGCCGTCGGCCTCGACGTAGCCGGGATGGCGGCCGCCGTTTTTGGCCACCAGTACCTCATCAAGGTACAGGTCGATCTTGGTCTGGTCCAGGTCCTCGATGCCGGCGTAACCGACGGCCGCCAGGATGCGGCCGAGGTTGGGGTCGCTGGCAAAGAAAGCGGTTTTGACCAGGGGCGAATGGGCGATCGCGTAAGCCACCTTGCGGCATTCCTCGCCGGTCTTGCCGCCTTCGACCTGGATGGTCATGAACTTGGTGGCGCCCTCGCCGTCGCGCACGATGGCCTGCGCCAGCTGCCGGGCGATGTCCAGCATGGCGGCGCGCAAGGCCTGGCCTTCAGCGCTGTCCAGCGAAGCCACGGGCGCGTGGACGGCCTTGTTGGTGGCCACCACCACAAAGGAGTCGTTGGTCGAGGTGTCGCCGTCCACCGTCACGCGGTTGAACGATCCCTCGGCCAGTTCCCGGGCCAGTTGGGCCATGAGCGGCTGCGCCACGCAGGCATCCGTTGCCAGGAAACCCAGCATGGTGGCCATATTCGGCCGTATCATGCCGGCACCCTTGCTGATGCCGGTGATGGTGACGTCGGCGCCCGCGATCTTGATGCGTTTGGAAAATGCCTTGGCCACGGTGTCGGTGGTCATGATGGCTTCGGCCGCGTTGCCCCAGTTGTTTTCCTTCGCGTCGGCCAGCGCGGCTGGCAGGCCTGCCGCGATGCGGTCGTTGGGCAGGGACTCCATGATGACCCCGGTGGAAAACGGCAACACCTGTTCGGGCGCGATATCCAACAGGCGGGCCAGCGCGATGCAGCTGGCGTGCGCGCGGCTCAGGCCGTCGTCGCCGGTACCGGCATTGGCGTTGCCGGTGTTGATCAGCATCGCGCGTATGCCTGCCGTCAGCCCCCCGTTTTTTGCGAGGTGCTCACGGCAGATCTGCACGGGCGCCGCGCAAAAGCGGTTCTGCGTGAAGACCGCGCCTACCGAAGCGCCCTCATCAAGCAGCAACACGGAAAGGTCCTTGCGGTTGGCTTTTCGTATGCCTGCTTCGGTAATGCCCCAGCGTACGCCGGGCACGGGGTAAAGGTCCGCAGCGGGTGTGGCGACCAGATTGACGGGCATGGTTGACTCCGGAAAACCAGTGGGGGTTGGAAGACGTTCAGCCGGTGCCGGCGCTCAGTTCAGCTGGCCGTGGCAGTTCTTGTATTTTTTGCCCGAGCCGCAGGGGCAGGGGTCGTTGCGGCCCACGCGGGGCACATCGCCGGCCGGCACGGCCGGCGCGCGGCGCTGCGACTCCTCGTCCACCGTGGTTTCCACCCCGCCGGTTTCGGTGGGCGCGGTGTAGGTCACGTTGGCGATGTTTTCAGCACGGCTCTCCATTTCCTCGGCCGCCTGTTCGAGTTGCTCGCCCGACTGGATCTTGACCGTCATCAGGACTTTGGTGACCTCGTTCTTCACGCTGTCGAGCAGCTGGCCGAACAGTTCAAAGGCTTCGCGCTTGTATTCCTGCTTGGGCTGCTTTTGCGCATAGCCGCGCAGGTGTATACCCTGGCGCAGGTAGTCGAGGGCGCTCAGGTGCTCGCGCCAGTGGCTGTCTATGCTTTGCAGCAGGACCACGCGCTCGAACTGCGTGAAGTTTTCTTCGCCGATTTTCTCGACCTTGTCGGCAAAGGCGGCATTGGCGGCGGCTATGACTTTTTCGACCACTTCCTCATCGGTGATGGCGGCGGCGGCTTCCAGTTCCTGGCGCAGCGGCAGCTCGATCTGCCACTCCTCGCGCAGCACGTTCTCCAGGCCCGCGACGTCCCATTGTTCCTCGACGCTTTCAGCCGGCACATACTGCCGCGCCAGGTCGGTGAAGCAACCTTCGCGCAGCGAGGCGATCTGCGCCTGCAGGCTGGCGGCGTCCATGATGTCGTTGCGCTGCTGGTAGATCACCTTGCGCTGGTCGTTGGCGACGTCGTCGTATTCGAGCAGCTGCTTGCGGATGTCGAAGTTGCGCGCTTCGACCTTGCGCTGGGCCGACTCGATGCTGCGGGTGACGATGCCCGCCTCGATAGCCTCGCCGTCGGGCATCTTCAGGCGTTCCATGATGGCCTTGACACGGTCGCCCGCGAAGATGCGCATCAGCGGGTCGTCCAGGCTCAGGTAAAAGCGCGACGAGCCGGGGTCGCCCTGGCGGCCGGATCGGCCGCGCAGCTGGTTGTCGATACGGCGCGATTCGTGGCGCTCGGTCGCGATGATGCGCAGGCCGCCCAATCCGGTGACCTGTTCGTGCTCCTGCTTCCACACCGCGCGCAGGCGGGAAATTTCCGCTTCTTTGGCGGCAGCATCCATGGCTTCGTCCGCTTCAACCGCTTCGATCAGCTTTTCAACATTGCCGCCCAGCACGATGTCGGTGCCGCGGCCGGCCATGTTGGTGGCGATGGTGATCATCTTCGGGCGGCCCGCCTGCGCGATGATGTCGGCCTCGCGGGCATGCTGCTTGGCATTGAGCACCTGGTGCGGCAGGTCTTCCTTGACCAGCAACTGGTCGATGATCTCGGAGTTTTCGATCGAGGTCGTGCCGACCAGCACGGGCTGGCCGCGCTCGTAGCACTCGCGGATGTCCTTGATAGCGGCTTCGTATTTTTCGCGCGTTGTTTTGTAGACGCGGTCGAGCTGGTCGTCGCGGCGGCTCACGCGGTTGGGCGGGATCACCGTGGTTTCGAGGCCGTAAATCTCCTGGAATTCATAGGCCTCGGTGTCGGCGGTTCCGGTCATGCCGGCCAGCTTGGTGTAGAGGCGGAAATAGTTCTGGAAGGTAATGGACGCGAGGGTCTGGTTCTCGGCCTGGATCTGCACGCCTTCCTTGGCCTCGACGGCCTGGTGCAGCCCGTCGCTCCAGCGGCGGCCCGACATCAGGCGGCCGGTGAACTCGTCGACGATCACGACTTCGCCGTCCTGGACCACGTAATGCTGGTCGCGGTGGTACAGCAGGTTGGCGCGCAGGGCCGCATACAGGTGGTGCATCAGCGAGATGTTGGCCGGGTCGTACAGCGTGGCGCCCTCGGGGATCAGGCCCAGGTTGAACAGCAGGCGCTCGGCGTTCTCGTGGCCCTGCTCGGTCAGGAACACCTGGTGGCTTTTCTCGTCGATGGTGAAGTCGCCGGGCTTGGTCACGCCCTCCCCCGTGCGCGGGTCGGCTTCGCCCTCCTGGCGCGTCAACAGGGGGACGACCTTGTTCATCGCCAGGTACATCTCGGTGTGGTCTTCGGCCTGGCCGCTGATGATGAGCGGCGTTCGCGCCTCGTCGATCAGGATGGAGTCCACCTCGTCGACGATGGCGTAGTTCAGGCCGCGCTGCACGCGGTCCGCCACTTCATAGACCATGTTGTCGCGCAGGTAGTCGAAACCGTATTCGTTGTTGGTGCCGTAGGTGATGTCGGAGCCGTAGGCGGCCTGCTTTTCCTCGCGCGACATGTTGGGCAGGTTGATGCCCACCGTCAGACCCAGGAAGTTGTAGAGCTTGCCCATCCAGCGCGCGTCGCGGCTGGCCAGGTAGTCATTGACCGTCACCACGTGCACGCCCTTGCCGGTCAAGGCATTGAGGTAGACCGGCAGCGTGGCGGTCAGGGTCTTGCCCTCACCCGTGCGCATTTCGGAAATCTTGCCGTTGTGCAGCGACATGCCGCCCAGCATCTGCACGTCGAAGTGGCGCATCTTCATGACACGCTTGCTGCCCTCCCGCACCACCGCAAAAGCCTCGGGAAGTATCGCATCGAGCTCCTCGCCGGCGGCTACCCGGTCCTTGAACTCCTGGGTTTTGGCCCGAAGCTGGTCGTCGTCAAGCTTTTCGTACTGGGTCTCCAGCGCATTGATGCGTTCTACGGTTTTGCGGTAGGTTTTGAGCAGCCTGTCGTTGCGGCTGCCGAAAATTTTGGTCAGGATGTTGGAAGCCATAAATGCGAGGCCGCCTTGACCGCTCCCCATGAGCTGGCAATGCGGCCGAAATCCCTTATTGAGTACGGAACCTAGGTGTGGGCGCCATCAGTGAGTTCAACTGGGCCCAAACCTCTGATTTTAGCGCCGCCAAGGGAGCCGCACCGCCGTCCGGGAGAAAACCGTCATCAGGAATGAAAAGCCATGCCCGCACGCGCGGCAGGCGCGCGCCGCCTAGTGAGGGCGTGGCAGCTGTGCAGGCGCCGGGAGCGGAGACCGCGCGCCGGCCGATGCCACCATGGGCCCGGGCAGTTTTTGCCCCGCGGTCAGGAATTTCTGCGGATCCTGGAAAACGCCCTGCACCAGTACCTCGAAATGCAGGTGCGGGCCTGTGGATCGGCCGGTGGTGCCGACTTCGGCGATCTTCTGGCCGCGTTTGACCAGGTCGCCCTTTTTGACCAGCACGCGCGAAGCGTGGGCATAACGCGTGACGAGCTCATTGCCGTGGTCGACTTCCACCATATTGCCGTAGGCCGGGTGGTACTCCTGCGTGACGACAACACCACCCGCGGCGGCCAGGATGGCCGTGCCCGGTTCGGAGGGGAAATCGAGCCCGGTGTGCAGCGCGGAGCGGCCGTTCATCGGGTCTATGCGCCAGCCGAAAGGCGAACCGAGGTTGCCGCCGGCGACCGGCTCCTGGGTGGGAACCATCATTTTTTTGATCTTCTGGTCGAACAGGCGCGACTCCATCACGGTCATGAGGTCGACCCGCTGGTCGGTGAGTTTGTCCAGGTCCGCCAGCGTGGCCTGCAGCTCCTGCATGGTGAGCGAAGGGCCGGCCACCAGCGCGCCGCCGCGGCCGGGCGTGACCTTGATGTCGTTGGGATTGACGCCGGCCAGGCCCGACACCCGCTCGCCGAGCGCCTCGAGCTGCATCATCTTGGCCTGCATTTCGCCGACCCGCTTGGCCATCACGTCGAGGTTTTCACGCATAAAGCGGTCGCGCTGGTCGAATTCGTCCTTGACCATGAGCTTGACCAGCGAGCCGACGACCGGCCAGCCTTCGCGTGCCCCCTTGAGAAACACCCAGTGGTAGAGGCCCGCGGCCACAAGCATCAGCGCCAGCGCGGCGACAAAACCCGCAAGAACCAGTTTTGTCCCGCTTAAGTAAATGGCCCGGCTTTTCGCCAGCCACGCATCCGTGATAATCAAATGCACTTGTCTACCTCTTTAAAAGCTTGCGCTCATCAGGCCACGCACCGTTCATCATGACTTCCGACCGGCGCCTTCCGCAGGCGCTCTCCGCTTACCAGGCCGCCGGGAATTCGCCCTCCCTGGCGCGGCTGACCGAGCTCGTCCGGGAATCCAGCGACAGGCTCAAGGCCATTGAGCCGCTGCTGCCCGAAGCCCTGCGCCCCGCGGTTCAGGCCGGCCCCATAGACGGCGAAACCTGGTGCCTGCTGGTCAGCGGCAACGCCGCCGCCGCCAAGATCCGCCAGTTACTCCCCCTGATCCAAGCACGCCTTATAGGCAAAGGTTGGAAGGTTACCTCAATCCGACTCAAGATCCTAATAAGCAAAAAGTAGTAAACCAGCCTCTTCACATAACGGCAGGAAGGCATGAAAGATCAAGCCCTGCCTGGTAGCTCGCTACAAAATTGGTAGCGTATGGTACCCATGTTGCATGGGGAAGGCAAGGATGCTGGAAAAATGGTGCCGCTTGTCGGAATCGAACTGACGACCTACCGCTTACAAGGCGGTTGCTCTACCAACTGAGCTAAAGCGGCACAAGGGGATTTTACTTGACCCGTTTCAGCGAAGGCCGCGCACGCGGCGGCTTGGGGGGTTCAGGGCTGTCCGGGCCGCCGTCTTGCGCATCGGGTGCGCTGTCCGGCACCAGTTGCATGATCTTGCTTTCGGGCCCGTCCGCCGGGCCGTGCTGCGCCGCAGCCGGAGCTGGCGGCACGGCGGGAGCCGTCTGGCCTGCGTCACTGCCCCCTTCGGCACCGGAAACCGGGCCTGCGGCGGGCGCGGCCATGGGAAACGCCATACCCTGCCCGTTTTCGCGGGCATAAATGGCGATCACATGGCTGATGGGCACCATGATTTCCCGGGCGCTGCCGGCAAAGCGGGCCTTGAACTCAATGAAATCATTGCCCAGCTTGAGCGACGAGGTCGCGTCAAAGCTGATGTTGAGCACGATCTCATTGTTTTTCACGTACTCGCGCGGCACCTGTACGGTCTCATCCACCGACACGGCCACATAGGGCGTGAAGCCGTTGTCGGTGCACCATTCGTAGAGCGCCCTTATCAGATAAGGGCGTGTCGACGTGGCGTCCAGGGCGTTCATGAATTCAGCCAAGTTAGACCTAGACCCGTGTGCGGGCACCCTCTTCACCAGCTGGGGCCGCGGAACCGGCTATGCCGGGCCGCAGGCGCAGCGCCCCCCCGGGGGGCAGCGAAGTACACGCAGTGACGAGCGTGGGGGCCATATTTATTTGCGCATCACTTTTTCGGACGGCGTCAACGCTTCGATATAGGCCGGGCGCGAGAAAATGCGTTCCGCGTACTTGAGCAGCGGAGCGGCATTCTTCGACAGGTCGATGTCGTAGTAATCCAGGCGCCACAGCAAAGGAGCGATGGCCACGTCCAGCATGGAGAAATTGTCGCCCAGCATGAACTTGTTCTTCAGGAAGATGGGCGCGAGCTGCGTCAGGCGGTCGCGGATGTGCGAGCGGGCCTTTTCCAGCGCCTTTTCATTGCCCTTGGACGCGCGCGATTCCAGCGTGCTGACATGGACGAACAGTTCTTTTTCGAAGTTCAGCAAAAACAGGCGAACGCGCGCGCGGTCGACCGGGTCGCCGGGCATCAGTTGCGGGTGCGGGAAGCGCTCGTCGATGTATTCGTTGATGATGTTCGACTCATACAGGATCAGGTCGCGCTCGACCAGGATGGGCACCTGGCCGTAGGGATTCATCACATTGATGTCTTCGGGCTTGTTGTACAGGTCGACGTCGCGGATTTCGAAGTCCATACCTTTTTCAAACAGCACAAAGCGGCAGCGGTGCGAGAAGGGGCAGGTTGTGCCTGAATAAAGGACCATCATGGTGCGGAACTCCTAAATGCAAAGGAGTGGATACATATAAAAAGCATCCACTCCAGAAGGTGCCGGGAACAAGGCCCCGGCGAAAAAATTACTTGACGTCTTTCCAGAACGCCGCATTCAGGCGCCAGGCGACGAAAGTCAAGCCGAGAAGGAAAATCAGCACCCAGACGCCGACGCGGATGCGGGTGTTCTGGGCCGGCTCGCCCATCCACTGCAGGTAACCCACGAGGTCACCGATGGCCTGGTCGTACTGCAGCGGCGTCATGCTGCCGGGCGTGAGCTGTTGCCAGCCCTTGAAGACCGCGACCTTGTGGCCGTGTTCTTCCTTTTCTTCGTACACCGGCGTGCGCGTGCCCTGCAGTTCCCAGAGCACGTGCGGCATGGCAACGCTGGGGAAAGCCAGGTTGTTCCAGCCCGTGGCCTTGGTTTCGTCGCGGTAGTAGGTGCGCAGGTAGGTGTAGAGGTAGTCGGCACCGGTGCCGCCGTGGCCGGAGCGCGAACGCGCGATCACGGTGAGGTCGGGGGGATTGCCGCCGAACCATTCCTTGGCCTGTTTGGGGTCGATCGCGGCTTTCATGGTGTCGCCCACTTTTTCGGTGGTGAACAGCAGGTTGTCCTTGATTTCCTTCTCGGTCAGGCCGATGTCTTTCAGGCGGTTGAAGCGCATGAAAGAAGCGGAATGGCAGTTCAGGCAATAGTTGACGAACAGCTTGGCGCCGTTTTGCAGGGAGCCCAGGTCGTTGGTCCGGTCGGGAGCTTTGTCCCAGGCAATGCCGCCTTCGGAGGCCTGCGCGCCGGCCGCCAGGCCAAAGGCGGTAATCAGGGCAAAAATAATTTTTTTCATCGTTTTTATCTCCAACTCTCAGTGACCGTGGAAAACAGGGCGGTCAGGCGGTGTTTTGGGGGTGCCCACGCGGCTCCACCACGGCATCAGGATGAAGAAGCCAAAGTAAAACAGCGTGCCGACCTGGGAGACGCGCTCGCCGATGGGCGACGGCGGCTGGACGCCAAGGTAACCCAGCACCAGGAAGTTGATGACAAAAATGCCGTAGAGGTATTTGTGCCAATCGGGGCGGTAGCGGATCGACTTGACCGGGCTGAGGTCCAGCCAGGGCAGGAAGAACAGGATCACCACGGCGCCGCCCATCACGACCACACCCCAGAACTTGGCGTCGATGGACAGCAGCAGGGCCGAGCCCACGACGGCGGCGCCGACGATGGCGGCCTTCAACAGCACCGGCATGCGGAACTTCCAGACGCTGAAGCCCGCGGCACCCACCACGCAGGCGATCAGTGCATAGATCATCTCGCTGGTGATGGCGCGCAGCATCGAGTAGTAAGGCGTGAAGTACCAGACCGGGGCGATGTGCGCCGGCGTCTTCAGCGGGTCGGCCGGAATGAAGTTGTTGTATTCGAGGAAGTAGCCGCCGAACTCGGGAGCGAAGAAGATGATCGCCGAGAAGATCATCAGGAAGACGCTCACGCCGAAAATGTCGTGCACCGTGTAGTAGGGGTGGAAGGGAATGCCGTCCAGCGGGTGGCCTTGCGCATCCTTGGGCGCGTTCGGGCCCTTGATCTCGACCCCGTCGGGGTTGTTGGAGCCGACTTCATGCAATGCGATGATGTGCGCGGCCACCAGGCCCAGCAGCACCAGCGGCACGGCGATCACGTGGAAAGCGAAGAAACGGTTCAGCGTGGCGTCGCCCACCACGTAGTCGCCGCGAATCAGCAGCGCGAGGTCGGGGCCGATGAAAGGAATCGCCGCGAACAGGTTGACGATCACCTGGGCGCCCCAGTAGCTCATCTGGCCCCATGGCAGCAGGTAGCCCATGAAAGCCTCGGCCATCAGGCACAGGAAAATGGCGCAGCCGAAAATCCAGACCAACTCGCGCGGCTTGCGGTAGCTGCCGTAGAGCAGACCGCGGAACATGTGCAGGTAGACCACGACGAAGAAGGCCGAGGCGCCGGTCGAGTGCATGTAGCGGATCAGCCAGCCCCAGGGCACGTCGCGCATGATGTATTCAACGGAGCCGAAAGCCAGGGCGGCATCGGGCTTGTAGTTCATCGTCAGGAAAATGCCGGTCACGATCTGGATGACCAGCACCAGCATGGCCAGCGAGCCGAAGATGTACCAGAAGTTGAAGTTCTTCGGTGCGTAGTACTCGCTCATGTGCTCTTTGTAGAGCTTGCTGGCGGGAAACCGGTTGTCGACCCAGTTCATCGCCTTGGCGGCGAGCGGGGCATCGGGGGAAATTTCTTTGAATTCAGCCATAACTGATCCTGGTTCGGTGGGGTTCTTTGGCAAGCGCCGGATACGTGCGTCTGGACGGCTTGTATCTGGCGCTGGCTACAGGGTCTTGTGAAGGAGCTCGGGGTTTGAAGCGCCTTCAGGCCTTCTTGTCTTCACCAATCAGCAACCGGGTGTCTGACAGGTACATGTGCGGCGGAACTTCGAGGTTGTCGGGTGCTGGCTTGTTCTTGTAAACGCGGCCGGCCATGTCGAAGGTCGAGCCGTGGCAGGGGCACAGGAAACCGCCGGCCCAGTTGTCGGGCAGCGAAGGCTGCGCGCCAGGCTGGAACTTGTCGGAAGGCGAGCAGCCCAGGTGCGAGCAGATGCCGACCACCACCAGCGTTTCGGGCTTGATGGAGCGGTTTTCGTTGCGGGCGTAAACAGGGGTCAGTTCGTCGGGCTTGCGCTCGGACTTGGGGTCGGCCAGCAGGGCATCGACCTTGGGGAGCTCGGCGAGCTGCGCGGGCGTGCGCTTGATGATCCAGACCGGCTTGCCGCGCCATTCCACCGTGATTTTCTCACCGGGCTTGACGTCGGAAATATCGACTTCGACGGCGGCGCCGGCGGCTTTGGCTTTTTCGGAGGGTTGGAAGGTGCTGACAAAGGGAACAGCGGTGGCGATGGCGCCTGCGCCGCCCACCGCGCAGGTGGTCACCAGCCAGTTTCTTTTATCTTTATCTACGGGAGCGCCGTGGGGCGCGCCATTCACGCTTGCTTCGCTTGCTTGGGTCATGAGAGTCCTTCAAGAACTGGCTTGAAATAGGCATAGTGGGGTCAACCCGCGATTGTAGCGGAGCGCAACGTCGTTTTTCAAGGCGAGGGGCCGCATCCGGGTGGCCCGGGCCATCCCCAAGGCCGGGGGCTTGCCTGTTTTTTAAGCACAAGCCGGATTGCACATACTTTGTTTCAAGCCAGGCCCGCGCGCAGGCGGCGCCGGCAGGCCCAGCCTTGATAATGTTCTGTCCAAAACAAGAGGAGAAACTTCATGGGAATGATGCAGGAATTCAAGGAATTCGCCGTCAAGGGCAATGTGATCGACTTGGCGGTCGGCGTGATCATTGGCGCGGCTTTCGGCAAGATCGTGGACTCGGTCGTCAGCGACCTGATCCTTCCCCTGGTCGGCGCCCTCTTCGGCAAGCTGGATTTTTCCAACCTCTTTGTAGTGTTGGGGACAGTGCCGCCGGGCACGGCCACCACGCTGGACGCGTTGAAGAAGGCGGGCGTGCCGGTCTTCGCCTACGGCAATTTCATCACCGTCGCGGTCAACTTCATCATCCTGGCTTTCATCATTTTCCTGATGGTCAAGCAGATCAACCGGCTCAAGCGCGACCAGCCGGCGCCCGCCCCGGCCGCGCCGCCTGAGGACATCGCGCTGCTGCGCGAGATCCGCGACAGCCTCAAGAAATAAGCCCCCCCCTGTTGCCCGCTCACTTCGTGTAGCGGGCCTCTCCCCTGCAGGGGACGGCGCCTGGCGGCTGGCAAAGCCAGACCACGGCCCCCGCTTGCAAACGCATGGCCGATTGCTATTTAATTAATAGCAGTCAGGGCCGATTCGCTTAAATTCTCGCGCCTTTCACCGCGCCGCAAGCCGGCGCGCCATGCGCACGGCGGCCAGCAGGCTGGAAGCGTCGGCGCGCCCGCTGCCGGCGATGTCGAAGGCCGTCCCGTGGTCGGGGCTGGTGCGCACCAGCGGCAAGCCCAGCGTAACGTTGACGCCCTGCTCCACCCCCAGGTACTTGACCGGGATCAGCCCCTGGTCGTGGTACATCGCAACCACGACGTCAAACTCGCCGGGCTTGCCGGCGGCCTGGCGCGCCCGCATAAACACCGTATCAGGCGCGAAGGGGCCGCTCACATCCAGGCCTTCCGCGCGGGCTGCGGCAATGGCCGGGGCGATGATGGCCTGCTCTTCGCTGCCGAACAGCCCGCCTTCGCCGGCATGGGGATTGAGCCCCGCCACCGCGATGCGCGGCGTGCGTCCCAAGCCGGCGCCCACGGCGGCGTGTGTGATGCGCAGGGTTTGCAGCACGTTGTCGAAAGTCACGGCCTCGATGGCCTGCCTGAGCGACATGTGAATGCTCACCAGCACGGTGCGTAGCTCCTCATTGGCCAGCATCATCCGCACCGGCACTTCGCCCGCGGGCTTGCCCAGAAAAGCGGCCGCTTCGGCCTGCAGCATTTCCGTGTGGCCCGGAAATTGGGCCGCCCAGCCGCCGGCGGCGGCCAGCGCCTCCTTGTGGATGGGGGCGGTCACCAGCGCGGCGGCCTCGCCCGCCAACACGCGGCGGGCCGCCCAGACGATGCAATCGGCCGCGGCCTGGCCGGCCACGCCGCTGACCTGCCCATAAGGCACCAGGCCCGGCAGCGCGCATTGCTGCAGCACCGGAATGCACCGCGGGGGCACGCCGTGCAGCCCGGCCAGGCTGGCCAGTTGCGCCACCGGCAATGCCAGCGGGGAAGCCAGCAGCGCGGCGGCGCGGCGCAAGGTGGCCACATCCCCCACCACGGCGCAGCCGGCCAGCTCGGCGGGCGCTTCGCGAAAAGCCCTGGCGATGATTTCCGGACCTATGCCGGCCGCATCGCCCATGGTGATGAGCAGCGGCTTAGCCACAACGCAGCCTTCGCCGCAGCAGGGCAAATTCAAGCGGCAAAGTGCATTTTGCGGACGGTGGGACCATAATCGCGAAAAAATGGGTAGGCCCGCGCTCGGCATGAGACCGCGACAGGGCAAAAAACACGAGGGGTTCGGGCAGATGCATTCTTGGGGTATTTTGGCGCAAACCACAGCGTGGCGGCCGGCGGGCCCTTGCGCAGCGCTGGGCCAGCCATGAATATCCTGCACCCACTGATGCCCGACGCGGACATGATGCTGTGGAGCGCGGCCGCCGGCGCGCTGGGACTGGTGGTCCTGCTGGCCCTGGCCGACGCCTTTTACAGCCGCACGCGCGCCGCTTCGCAAACACTGGCCTACCTGACGCTGTGCTGGGCGGTGGTGCTGCTGCTGAGCGGGCTGCCCGCCGCCGTCTGGCCGGGCGCGAGTGACGAGCTGGCCACGGCGCAGTTCCTGGCCGGGCCGCTGTGCGCGGCCATGGGCAGCTACGGCGCCAGCAAATGGCTGTCGGCCCACCAGCGCGACCACCTGATGCAAGTCAGCCTGCTGGCGATGACCCTGGTGTGCCTGGCGGGCGTGCCGCTGTGCCTGCTGCTCGCCCCTGAGTGGCGCCTTCCGGTTTCCGGGGCGCTGGCCATCGCCAACCTGTCGGTGGTGCTCTGGCTTTCGGTGCGCGCCACGCAGCTGGGCGACAGGATGGCGTGGGGCCTGGCCCTGGGCTGCCTGCTGACCCTGCCGGCGCAGATCGGCCTCTACGGACTGGCGCTGAACACCAGCCGGCCGCCGCTGCTGCTGCAGGCCGGCGTGGCGCTGGCGGCGCTGCTCAGCGTGGTCATCACCGCCGCGATGCTGTGGCTGCGCAACCACCATATCCGGCAGATGCGGCAGGGCGAGGTCTCGCGCCGCGACCCCATCACCCAGCTCTACGACGGCGTGGCCATGGTGCGGAAAATCATAGGGGCGCAGCAGCGCCGCCAGCGCACCCGGCGCGACGGCGCGCTGATGGCCGTGCTGCTGTTCGAGCCCGAACGCCTGCTGCCGCTGATCGGCCAGGCCGGCCTCAACGACCTCTACATCCAGCTGGCGCGCCGCATGCAGCGCCACACCGGCGCCGTCAACCCGGCCGGCCGTTATTACGACCGCTGTTTTATGGTGCTGCTGGAAACCATGCATTCGCCGCGCTGGATACGCACACTGGGCCTGCGCGTGGCCTCCAGCCTGCGCCGGCCCCTGGATTTGCGCTCGCTGGACGGGCGGCGCATACGGGTCACGCCCGACATCGCCGTCGGCATCGTCCACCTGTCGGCCGCGAGCAAGGACGTGGACCAGCTGCTGCATGAGGCGCAGTCGGTGGCGCAAGCCGCGCGCGCGATGCGCTCCCGCGCGGCAATGCTGGACCCGGAGAGCCACACCGCCGTGCCGGTCGAGCATGCGGACCTGGGCTCCAGCTGGCGCGCACTGCGCGACGCCGTGCCGGAAGCACCCTCACGGTCCAAAAATCCGAAAACGCCGAAAAGCGCCGGCAAAACGCCCCGCACGGGCCGGCCGCGCCACAAGCCGGCCTGAACCGGTGCTGCCCACCAGGGTCGGCTCGCCTCAGGCCGGGTTGTCGATGTCGATGAATTCGTGGGCCAGCCCGAGCTGGGCCGCGACCTGCCCCGCCACCGCCGGCGCGCCGTAGCGCTCGGAGGCATGGTGGCCGCAGGCGATGAAGGCCACGCCCATCTCGCGGGCGTAATGGGCTTGCGGCTCGGAAATCTCACCCGTGATGAAGACATCGGCGCCTGCGGCGATCGCCGACTCGAAGTAGCCCTGCGCACCACCCGTGCACCAGGCGATGTTCCGGATGGTTTTTTGGGGCGGCCCGGCTTGGACCACAGGCCGCTTCAGCACCTGCTGCACATGGGCCGCCAGCGCGGCGGCGTCGGCGAAACCGCCGCCGTCGCCGCGGCTACCGATAAAGCCCAGGTCCTGCTCGCCGAAGCGCGCGCTGGCCGCCAGGCCCAACTGCAGGCCCAGCTGCGCGTTGTTGCCCAGCTCGGGATGCGCGTCCAGCGGCAGGTGGTAGGCAAAGAGGTTGATGTCCTGCGCCAGCAGCAGCGCCAAGCGCTGTTTCATCCAGCCCGTGACGCGTCCGTCCTGGCCGCGCCAGAACAGGCCGTGGTGCACAAAAATGGCGTCGGCCCGGGCGGCTACCGCCGCCTCGATCAGGGCCAGGCTGGCGGTGACGCCGGAAACGATTTTGCGAACCTCGGGCCGGCCCTCGACCTGCAGGCCGTTGGGGCCGTAGTCCTTGAAGCGCGCGGGCTGCAAAAGCGCGTCAAAGGCCTGCAGCAAGTCCTGTCGTGTGGTGCTCATGGGGGGATTGTCTCAGGCGGGCGCCCGGGCTAAAAGCCCTTGCCTTGGGCACCCGGGGGAGCTGAGGGACAATAGGGGCTTGCAGCGCAAGCTCCCGCGCGGCTTTTGACATTTTTTGCTGACCTCCCTCATTCATGAAGCGTACCTGGCTCCTGTTTTCCCAAGCCGTCACCGTCCTGCTGGCGGCTTACTTCGTCGTGGCCACGCTCAAGCCCCAATGGCTGGACCGCGGCAACACGCCCGGCGTCTCCGTGATCGAGGCGCCCGCTGGTAGCGCGCCGCGCAGCCCGGGCGCCGCCGGCGGTTTTGCCTCGGCCGCCAAGCTGGCTTCCGCGGCCGTCGTCAGCATCAACACCAGCAAGGCCGCCGCCAGGAACCCGCACGCAGAAGACCCGTGGTTCAAGTTTTTCTTCGGCGACCAGAGCCCCAACGAACCGCAGGGCGGGTTGGGCAGCGGCGTCATCATCAGCGCCAGCGGCTACATCCTGACCAACAACCATGTGGTCGATGGCGCCGACGACATCGAGGTCATCCTCAACGACACGCGCAAGGCCAAGGCCCAGGTCATAGGCACGGACCCCGACACAGACCTGGCCATTCTCAAGATTGACCTGGACAAGCTGCCCGTCATCGTGCTGGGCAATTCCGACGCGCTGCAGGTGGGCGACCCGGTGATGGCCATCGGCAACCCCTTCGGCGTGGGCCAGACCGTCACCGGCGGCATTGTCAGCGCGCTGGGACGCAACCAGCTGGGCATCAACACCTTTGAGAACTTCATCCAGACCGACGCGGCCATCAACCCCGGCAACTCGGGCGGCGCCCTGGTCGACGTGAACGGCCACCTGATGGGCATCAACACCGCGATCTACTCGCGCTCGGGCGGCTCCATGGGCATAGGCTTCGCGATTCCGGTGTCCACCGCCAAGCAGGTGCTTGAAGGCATCGTGAAGGACGGCCAGGTCACGCGCGGCTGGATAGGCGTGGAGCCGCAGGATTTAAACCCCGAACTGGCCGAGACCTTCGGTCTCAAGCCCGCGGCGGCCAAGGACGGGGGCGTCATCATCACCGGTGTGCTGCAAAACGGCCCGGCCGCGCAGGCCGGCATACAGCCCGGCGACGTGATCACCGCGGTGGACGGCAAGGGCGTGCGCAACGTGAGCCAGCTGCTGACCGCCGTGGCGGCCCTCAAGCCCGGCACCCCCGCACCGCTGACGGTGCTGCGCAAGGACAAACAGACCGAGATCGCCGTCACGCCCGGCAAGCGCCAGCGACCCAAGGCGCAGCAGCGCTAGGAGCCGGGCAACCGGGGCTCAGGGCTTGGCCGCTTCGGCCTCGCTGTCGTCTTCGGGCTTTTTGGTGTGCTTGACGAACAGCTGCGCGGCGACGATGCCCACCTCATAGAGGCCGCCGACAACACCCAGCAGCATGATCATGGAGCCCGCATCGGGCGGCGTCACCAATGCGGTGCCGACGGCCGCGGCCACCCAGAAATAGCCGCGGTATTCGCGCAGCTGGGCCACGCTGAGCACGCCCATGCGCACCAGCAGGATCACCGCGATCGGCACCTCAAAGGCCAGCCCGAAGGCCAGGAACATGCCGAGCACGAAACTCAGGTATTCCTCTATGTCCGGCGTGGCGATGATGGACTTGGGCGCAAAGCTCTGGATGAAGTGAAAGACCTGGCCGAACACCACGAAATAGCAGAAAGCCACGCCGACAAAAAACAGCACGGTGCTGGAGACCACCAGCGGCATGACGAGTTTTTTCTCGTGCGAATACAGGCCCGGCGCGACAAAAGCCCAGACCTGGTAAAGCACCACCGGCAGCGCGATCATGAAGGCCGCCATGAACAATATCTTGATCGGCACCACAAAGGGGGTGATCACGCTGATGGCGATCAGCTTGGAGCCCTGGGGCAGGGTTGCCACCAGCGGCGCGGCCATCAGGTCATACAGGGCGCTGGCGCCCGGATAAAAAGCCAGCACGGCTGCCGCGATGCCAATGGCGATCACCGCCTTGATCATCCGGTCGCGCAGCTCCATGAGGTGCTGCACAAAAGGCTGCTCAGTGCCCGCGAGTTCGTCGGGCTTGTCGGTGTTGGGATCGCTCATGAAGGAAGTTTGCGCTGTAGGGGTGGCGCCGGAAGATGCGCAAGAAACAGGAGATCGGCAGCAAGGCTCAAGACAGGCGGCCCGGCTGCGGACGGAAGCGTGCCACACGGGCCGCCCCCGACTGCGCGCGGGTGCGCACGCCGGTACGGGCCTTGTACCACTGGGGCGTCGCGCCCTGCTTGAGGCGCCACTTCTTTTTCGGGTGCTTGTATTCGGGGAAGATTTCCATGCCCGGCAAGGCGCCAGAGGACGACTCGCCCGTGGCCTCGGCCCAGGATTTTTCAAAATCGCTGGCGTTGGTCTGGATGGAATTCTCGACGTCGCGGGCCGCGCCCTCGACGGATTCCTTCATCTTCTTGAGTTCGTCCAGCTCCATGGAGCGGTTGACCTCATTTTTGACGTCGGCCACATAGCGCTGCGCCTTGCCCAGCAAGGTGCCCACGGTGCGCGCCACGCGCGGCAGCTTTTCCGGGCCGATCACGATCAGCGCCACGGCGCCTATCAGCGCCATTTTGGAAATGCCGAGGTCAATCACTGAGTCAGGCCTGAATTACGACTTCTGGCGGGCTTCGACGTCGATCGTCGTTTTGTCCGAAGCCTGCGCATTCGTGACGCTGGCGGGTGGCACAGGCGTGTCGGCGGGAGGCTGTCCGCCGTCCTTCATGCCGTCCTTGAAGCCTTTGACCGCGCTGCCGAGGTCGCTGCCCATGTTCTTGAGCTTTTTGGTGCCGAACACCATGACCACGATCAACAGCACGATCAGCCAGTGCCAAATGGAAAATGAACCCATGATTTGCTCCTAATCTGTAAATACCGCTGTAAATGCACTATTGCCGGTTTTGGGTCGGCTTGCACGCAATTGCCTTGATTCTAAAGGCCAGTACCCGCCGGGGCGCCGATTACACACATTGGCCTACCGGGTTAGTGTGCCAG
This sequence comes from Polaromonas sp. P4_F6, assembly GCF_056401275.1. Taxonomy (NCBI): domain Bacteria; kingdom Pseudomonadati; phylum Pseudomonadota; class Betaproteobacteria; order Burkholderiales; family Comamonadaceae; genus Polaromonas; species Polaromonas sp. P4_F6. The sequence continues at coordinate 203,728 of NZ_JBFUJQ010000004.1, read as the reverse complement.
CGCAGCCCGGGGTTCCCGGCGCCTTGCTAACCCTTCAACCAGGGCCGCGGCCCGCCGATCACGTGAAAGTGCAGGTGATGCACTTCCTGCCCGCCTTCGGCGCCGGTGTTGGTCACGATGCGGTAACCGCCCGCCGGGTAGGGGTTGCAGCCCTGCTCCATCGCCAGCTTGGGCGCCAGCACCATCATGCGGCCCATCAGCGCGGCGTGCTCGGGGCCCACCTGTGCCATGGACGGGATATGTGCCTTGGGGATGATCAAAAAATGCACCGGCGCCCAGGGATTGATGTCGTGGAAGGCGAACAATTCGTCGTCCTCATACACCTTGCGGCTCGGAATGGCGCCCGCAGCGATCTTGCAGAAAATGCAGTTGTCGGAATGGCTCATGGCTTGGTCGGTTTGAGAGGGCTTAAGTCGGGCGGTGGCTGTTAAAACGCACCCAGCCGCGCACGCAGCGATACAAGTACCAGAGCCACACGATACCGTAGGCGACAAAGCCCGGGAGCACAAACAGCAGCCACAGCGGCGACAGCAGCACCAGCCAGCCCAGCGTCCACCAGAAGGTGCGGATCATGTAGTTGTGGTGATCGATGTAAAGCGCGTCGGATTCGTCGGCGCGGCGTATGTAGTTGACGATCACGGCAATCACCGCGAACACGCCACCGCTGAACCAGGCCAACGTGTGCAGTGCGTACAGCACGTGCATCACAAGACGGTCATTGGGGTTTTTGCCCTCGAATTCGGCCAGATCGGTTTCCATGGGGGGTCAGCTTCCTGTCACAGTCAAGTCAAAATGAAATCGATGGCCGGCGCGCTCACGGTTTTTCGGCCGCGTCGCGGTGCTGGGCCTTGCGCAGCGCTTTTTCCTCGATGCCGCTGGTGCCTTCGCGGCGCTCCAGCTCGGCAATCACGTCGGCCGGGCTCAGGCCGTAATGCGCCAGTGCGATCAGGCTGTGAAACCACAGGTCGGCGACCTCGCCGACCAGCTTGCCCTTGAGCCCGGCCGTCGCGCCGCCCTGGGCCAGCGCGCAATCAATGTCCTTGGCGGCCATCACGGTTTCGGTGGCTTCCTCGCCGATTTTTTTCAGGAAGGCGTCCGGGCCCTTGTGCAGCAGGCGCGCCACATAACTTTTGTCCGGGTCGCCGCCATTGGCCGCCTTGCGGCTTTCGATGATCTGCGCCAGGCGCTGGAGGGAGTCATTCGTGGTCATGTTTGCCGGGAGTCTGTTTGTACATGCTTGTCGGGTCTTTCAGGACCGGCTCGGTCACCACCCACTGGCCGTCTTTATACACACTGAAAAAGCAGCTGTGGCGGCCCGTGTGGCAGGCGATGCCCGGCGTGTGGCCCAGCTGCGTCACCTTGAGCAGGATCACGTCGTTGTCGCAGTCCAGGCGGATTTCATGCACCGTTTGCTGGTTTCCGGATTCCTCGCCCTTGTGCCAGAGGCGGCCGCGCGAGCGGCTGTAGTAAACCGCCTGGCCCAGCTCGGCGGTTTTCTGCAGCGCCTCGCGGTTCATCCAGGCAAACATGAGCACATCGCCGCTGGAGGCTTCCTGCGCAATGACAGGGATCAGGCCCTTGTCGTCCCAGCTAATCTCGTCTAACCAGTTCATGGTGTGTATTGTCCGGGATTTGGGTTGGGTTACAGAAGCTCTTAAAACCAAGGGTATCGCGGAACCGGCTTTGCCGGGCCGCAGATGCCGCCCCAGCAGGGGGGAAGGCGCTACACGCAGTGAGCGTCCGACGGGGGTTGCAGCCTATTCGACGGGGGTTACAACCTTACTGGGATGCCCCGTTCGGCCATATGCTGCTTGGCCTGCTGCACCGTGTATTCGCCGTAATGGAAGATGCTGGCGGCCAGCACCGCATCGGCGCCGCCGGTCTGGATGCCGTCAGCGAGGTGCTCAAGATTGCCAACGCCGCCCGAGGCGATCACCGGCACGCTGACGGCGTCGCTCACCGCGCGGGTCAGGGCCAGGTCGAAGCCCGACTTGGTGCCGTCGCGGTCCATGCTGGTCAGCAAAATCTCGCCGGCGCCGCGCCGCGCCATCTCGGCAGCCCAGGCCACGGCGTCCATGCCGGTGTTTTTGCGTCCGCCGTGGCTATAGACGTCCCAGCCCGGGCCGCGAGTTTTGGCGTCTTCCTCACTGCGGCGCTTGGCGTCTATCGCCACCACAATGCACTGCGAGCCGTATTTGGCCGAGGCGTCTTCAATCACTTGCGGGTTGGCAATGGCGGCCGAGTTGAAGCTGGTCTTGTCGGCCCCGGAATTGAGCAGGCGGCGCACGTCTTCGACGGTGCGCACGCCGCCGCCCACGGTGAGAGGAATGAAGACTTGTGAGGCCACCGCCTCGATGATGGGCAGGATCAGGTCGCGCCCGTCGCTGGTGGCGGTGATGTCGAGAAAGGTGAGTTCGTCCGCGCCCTGCTCGTTGTAGCGCGCCGCGATTTCCACCGGGTCGCCGGCGTCACGCAGCTGGGTGAAGTTAACGCCCTTCACGACGCGGCCGCCGGTGACGTCAAGGCAGGGAATGATTCGTTTGGCGAGCATGGTTAGGAAAAGAAGAAAGCTATAAACGCAATCACCGGCACGGAAAGAATAAACCAGGCGAAGAAGCCAAGGTATTCACCAGGAGGCAGATTGCAGTAGTGGATCAGAACACCAAACCAGGCAATCAGCCAAAACAAGCCTAAAAGATATGGCCAAGAGGGGCCCAGGTCTTTCTTCTGACCCTTTTTATCCATTCAACTCATCTGCCCTGGCCTGAGCCTTCTCAAAATCCAGGTCGCCGCTGTATATCGAGCGGCCGCAGATCACGCCTTCCACGCCCTCTTCCTCGACTTCGCAGAGTTTTTCGATGTCGGCCATGTTCGAGAGGCCGCCGGAGGCGATCACGGGAATGGTCAGCGCCTGGGCCAGCTTGACGGTGGCGTCGATGTTGATGCCGGTCAGCATGCCGTCCCGGCCTATGTCGGTGTAGATGATGGATTCGACGCCGTAGTCCTGGAATTTCTTGCCCAGGTCTATGACCTCGTGGCCGGTCATCTTGCTCCAGCCGTCGGTGGCGACCTTGCCGTCCTTGGCGTCCAGGCCGACGATGATGTGGCCGCCGAAGGCCGTGCAGGCGTCCTGCAGGAAGCCGGGGTTCTTCACGGCGGCCGTGCCGATGATGACGTAGCGCAGGCCGGCGTCCAGGTAGCGCTCAATCGTGTCCAGGTCGCGGATGCCGCCGCCCAGCTGCACGTCGATTTCACTGCCGACTTCGGCCAGGATCTGCTTGATGGCCTGCTCGTTGCGGGGCTTGCCCGCGAAAGCACCGTTCAAGTCCACCAGGTGCAGGCGGCGCGCGCCCTTGTCGACCCAGTTGCGCGCCATGGCGGCCGGGTCTTCGCTGAAGATGGTGGATTGATCCATGTCGCCCTGTTTGAGGCGAACGCAGTGACCGTCTTTCAGGTCAATCGCGGGGATAAGTAGCATGTGGCGGTAAAAAAGACGGTAAAAAAAGAAGATGGGTGCTCAGGGTAACAAAAAGTCCGGTGTCCCGGTACCGGGTCTGACCCAAGGCGCTGCCGGCGGCTAGGGATTCCAGTGCAGGAAGTTGCGGTACAGGGCCAGTCCGTGGTCGGCGCTTTTCTCGGGATGGAACTGGGTGGCAAAAATATTATCGCGTGCAATCGCCGCCGCAAAGCGCGCGCCGTAGTCGGCTTCGCCGGCGATGTGGCGCGCGTCCGACGGGTGGGCATAAAAGCTGTGCACAAAATAAAAGTACGCGCCGTCAGGCACGCCGGCCCAGACCGGATGGGCTTTTGCCGTGCCCGCACCATTTTGGTAGACCTGGTTCCAGCCCATCTGCGGCACCTTGTAGCGGCTGCCGTCGGGTTGCGTCCTGCCCGCCAGTTCGAACTTGACGACCTCGCCGGGAATCAGCCCCAGGCCGTTGGTGCCGGCGCCGCCGTCGCCGGGCTGGCCTTCGTCGCTGTGGCTCAGCAGCATCTGCATGCCCACGCACACGCCGAACAGCGGCTTGTGGGCCGCCGCGTGCAGCACCGACTCCAGCATGCCGGAATCGGCCAGTTCGCGCATGCAGTCGGCAATCGCGCCCTGGCCGGGCAACACGATGCGCTCGGCCTGCATGACGTCCTCGGCCTTGGAGGTCACGAGCACTTCAAAGCCGCTGCCCGCCGCCACATGGCGCACAGCCTGCGACACGGAATGCAGGTTGCCCATGCCGTAGTCGACCACGGCCACTGTTTTGGGTTTTGCCATCAGGGGTTCAAGAAGGGTTGACTGTGAATTTAGGGGCTGCCGGCGCCCATTTGTAGGGGGCTACGCCAAAAAAACGGGGTGGAACCCGGCGCGGCAACTTTGGGAGGGTGGCTTAGAGCGAGCCCTTGGTCGAGGGGATCACACCGGCCGCGCGCGGGTCTATCTCCAGCGCCATGCGCAGCGCGCGGGCAAAAGCCTTGAACACGGTCTCGGCCTGGTGGTGGGCGTTTTCACCCTTGAGGTTGTCGATGTGCAAGGTCACGAAGGCGTGATTTACAAAGCCCTGAAAGAATTCGTAGGCAAGCTGGCTGTCAAAGGTACCGATCATGCCGCTCTTGAAGGGCACATGCATTTCCAGCCCCGGGCGGCCCGAGAAGTCGACCACCACGCGCGACAGCGCTTCGTCCAGCGGGACATAGGCATGGCCGTAGCGGCGCAGGCCTTTTTTGTCGCCCACGGCCTTGGCCACGGCCTGGCCCAGCGTGATGCCCACGTCTTCCACCGTGTGGTGGCCGTCGATGTGCAGGTCGCCCTTGGCCTGGATGTCCAGGTCTATCAGCCCGTGGCGGGCGATCTGGTCCAGCATGTGGTCGAAAAAGCCTATGCCCGTGGACAGGTTGGCCTTGCCGGTGCCGTCGAGGTTGAGCTTGACGGTGATCTGGGTCTCGGCGGTGTTGCGCGAGACCTCGGCGATGCGGGGAGCGAGGGTTGGGGTAGTCATAGGGATTTTTCAAGCGCCGCCAGCATTTGCGCGTTCTCGTCCGCGGTGCCGACCGTCAGGCGCAAACAATTGGCCAGCAATGGATGCATTTTAGAAACGTTTTTGACCAGCACCTTGTGGGATTTCATGCCCTCAAAGGTTTTGGCCGCATCGGGCACGCGCACCAGGATCATGTTGGCATCGCTTTTCCAGGTTTTGACGCCCTTGGCCGCCATGCCGGCCAGCGCGTCCATCAGCACGGCGCGCTGGGCCACCAGCTCGCTGGCCTGGGCGGCGAATTCGGCCCGGTGCTCCAGCGCGAACAGCGCGCACTCGTAATTGAGCACGCTGATGTTGTAGGGCGGGCGCACCTTGTCGACCTCGGCGATCAAGGCCTTGGGGCCCATCATGTAGCCCAGGCGCACACCGGCCAGGCCGAACTTGCTCAGGGTGCGCATCAGCAGCACATGGCCGTGCCTGGCAATGCGGTCTATATAACTTTTGCTTGAAAACGGCTGGTAGGCCTCGTCCATCACCACCAGCCCGGGCGCCGCCTCGATGATTTTTTCGATCACCGCGTCGTCCCACAGGTTGGCCGTGGGATTGTTGGGATAGGCCAGGTAGATGATGGAAGGCTGGTGTTCCTTGATCGCGGCCAGCATGGCGGCTTCGTCGAGTTCAAAGTCGGCCGTCAGCGGCACGCCGATGAATTTCAGGCCCTGCAGCTGCGCGCTCATGGCGTACATCACAAAACCCGGCAGCGGCGCCAGAATGGAGCCGCCCTCCACGTCGCAGGCCATGGCCAGCAGCGAAATCAGCTCGTCCGAGCCGTTGCCCAGCATGATGTCGAAGCCTTCGGGCATGCGCGCGTAGTCGGCCAGTGAGCGGCGCAGCTCGTTGACCCGGCCGTCGGGGTAGCGGTTCAGCGCCAGTGCGCCCAGGCGCTGGCCCAGCTTGGCCTGCAGCGCCATGGGCAGGCGGTGCGGGTTCTCCATGGCGTCGAGCTTGACCATGCCGGCCGAGTCCTGGATGGCATAGGCATGCATGGACTGCACGTCCTGGCGTATCAGTTTTTTGAATTTGGGATCCAGAGAGGGGGCAGGCAGGGTCATGGGAGCTTCTCCAGCAGTTCAATGCCGGTTTTAAAAGGGTTGATCACCTGGACACCGCCGTAGTGCTGCTCATGCGCCAGGCTTTCGCTGAGCAAATAGCGGCAGCCCAGGTGCTGGGCCGCCGCGACGACCAGGCTGTCGCGGTAGTGCAGGCCGTAGCGGCTTTCCACCGCCCAGGCGGATTCGACGGTCGCGTGGTCGGTTTGCCAGGGCTGCCAGAGTTCATAGCGGCGCACCTCGGCGCGCGCATCGCCGGCCGGCATGGGCGGCTGGATCTTGCGCGTGGCCAGCAGGTAGAACTCATTGAGCACCTGGGTGCTGGTGCGGCCCAACCCGCGCCGCCACAACACGGTCAGCCAGGCCAGGGCGGCCTGCTGTTTGGCCCGGTCGGCGCCGTCTTCGCTGTGCAGCAGGATGCTGGCGTCCACAAAGACGCCGGTAGAAGCCTCGCTCATGCGCCGCGCTCGTCCAGTTCAAGGCGCGTGGGATAAGGCTGCCCGTTGGACACCCAGAGCCTGTCCTTGTTTTGCCAGTCATGCAGGGCGCGCTGGTAGGCGTCGGTGCGCTGCATCTTCTCGGCCAGCATCTCGCCCACCAGGCGCGAGACGCTGGTATTGCGCCGCGCCGCCTCGATGCGCACCCATTCCAGGGCGGCATCGTCCACGGTGATGGTCACATTCTTCATGGCTCGAAGTTTACACGAATTTCGTGTTGCACGAAATTCGTGTAATTTGAAGCCTTATTTCAGCCGCATCTCGGCCGCCCGCGCATGCGCCTGCAAACCCTCGCCGTAAGCCAGCTCGGCGGCGATCTTGCCCAGCACCTGGGCGCCGGCTTCGCTGACCTCGATCAGGCTGGAGCGCTTCTGGAAGTCGTAGACGCCCAGCGGGCTCGAAAAGCGTGCCGTGCCGCTGGTGGGCAGCACGTGATTCGGGCCGGCGCAGTAGTCGCCCAGCGATTCGCTGGTGTAGGCGCCCAGGAAGATGGCACCGGCGTGCCTGAGCAGCGGCTCCCATTTGTGCGGCTCGCGGCTGGAGACTTCCAGGTGTTCGGGCGCGATGCGGTTGCTGATCTCGCAGGCTTCTTCCATGCTGCGGGTGTGGATCAGCGCGCCGCGGCCGCTCAGGGATTTGGCGATGATCTCGGCGCGCGGCATGTCGGGCAGCAGGCGGTCAATCGCGGCCTGCACCTGGTCGATATAGGCGGCGTCGGGGCACAGCAAAATGCTTTGCGCGAGTTCGTCGTGCTCGGCCTGGCTGAACAAGTCCATGGCGACCCAATCGGCCGGTGTGCTGCCGTCGGCCAGCACCAGGATTTCCGAGGGGCCGGCGATCATGTCTATGCCCACCGTGCCGAAAACGCGCTTCTTGGCGCTGGCGACATAGGCATTGCCGGGGCCGGTGATTTTGTCGACCTTGGGCACGGTCTGCGTGCCGTAGGCCAGCGCGGCCACGGCCTGAGCGCCGCCAATCGTGAAGGCGCGGGTCACGCCGGCCACATAGGCGGCGGCCAGCACCAGGGCGTTTTTTTCGCCTTTGGGCGTGGGGACGACCATGATGATTTCGCCGACACCGGCCACGTGGGCGGGGATGGCGTTCATCAGCACCGACGACGGGTAGGCTGCCTTGCCGCCGGGCACATAAATGCCGACGCGGTCCAGCGGCGTGACCTTCTGGCCCAGCAGGGTGCCGTCTTCGTCGCGGTAGCTCCAGCTCTCGCCGCTGGCCTTCTTCTGAGCCTCGTGGTAGCTGCGCACGCGGCGCGCGGCGGCTTCGAGCGCATCGCGCTGGGCCGCCGGAATGGTGTCGAACGCGGCTTTCAACTCGGCCTGCGTGAGTTCCAGCTCGCCCATGGCGGCAACGTTGAGCCCGTCGAAGCGCGCGGTGTATTCAAGCACCGCCGCATCGCCGCGCTGCTGCACATCGGCCAGGATGTCGGCCACGCGCTGCTCGATGGCCGCGTCGGTGTCGGCGGACCAATGCAGGCGCGCCTTGAATTCGGCTTCAAAAGTGGCGGAAACCGTGGATAGGCGGGCGGGCGCGGCGGTCAGTTTCATGGCTCAGGATTTTCGCGAGGAGGCCGTTGCGGCCGAAAGGGCATCGATCAATTGGCGAATAGGCGCCTGCTTGAGCTTGAGCGCGGTCTGGTTCACCACCAGGTGCGAGCTGATGTCCATGATGCGCTCGACCTCGACCAGGTGGTTGGCCCTGAGCGTGCTGCCGGTGGACACCAGGTCGACGATGGCGTCGGCGAGACCCGTGAGCGGCGCCAGTTCCATGCTGCCGTAGAGCTTGATCAGGTCGACGTGCACGCCCTTGGTGGCGAAGAAATCGCGCGCGATCGCCACGTACTTGGTGGCGACCTTCAGGCGCGAGCCCTGGCGCACGGCGGCGGCGTAGTCAAAGCCTTCGCGCACGGCCACGCTGATGCGGCATTTGGCGATCTGCAAATCGAGCGGCTGGTACAGGCCCTGGCTGCCGGATTCGAGCAGAGTGTCCTTGCCGACCACACCGAGGTCGGCGCCGCCGTACTGCACATAGGTGGGCACATCGGTGGCACGCACCAGCACCACGCGCACGCCCGTCTGGTTGGTGTCCAGGATCAGCTTGCGGGATTTTTCGGGGTCGTCCAGCACCTCGATGCCGGCGCTTTTGAGCAGCGGCAGGATGTCGTCGAAGATGCGGCCCTTGGACAGTGCGAGCGTGATCATGCTTTCACCCGTTCTATGTCGGCGCCGATTCCGCGCAGCTTGGCTTCCATCTGGTCGTAGCCGCGGTCCAGGTGGTAGATGCGGTCCACCAGGGTTTCGCCTTCGGCCACCAGGCCGGCGATCACCAGGCTGGCGGAGGCGCGCAAGTCAGTCGCCATGACGGTGGCACCAGACAACTTTTCGACGCCTTCCATGACGGCGATCTTGCCGTCGATCTGGATCTTGGCACCCAGGCGGACCATCTCGTTGACGTGCATGAAGCGGTTTTCAAAAATCGTCTCGGTCACGGTGCTGCTACCCTGCGCGATGGCGTTGAGCGCCATGAACTGGGCTTGCATGTCGGTCGGGAAGCCAGGGTACTCGGTGGTGCGGAAGGATTGCGCCTTCATGCGGCCGCTGGCCTGGATGCGGATAAAGCCCTCGCCCGCCGTCACGGTGGCGCCGGCTTCGCGCAGCTTGTCGATCACGGCGTCGAGGTGGTCGGCGCGGCCGTGCTTGAGCACCACGTCGCCGCCGGCGGCCGCGACCGCGCACAGAAAAGTGCCGGTCTCGATGCGGTCGGCCACCACCTGGTGGGTGCAGCCGTACAGGCGCTCCACGCCCTGGATGCGGATGCGGCGCGTGCCGTGGCCTTCAATCTTCGCGCCCATCTTGATGAGCATTTCGGCCAGGTCGCCGATCTCGGGCTCCTGCGCGGCGTTTTCCAGGATGGTCTCGCCTTCGGCCAGGCTGGCTGCCATCAAAAAGTTCTCGGTACCGGTGACGGTCACCATGTCGGTGGTGATGCTGGCGCCCTTGAGCCGCTTCTGGCCGGCCGGCAGCTTGGCGATCATGTAGCCGTGCTCGACCACGATCTCGGCACCCATGGCCTGCAGGCCCTTGATGTGCTGGTCCACCGGGCGCGAACCAATGGCGCAGCCGCCAGGCAGCGACACGGTGGCTTCGCCGAAGCGCGCCAACAGCGGCCCCAGCGCCAGCACCGAGGCGCGCATGGTCTTGACCAGCTCGTAGGGCGCCTCGGGCGAGCTCAGCGGCCCGGCATTGATGCGCACCGTGCCGTCATCGCCGCGCTCGGCTTCCACGCCCATGTTGCGGATCAGCTTGAGCATGGTGGCCACGTCCTGCAGGCGCGGCACGTTGCGCAGCGTCACCTCGTCGGCCGTCAGCAGCGCGGCGCAAAGCTCGGGCAGCGCGGCATTCTTGGCGCCGGAAATTTCGACCGTGCCGGCCAGCGGCTTGCCGCCCTTGATGAGTAGTTTGTCCATGTTCTTTTCAGTTCGCGTTGCCGTTGTTGGTATTGGCCCATTCGGTGGGCGTGTAGGTTTTCATCGACAGCGCATGCACCTCGTCGGTCTGCATGCGGCCGCCCAGCGTGGCGTAGACCTTCTGGTGGCGCTGGATCAGGCGCTGGCCTTCAAAGGCGCTGGACACCACGGTGGCATACCAGTGCCGGCCGTCGCCCGACAGCTCGATGTGCTCGCAGGGCAGGCCCGCGGCGATGATGGATTGCAGTTCTTCGCTGGTCATGTCTAGTGTCTTATTTTGTAGCCGGTGCGCAGCAGGTTGACGGCCACCGCGCTGACGGCCAGCAAGGCTGTCGCGACAATGCCCAGGCTCAGCCAGGGCGAGACGTCGCTGACGCCGAAAAAGCCGTAGCGGAAACCGTCGATCATGTAGAAAAAGGGGTTCAGGTGGCTGACCTTCTGCCAGAAGGGCGGCAGCGAGTGGATGGAGTAAAACACGCCGCTCAGGAAAGTCATGGGCATGATGACGAAGTTCTGGAAGGCCGCCATCTGGTCGAACTTCTCGGACCACAGCCCGGCGATCACGCCCAGGGCGCCCAGCATGGCGGCGCCCAGCACCGCGAACAGCACGATCCACAGCGGCGCCACAAAAGCCGGTTGGCCGAAAAACACGGTGACGGCGAACACGCCCACACCGACCAGCAGGCCGCGCGCGACCGAGGAGCCCACATAGGCGAAAAACCAGTGCCAATGCGACAGCGGCGTGAGCAGCACAAACACCAGGCTGCCCATGATCTTGCTCTGGATCAGCGAAGAGGAGCTGTTGGCAAAAGCGTTCTGCAGCACGCTCATCATCACCAGGCCAGGCACCAGGAAAGCGGTGTAGCTGACCTGGTCGTAGACCTTCACCTGGTCCTGCAGCACATGGCCGAAGATCAGCATGTAGAGCACGGCGGTCAGCACCGGTGCACCCACGGTCTGGAAGCCTACCTTCCAGAAGCGCAGGGTTTCCTTGTACAAAAGGGTTTGCCAGCCTGTCATGTTGCTACTTTCGCGAGATCTACCGCCACGGCCGGGGTTTCGCCGGCGGGCTTTTTGTTCATGACGTCGAGGAAGACGTCTTCGAGGTCGGCCTTGCGGATTTCAACGTCCTCGGCCACCAGGCCCGCCTCGCGGATCGCCGCAAGGTATTGCTCGATCTCGTGGGCGTTGTGCGCCGGGAACTGCACGATGCGGCCGGTGATGCGGGCCTGCACCGCCAGGTGCGTGGGCAGCTCGCTGTCGATCTTGAAGCGCAGCACGTTGGAAGACGCCGCCTTGAGCAGCTCGGAGGTTTGCGCCAGCGCCACCACCCGCCCCTGCTTGAGCATGGCAATGCGGCTGCACAGGGCTTCGGCTTCTTCGAGGTAGTGCGTGGTCAGCAGCACGGTGCTGCCCTGCTTGTTGAGTTTGGCGATGAACTGCCAGAGGGTCTGGCGCAGCTCCACGTCGACACCGGCGGTGGGCTCGTCGAGCACGATGACCTGCGGCTTGTGCACCAGGGCCTGCGCCACCAGCACGCGGCGCTTCATGCCCCCGGAGAGCTGGCGCATGTTGGCGTTGGCTTTGTCGGCCAAGCCCAGGCTGACCAGCAGTTCGTCTATCCAGTCGTCATTGCGCTTGATGCCGAAATAGCCGGACTGGATGCGCAGCGCCTCGCGCACCGAGAAAAAGGGATCGAACACCAGTTCCTGCGGCACCACGCCGAGCTTTCGGCGGGCGCTGGCGTAGTCGGCCAGCACGTCGCTGCCGTGGACCTTGACGGTGCCGCTGCTGGCGCGCGAGAGGCCGGCCAGTATGCTGATCAGGGAGGTTTTCCCGGCGCCGTTGGGGCCCAGCAGGCCAAAAAATTCGCCCTGCCGGATATCGAAACTGACGTCGTCAAGCGCCTTGACGACCGGACCCGTTTGATTTCGCGCGGAGGAATAGGTTTTGGAGACGGACTGGAATGAGATCGCTGGCATGAGCCCGCCATTTTAAGGGCGGATGCCGTTTTGGCCGGGCCGGGCCGTGGAATGCCCCGTGGCGGCGGCTCAGGCCGCGGCGGCCGGAATCAATTCCGCCACGCCGTACAGGCCCGCCAGCTGGCGCAGCCGGGGCGGCAAGCCCGCCACAGCGAAATCCTTGCCGGCGGCCAGCGCTTCCCGCCGGCACTCCAGCAGCACCGCCAGCGCGGAGGAATCAAACTCCTTGAGCGCGCCGGCGTCCGCCACCACCCCGGCGGGCTGGGACAGCACGGCCTGTTTCAGGCCGAGCGAAAAACCTGCGGCCTCGGCGTGCGTGAGGACGGGGGGAAGCGTGAGCACCGATGGGCCCGCTCAGGAAGACTTCTTGGCAACCGAGCCGCTGTTGGACTGGTTGCGCTGTACCAACGAGGCAATCAGGCCGTCCACACCCTTGGTGCTGATTTCCTGGGCAAACTGGGTGCGGTAGGTTTCCACCAGCCACACGCCCAGCACGTTGAGGTCATAGATCTTCCAGCCCGTGGGGGTTTTTTCCATGCGGTAGTCCAGCTGGACGGGGTCACCCCGGCCCAGGACTTCGGTGCGCACCACCACTTCGGTGTCGGCGGCCTCCGCGCGCAGCGGCTTGACGCTGACGGTCTGGTCGCTGACTTGCGCCAACGCGCCGGAATAGGTGCGGATCAGCAGGATCTTGAACTCCTCCTGCAGTTTCTTTTGCTGCTCGGGCGTGGCCTGGCGCCAGTTGCGGCCCACGGCGGCTGCCGTCATGCGCGTGAAGTTCACGTTGGGCATGATCTTGCTGTCGACCAGGGACAGCACTTTGGTCAGGTCGCCGGCTTTCACCGCCTTGTCGGTCTTGATGTTGTCCAGCACTTCGGCCGACACGCGTTTGATCAGCGCGTCGGGGGCCTCGTCGGCGGCGCGCACAAAAGGCGCGGCGCCCAGCAAGGCGAGGCTGAGGGTGGCGGTCAACAAATGGCCAAGGGTTCTGCGTTTCATGATGCTCCTTCATATCGAAACATGGGGCTCAGTGTCGCGGGCATCGGGTTGATGCACGGCGCGCTGAAAACCGGTGCTTCGAGGGTATTTTGCGGGATGGTTTCCGGACTGGGGATGAAGTTATTCGGCAGTCTTGTAAATATTGGCACTACCAGGCCTTCACAAGAGCGGGTTTGCCCCTGTAAAAGCCTGTTTCAACTGCTTACTTGGCTGCCGGCTTAGGCTGCGCGCCTTCAGGCAGGTCAAAGCGTTCTTCCTTTTCCGCCGGCGTGTTGCCGATCAGGCTGTTGCGGCGCTGCTGGTAGATATCGCGGGTAAAGCTGTATTTGTCCAGCGCCGCCTGATCCAGCACATCGCCAGCGCCCAGCAGGTTGGCGCGCACATTGACCGCGCGCAGCGTCGTCAGGGTGTTGCGGACACGGACGTTCTTGGCCTGGCTGACCGCGTCCAGCTGGTAATCCACCACCAGGCCGGCGGTGTCGCGCACCGAGGAAGGGCCCAGCACAGGCAGCACCAGGTAGGGGCCCGAGCCCACACCCCAGACACCCAGGGTCTGGCCGAAGTCTTCCGAGTGCTTCTGGATTTTCATTTCACTGGCCACGTCAAAAATGCCGCCCAGGCCCCAGAGGGTGTTGGTGGTGACGCGGAACAGGCTGTCAGCGGCGGCTTCGCCCTTGCCCTGCAGCAGGTTGTTGACCATGGACCAGACGTCGGAAATGTTGCCGAAGAAGCTGGTGACCCCGGTGCGCACGGGCTGGGGCGTGACGTCGCGGTAGGCGGTGGCTACGGGCTTGAGGACGGCGCGGTCCAGGCCCTCGTTGAAGCCGAACATGGCCCGGTTAAACGGCTCCAGCGGATCGGACGGATTGGCGCCCGGGCCGGTTGCGCATCCCTGAAGCAGCGCCACTGCGAGAACGGCGCCGGCCCACCCTGTTGATTTTTTCATTGTGTTGTTGTTCGTCATTTTTTTTGTGTCGTCGCTGGTGGCGGCGCAGACCCTGATCCGGAACTGCTGTCCGCCGCTTTACTGTATAAAAATTGGCTGATCAGATTCTCAAGCACCACGGCGGACTGGGTGTTTTTGGTCACATCCCCCGCGGCGAAATTTTTCTCGTCCCCACCGGCCTCCACGCCGATGTACTGCTCACCGAGCAGGCCGCTGGTCAGAATCTTCAGCGAGCTGTCCTTGGGAAACACATAACGGCTCTCCATGGCCAGGCTCACGCTGGCCTGGTAGGACTTGTCGTCGAAAGTGATATTTTCAACTCGCCCGACCACCACACCCGCGCTTTTGACCGCGGCGCGCGGCTTCAGGCCGCCGATATTGTCGAATTTCGCCGTGATCTTGTAAGAAGTGTCGAAATTCAGTGAAAGAAGGTTGGCGGACTTCAGTGCCAGAAACAGGATGGCCAGGCCCCCGATCAGGACAAACAGGCCAACCCAGAGATCATTTTTGGAGCGTTGCATTGTTTTCTTTCAGTGGCCCGGCAAGGCGGCCGCGGCTTGGGCCTTGCGCCATCCCTTCAAGGCAGACACTGGAATGGCGGATTTTCTCATGGACAAATTAAAAATGTTTGAAGGCGGTTATACGGCTACAAGCTACAGGCTGAACATGGACGCGGTCAGCAGGAAGTCCAGCCCCAGCACGGCCAGCGAGGCCACCACCACGGTGCGCGTGGTGGCGCGCGAGACGCCCTCGGGCGTGGGCTGGGCTTCAAAGCCCTGGTGCAGGGCGACAAAGGTGACAGTCACGCCGAACACAAAACTCTTGATGATGCCGTTGCCCACGTCGCGCCAGACGTCCACGCCGGACTGCATCTGGCTCCAGAAGGAGCCGGCGTCTATGCCTATCATGACCACGCCGACCAGCCAGCCGCCCAGGATGCCCACGGCGCTGAAGACCGCGGCCAGCAGGGGCATGGCGATGATGCCGCCCCAAAAACGCGGCGCCAGGATGCGGCGTATCGGGTCCACCGCCATCATTTCCATGGCCGAGAGCTGTTCGCCGGCTTTCATCAGGCCGATTTCGGCGGTCAGGGCCGTGCCGGCGCGGCCGGCGAACAGCAGCGCCGTGACCACCGGCCCGAGCTCGCGCACCAGGCTGAGCGCCACCAGCAGGCCCAGCGCCTCGGCCGAACCGTAGCGCTGCAGCGTGTAGTAGCCCTGCAGGCCCAGCACAAAGCCCACAAAGAGGCCGGACACCGCGATGATGGCCAGCGAATAGTTGCCCAAAAAGAAGATCTGGTCGCGCACCAGGCCGAAACGGGCCAGGGCCGGCCCGCTCAGGGCGACCAGGCGTGACATCAGCCGCGCGGCATAGCCGACGTCGGCCAGCTGCCTGCGCACCGCAAAACCGAGGTCGGACACCAGGGCGACGGGACTGTAGCGGCTCATGCGCGCTCCTTTTTGGCGGCATCCGCGTTGCCGAAGTCGGCCTCCACGCCGGGCCCGGGGTAATGGAATTTCACCGGGCCCTCGCTTTCGGCATTGACGAACTGGTGCACCAGCGGGTCGGTGGAGCGCCTGACTTCATCGGGCGTGCCCTGGGCCGCGATGCCGCCGTTGGCCAGGATGATGACCTTGTCGGCGATGCGGAAGGTTTCTTCCAGGTCGTGCGAGACGACGATGCTGGTGATGCCCAGGGTGTCGTTGAGCTGGCGTATGAGCTGCGCGGCGGTGCCCAGCGAGATAGGGTCCAGCCCTGAAAACGGCTCGTCGTACATGATGAGTTCTGGGTCCAGCACGATGGCGCGCGCCAGCGCCACGCGCCTGGCCATGCCGCCGGAGATCTCACTGGGCATCAGGTCGCGCGCACCGCGCAGGCCTACGGCGTTGAGCTTCATGAGCACGATGTCGCGGATCAGGCGTTCACTCAGCGCGGTGTGCTCGCGCAGCGGGAAGGCCACATTGTCGAACACGCTCAAATCGGTGAACAGCGCGCCGAACTGGAACAGCATGCCCATGCGCCGACGTGCGGCGTACAGCTCTTGCTGCACCAGCTGCCCGACGTCCTTGCCGTCGAACAAGACGGCGCCGTGGGTAGCCTTTTGCTGGCCGCCTATCAGCCGCAGCACAGTCGTCTTGCCGCCGCCCGAGGCGCCCATCAGCGCGGTGACCTTGCCCCTGGGCACGGACAGGGTGACCCTGTCCAGAATCACGCGGTCGCCCGCGGAACCCGGATAGGAAAAGGTCACATCCTTGAATTCAACCAGTGATGAAGCGAGGGTGTCGGCCATGGAGAAAAAGAGGGGCCGACGAGCGCGCCGGCGAACTAGGGGAATGCCCTAATGATACGGGGTTTGGCCGCCCCCATTCCGGGAAGTAATACCAGGCAGTAATACCGTGGGGTTTCCGTCACGCCGCTTGCAGCGCAGGCCGTCGCACCCAGGCACAGCCTGGGGTTTCCTCAGTCGTCTGGTTCAGCGAGGCAGGTCGCTGTAACCCATCAGGAATTCGCCGACGGCACGCGCGGCCTGGCGGCCTTCGCGCACCCCAAGCATTAGCTTGGGGTTTCATTAGCCGCCCCTTGGGGCGATTGCGAAGGCCGGGCGCTGCGTTCAGCGAGGCAGGTCGCTGTAACCCATCAGGAATTCGTCGACGGCGCGCGCGGCCTGGCGGCCTTCGCGAATCGCCCATACCACCAGGCTCTGCCCACGGCGGATGTCGCCGGCGGCAAACACCTTGGGCACATTGGTGGCGTATCCGCCGGTGAAGTCGGTGCCCGCCTTGGCGTTGCCGCGGTTGTCTTTTTCAACGCCGAAAGCATCCAGCACGGAAGCCACCGGCGAGACAAAGCCCATGGCCAGCAGCACCAGGTCGGCCTTGAGGGTCTGCTCGGAGCCGGGCACCTCGGCCATCTTGCCGTCTTTCCACTCGACGCGAACCGTCTTCAGGCCCGTGACCTTGCCCTTTTCGCCGATCAGCTCCTTGGTGGAGATGGCGAACTCGCGCTCGCAGCCTTCCTCGTGCGAGGAAGAGGTGCGCAGCTTGATGGGCCAGTAAGGCCAGGTCAAGGGGCGGTTTTCTTCTTCGGGCGGCTGGGGCATCAGTTCAAACTGCGTGACGCTGACGGCGCCGTGGCGGTTGCTGGTGCCCACGCAGTCGGAGCCGGTGTCGCCGCCGCCTATCACGATGACATGCTTGCCGTCGGCGCGCAGCTGGCCCTTGACCTTGTCGCCGGCATTGACCTTGTTCTGCTGGGGCAGAAATTCCATCGCGAAATGCACGCCGTCCAGGTCGCGGCCGGGCACCGGCAGGTCGCGCGACTGCTCGGCGCCGCCGGTCAGCATCACGGCGTCAAAGTCTTTTTGCAGCTGCTCGGGGCTGATGCTTTCCTTGGCCCAGTTGGTGACCTTGGAGTCCTTGGGCAGGCTGCCCACCATCACGCCGGTACGGAATACCACGCCTTCGGCCTTCATCTGCTCGACGCGGCGGTCGATATGGACTTTCTCCATCTTGAAGTCGGGGATGCCGTAGCGCAGCAGGCCGCCAATGCGGTCGTTCTTCTCGAACAGCGTGACCTCGTGGCCGGCGCGCGCCAGCTGCTGGGCCGCGGCCATGCCGGCCGGACCGGAGCCGACGACGGCGACCTTCTTGCCGGTCTTGTGTTTGGGCATCACGGGCTTGACCCAGCCTTCGGACCAGGCGCGGTCAATGATGGCGTGCTCGATGGACTTGATGCCGACGGCGTCGTCGTTCACGTTCAGCGTGCAGGCGGCCTCACAGGGCGCCGGGCAGATGCGGCCGGTGAACTCGGGGAAGTTGTTGGTGCTGTGCAGCGTGTCGATCGCGTTTTTCCAGTCGGCGCGAAACACCATGTCGTTGAAGTCGGGAATGATGTTGTTGACCGGGCAACCGTTGTTGCAGAACGGCGTGCCGCAGTCCATGCAGCGCGCCGCCTGCTTGTTGGCCTGCGCGTCGTCCAGCCCGATGACAAATTCGCGGTAGTTCTTCAGGCGCTCCGGCACGGGCTTGTAGCCCTCCTCGATGCGCTCGTATTCCATGAAGCCGGTGATTTTTCCCATGATGAGGTCCTGTGCGATTCTTTTTTAAGCTTTTCCGGCTGCCGGCCCGTCATCACGGGCGCGGGCAGTTCCGGTTCAATGCAAGCGTGGGGTGGGCGGCCTACTTGGCGGCCACCGCTTCCTGGTTGGTGGCGACCTGGGCCCGGGTGGTCTCGGTCGCCGCCTCGAGCCGGCGCTCCTTGCGCTCGATCAGGGCCCGCTTGTACTCGTTCGGGAAGACCTTGACGAACTTCAGGCGCGACTCGCCCCAGTTATCCAGCAGTTCGCGCGCGCGCTTGCTGCCGGTCCAGCGGTTGTGGTCCTGCAGCAGGCGCTTGAGCAGTTCCTCATCGCTTTCGCCGGCATGCCAGTCGGCCTTGTCGTGGGTGTGCTGTTCGGTCGTGGTGACGATGCGGTCCATGGAGACCATGGAGGTGTTGCAGCGCGTGGCGAAGAGGCCGTCTTCGTCGTACACATAGGCCACGCCGCCGCTCATGCCCGCGGCGAAGTTGCGGCCGGTCTTGCCCAGCACCGCGACGGTGCCGCCCGTCATGTATTCGCAGCCGTGGTCGCCCGTGCCTTCAACGACCGCCGTGGCGCCCGACAAGCGCACGGCAAAACGTTCGCCGGCCACGCCGCTGAAGAAGGCCTCGCCAGTGGTCGCGCCATAGAGCACGGTGTTGCCGACGATGGTGTTCTTCACCGCGTCGCCGCGGAAGTCTATGCTGGGTCGCACCACGATGCGCCCGCCCGACAGGCCCTTGCCGGTGTAGTCGTTGGCGTCGCCTATCAGGTACATGGTGATGCCCTTGGCCAGGAAGGCGCCGAAGGACTGCCCGCCCGTGCCTTCAAGCTGTATGCGCAAGGTGTCGTCGGGCAGGCCCTGCGGATGGTGGCGCGTGAGCTCGCCCGAGAGCATGGCGCCCACGGTGCGGTTGACGTTGCGCGCGACTTCGATGAACTGGACTTTTTCGCCCTTTTCAATCGCGGCCTTGGATTTTTCGATCAGGCGCACGTCCAGCGCTTTTTCCAGCGCGTGGTCCTGCTCCATGACGTGCAGGCGCGGCACGTCGGCCGGCACATTGGGCTGGTAGAACAGGCGGCCGAAGTCCAGGCCGCGGGCCTTCCAGTGTTCAATGCCTTTTTGCGTGTCCAGCAGGTCGGCGCGGCCGATCAGGTCGTCGAACTTGCGCACGCCGAGCTGCGCCATGAGCTGGCGCGCTTCCTCGGCGACGAAGAAGAAGTAATTGACGACATGCTCGGGCTTGCCGCTGAATTTCTGGCGCAGCACCGGGTCCTGCGTGGCCACGCCGACGGGGCAGGTGTTGAGGTGGCACTTGCGCATCATGATGCAGCCTTCGACCACCAGCGGCGCGGTGGCGAAGCCGAACTCGTCGGCGCCCAGCAGCGCGCCGATGATGACGTCGCGGCCGGTTTTCATCTGGCCGTCGGCCTGCACGCGGATGCGGCCGCGCAGGCGGTTGAGCACCAGGGTCTGCTGGGTTTCGGCGAGACCAATTTCCCAGGGCGAACCGGCATGCTTGATGGACGACCAGGGCGAAGCGCCCGTTCCGCCATCATGGCCGGCGATCACCACGTGGTCGGACTTGGCCTTGGCCACGCCGGCCGCGATGGTGCCGACGCCGACTTCGCTGACCAGCTTGACGCTGATGCTGGCGCGCGGGTTGACGTTCTTGAGGTCGTGGATCAGCTGGGCCAGGTCTTCGATCGAATAAATGTCGTGGTGCGGTGGCGGCGAGATCAGGCCGACGCCCGGCACCGAGTAGCGCAGCTGGCCGATGTATTCGCTGACCTTGCCGCCGGGCAGCTGGCCGCCCTCGCCGGGCTTGGCGCCCTGGGCCATCTTGATCTGGATCTGGTCGGCCGACACCAGGTATTCGGCCGTGACGCCGAAGCGGCCCGAGGCGACCTGCTTGATGCGCGAGCGCAGCGAGTCGCCGTCCTGCAGCGGCAGGTCAACCTCGACCTGTTTCGGGCCGATCACGCTTTTGAGCGTCTCGCCCTTCTTGATCGGGATGCCCTTGAGCTCTTGCCGGTAACGGTTCGGGTCTTCACCGCCCTCGCCCGTGTTGCTCTTGCCGCCTATGCGGTTCATGGCGATAGCCAGCGTGGCGTGGGCCTCGGTGCTGATGGAGCCCAGCGACATGGCGCCGGTGGCAAAACGCTTGACGATTTCCTTCGCCGGCTCGACCTCGTCGATCGGGATGGCTTTGGAAGGGTCGATCTTGAACTCGAACAGGCCGCGCAAGGTCATGTGGCGGCGGTTCTGGTCGTTGATCAGCTGGGCGTATTCCTTGTAGGTGTTCCAGTTGTTGGAGCGCGTGGAATGCTGCAGCTTGGCAATGGCGTCAGGCGTCCACATATGGTCTTCGCCGCGCACGCGCCAGGCGTATTCACCGCCGGCGTCCAGCATGTTGGCCAGCACCGGGTCGTTACCGAAGGCGGCGCGGTGCATGCGCAGCGCTTCCTCGGCGATCTCGAACACGCCCATGCCCTCGACCTGGCTGGCCGTGCCGGTGAAGAACTTGGCCACGGTGTCGCGGTTCAGGCCTATGGCCTCGAACAGCTGGGCGCCGCAGTAGCTCATATAGGTGGACACGCCCATCTTGGACATGATCTTGGACAGGCCCTTGCCGATGGCCTTGGTGTAGTTGTACACAGCCTTGTCGGTGCTGAGCTCGCCCGGCAGGCCCTTGGACAGCTCGGCCAGGGTTTCCATCGCGAGGTAGGGATGGACGGCCTCGGCGCCGTAGCCGGCCAGCACGGCGAAGTGGTGCACCTCGCGCGCGGAGCCGGTTTCCACCACCAGGCCGGCCGTGGTGCGCAGGCCTTCCTTGACCAGGTGCTGGTGAATGGCCGACAGGGCCAGCAGGGCCGGGATGGCGACCTGCGTGGCGCTGATGCCGCGGTCGCTGATGATCAGGATATTCTTGCCGTCCTTGATCGCGTCAACCGCCTCGGCGCACAGCGAGGCCAGCTTGGCCTCCACCCCTTCGTGGCCCCAGGCCAGCGGGTAGGTGATGTCCAGGGTGTAGCTCTTGAACTTGCCCTGGGTGTGCGCCTCGATGTCGCGCAGCTTTTGCATATCGGCCACGTTGAGCACCGGCTGGCTGACTTCCAGCCGCATGGGCGGGTTGACCTGGTTGATGTCCAGCAGGTTGGGCTTGGGGCCGATGAAGGACACCAGCGACATCACGATGGCTTCGCGTATCGGGTCGATGGGCGGGTTGGTCACCTGCGCGAACAGCTGCTTGAAGTAGTTGTAGAGCGGCTTGTCCTTGTTGGACAGCACGGCCAGCGGGCTGTCGTTGCCCATGGAGCCGGTGGCTTCCTCGCCGTTCGCGGCCATGGGAGACATCAGGAACTTGATGTCTTCCTGCGTGTAGCCGAAGGCCTGTTGGCGATCGAGCAGCGGAATGTCGGAGACAGGCGCGGCGGCCGCGGCGGGCTTGCTTGCCTTGCCGGCCACGTCGTCGAGCTTGATGCGCAGGTTTTCGATCCACTGCTTGTAGGGTTTGCTGTGCGCCAGCGTGGCCTTGATTTCCTCGTCATCGACCATGCGGCCCTGTTCCAGGTCGATCAGGAACATCTTGCCGGGCTGAAGGCGCCATTTGCGCACGATCTTGTGCTCGGGGATGGGCAGCACGCCCGATTCGGAAGCCATGATGACCAGGTCGTCGTCGGTCACGCAGTAGCGCGAGGGGCGCAGGCCGTTGCGGTCCAGCGTGGCGCCTATCTGGCGGCCGTCGGTGAAGACGATGGAGGCCGGGCCGTCCCAGGGCTCCAGCATGGCGGCATGGTATTCATAAAAGGCCTTGCGGCGCTCGTCCATGGTGGTGTGCTGTTCCCAGGGTTCGGGAATCATCATCATCACGGCCTGGCTGATCGGGTAGCCGGCCATGGTCAGCAGTTCCAGGCAGTTGTCGAAGGTGGCGGTGTCGGACTGGCTGGCAAAGCTGATCGGGTAGAGCTTTTGCAGGTCGGCGCCCAGCACCGGCGAGGACATCACGCCTTCGCGCGCCTTCATCCAGTTGTAGTTGCCCTTGACGGTGTTGATTTCGCCGTTGTGCGCGACATAGCGATAGGGGTGGGCCAGCGGCCACTCGGGGAAGGTGTTGGTGGAAAAGCGCTGGTGCACCAGGCCCAGCGCCGAAACGCAGCGTGTATCGGTCAGGTCGCGGTAGTAAGTGCCCACCTGGTCGGCCAGCAGCAGGCCTTTGTAGACCACCGTGCGGCTGGACATGCTGGGCACGTAATATTCCTTGCTGTGCGTCAGGCGCAGGTTCTGGATGGCCGCGCTGGCGGTCTTGCGAATCACGTAGAGCTTGCGTTCCAGCGCGTCCTGCACGATCACGTCGTTGCCGCGGCCGATAAAGATCTGCCGCAGGATGGGTTCTTTTTTGCGCACGGTGGGCGACATGGGCATGTCGCGGTTGACCGGCACATCGCGCCAGCCCAGCAGCACCTGGCCCTCGGCCTTGACGGCGCGTTCCAGCGCCTGTTCGCAAGCCAGGCGGGAGGCGTGCTCTTTGGGCAAAAACACCATGCCGACGCCGTATTCGCCGGGCGGCGGCAGTTGCACGCCCTGCGCGGCCATTTCTTCACGGTACAGCGCGTCGGGCAGCTGGATCAGGATACCGGCGCCGTCGCCCATGAGCTTGTCGGCGCCCACTGCGCCCCGATGGTCGAGGTTTTCGAGGATCTTGAGGCCTTGCTGGACGATGGCGTGGCTTTTATGCCCCTTGATATGTGCCACGAAACCGACGCCGCAGGCATCGTGTTCGTTGGCTCCGGCGTACAAACCGTTTTCTTCAAAATGCTTGATTTCAGCAGCCGTGGTCATGGCAATTCCTCGTCGGGGTGGGATGGGGGCGCTGAACGCGTCCTGTGAGAGGGGCCGCAACGCACCCATCCGCAGTTTCATAATTTTTCGCAGGGAATGGGGAGCATAGTGCAGTGCAACAACAATGCCAAGAAGTTTAAATAGGGTCAGATTCCAATTAAAAATCGATAAATTTAATCAACATTTAATTGGGGACATATTAAATTCGAGCGCAAAAAAGCCTTGAATGGCGTTGTTCAAGCCGGTGGCAAGTCCTCTTTGGCGGCCATGGCCGGCCGACCCGCCTGGTTTTTGGTCACGCGGCGCTCGGTGCGCTTTTGCAGTTCGGCCAGGAATTCATCCCCACCCAGCGCCCAGCCGCTGAGGGCCGAGCGGGTCAGCAGCTCCTGCTGCTCCAGTGTGATGCCGGCACGCACCAATGAGGCGTAGGCCGCCTCGCGGGCAAAGGGTGTGTTGCCCAGTGCCCAGACCAGGGGATGCGGCGTCAGCAGGCTGTCGACCCGCAAGCCCGCATAGTGGCCGTGGCTGGACCACGGATAGTCCCTGGCTTCGGCCACCAGCCCCGCGCGGACCGGGTTCAGGTCGATATAGGCCATGCACGCCAGCAAATAGCGCTCCGCCTCGATCACGGTGGCGCGGTAACGCCCCTCCCACAGGGTGCCGGAACGCCCCTGGCTGTCGTTGAAGTAGCGCACATAGCGCCGTCCCGCGGCCTGCATCATCTGCGGCAGGCCGTCCGCGGTGCCGGGCGTAGCCAGCAGGTGGAAGTGGTTGTCCATCAGCACATAGGCATGCAGGGCCACGCCGAATTTGCGCGCGCTTTCGTCGAGCAGTCGCAGCAGCATCTGGTGATCGGCGGCGCAGGAAAAGACGGCTTGCCGGTTATTGCCGCGCTGGATGATGTGATGGGGGAAACCGGGAAGCGTCAGACGGGGAAGACGGGCCATGGAATGCAACAGCTGGAGTTGGCACCATGATATTGGAATCCGACCCTAATTTCCCGACACCTCCTCGCCTCTTTCGAGAGGCATGGAGCCGCTGCCGCTCAGCGGACGACTTTGCCGTCAGGCGTGATGGTGACGAGGTCGATCGCACGCACCGATTCGTATTTCTTGGCGCGCAGGTTGACGCGAAAGCCGCCCACGTCGTAGTCCGTCATGGTTTCAAACGCTTTTTGCAGGCCGGCCCGGTCGGGCTTTCCGCTGCCTGCCGCGCTGCGACGCACACCTTCGGCAAAGGTCTTGGCGGCGATATAGCCTTCCACGCTTTCATAGCTGGGCGTCTGGTCGGTCTGGTTCAGCACATCAAGGTATTCCTTGATGATCGGCATGCCGGTGCTGCGCGGCGAGGGCACAACCTGGGAAATCACGACGCCGCCGATTTCCTTGCCCAGGGCGCTGAAAAGCGGGTCAATACCAACGACGGAAAAATTCAGGAATTGCCCGCCATAGCCGGCCTGGCGCATCTTGCGGATGAAGGCAGCCGATGAATTGAACAGGCTGACCTGGATAACGGCCTGGGGCTGCACCTTCATCAGGGAGGCCACGGCCGCGTCGACCTTGTCGCTGTTGACCGGCGACAGGGCGCTGCCAACGATGGCCGGCCGCTTCAGGTCGACCAGGGCCTGGTTGACGGCCGCCAGGCCGCCGCGCCCCATGGCGTCGTCTTCGGCAAACACCGCGATGCGGTCCTGGTTCAGCGTCGCGCAGTGGCGCGCGATTTTGTAGGCTTCATCGGCCAGCGCGGGACGCACGTGGAACACATTGCTGAGCGAGGGATCATGCAGCGCGTCCGACGCAGCAAACGGCGCGAAGAACAGAGTGTTGGAAGCTTTTGCCGCGGCGAAGGCGGCATCGCAGCTGGCGGTGCCGGTAAAGCCGAAAAGCGCGTCCACGTCGTCGTCGATCAGCTGCTTGGCGTTGCCGGCGGCCTTGGCCGGAACGTAGCCGTCATCGAGGGCCTTGACTTCGATCTTGTAGCCGCCCGCGCCGTTCTTGGCGTTGATCGCGTCAAAATAAATTTTGGCGCCGTTGAGGTAGGCCAGGCCGATCTGGTCGGCGGCGCCGGTCAGGGGAACGGATTGCCCGACGACGATTTTTCGCCCGGCCCTGCCCTGCGCCCACAGCGCGGGGCTTGCCACCACGGCGCCTGCGGATACACCACCGAGAATTAACTGACGCCGATTGAAGCCCATGACAACACCTTTTGAGATACGAATAGCCAAAGCAGGTTTGATGCCCGCAACTGCAGCATGCGCTTACTGTTCCAAAAAAATGTCACAAAGTGTGCGCAATCCCCAAGCGTAATCCGTGCTGGACCGAAAAGACAGCAGGAAAAATGCCGACACGTCATAAGCCTATGCGCCGTCATGTGGCTGACTGATGACCGCTTCGCCTGTTTGTGTGTCGGACTAGGGCCGGGGTGCGCGCAAAACCAGCAAACGGTGCAGCCGTAGCGCCAGAACCAGGCCCAGGGCGGAACTGGCCGCAGTGACCCAGCCCGTCCATTGCCAGCCCCCTGCCTCGGCGGCCACCCAGGCCACCAGCGGAGGCCCGGCGAACTGGCCCAGCGCCGACCATTGCTGCATCCAGCCTACCGTGGTGGACACCGTATCGGTGCTGGGCGCCAGCCGGATGGACAGGCTGAACAAGGTGGCGGGAACCAGGCCGCCCAGCATGGAGAAACCCATGATCGCCGCGTACTGCAGCGCGGGCGGCACGCCCGAAAACGCCAGCAAGGCGCCGCCCGCCATCGCCAGAAATCCTGCAGCCAGCAAGGCCAGCGGCGGCAGGCCGCGGCCGAGCAGCCGCCCGGCGGCGACGTTGCCGATGATGTTGGCGGCCGCTGCCAGCGCCGTCAGCGGCCCGGCCCAGCCGCCGGCCACACCGGCTTGCGCATAGATGGACGGCAGGAAACCCACCACGGCGAGCCATTGTCCGGAGTAGGTCGCAAAGGCCAGGGCCATAAGCCAGGCGGCGCGCGAGCGCAAGGTCGTCACGATGAGCTGGCGATTGCGCGGCCGACCCACGGGCGCAGCAGCCTCAGGCGGCTCCCCCGGCACACGCCACGCGAGGAGCAGGGCCAGCGCCGCAGCCAGCGCGGCCAGCAGCCACCACAGGAGGCGCCAGCCCCACTGCGGGCCGGCCCATGCGATGACAAGAGGCCCGGCCAGCAAGGCCAGCGAAGCCCCCAAAGGCATGTAGGCGCCCCACATGCCGAGCATGCCGCTC
This sequence comes from Polaromonas sp. P4_F6, assembly GCF_056401275.1. Classification (NCBI taxonomy): domain Bacteria; kingdom Pseudomonadati; phylum Pseudomonadota; class Betaproteobacteria; order Burkholderiales; family Comamonadaceae; genus Polaromonas; species Polaromonas sp. P4_F6. The sequence goes on along the minus strand of NZ_JBFUJQ010000004.1, from coordinate 177,596 downwards.
AATTTTTCCGGCGGCACCAGGCGGCGCACCAGGGCCGGCGCCGGCAGCACCACCCACAAAAAACCCAGGCCCTCCAGGACACGTGTCGCCAGCAAGCCATGAACGCCGGGCGCCATGGCGCCCAGGGCGCTGGCCGACGCCAGAACCCAGAGGCCGGCCAGCATGCTGCGCTTGAGCCCCACGCGCTGCACGGCCAGCCCGGTCACAAGGCCCAGGGTCATGCCGGCCAGCTGGACGAGCGAGAGCAGGAAGCCGGCCTGCAGCAGCGAAACGCCGAGCACCTGGCCCAGCACGGGCAAGGCGGGCGGCAGCTTGCCCACATGCAACGCGGCCACCACGCCGGCCGCGATCACGCACCAGGCGGCGCGCGCGCTGGCGGCGGTATCCGGCTTTGCGTCAGTCACACGGCGCGAAACAAAGGGGCGGGTTCAGGCCGCGAAGGCGGCCCGCCCCTTGAGGCGCTCATGCTCTTTGGCGGCAAAGCGGTCGGTCATGCCGGCGATGTAGTCGGCCACGACCCGCTCGGGCTTGGCGCCTGCGGCATGCGGCGCGTCGACGCCGTCAAAGCGCTCGCTGTGGGCCTGCGGCATCTGCGCCGGGTCGGCCATATAGGCCTCGAACAGCTCGCCGACCACCTGCTTGGCCGCCTGCGTGGTTTCCACCACCTTGGGGTGGCGGTAGAGGTTTTTCAGCAGGAAGCGCTTGAGCGACGCGGACTGCTGCGCCATCTCCGGCGTGAAGCAGACCAGGGCCGGCTGCTGGCGCACCTCGTCGGCACTGGCAGGCGCCGCCTTGTGGACGGCCGCCCACGTTGCATCCATCACGTTGTAGACCTGGGCGCTGAGCATGCGGCGTATGGTTTCAAACAGCAGCCGGCGGCCCTGCAGGCCGGGATAGGCCAGCCGCGTCTCGCGGCAGTACTGGCTGAAGAGCTCAACGTCCTCGAGCTGCTCCAGCGTGAGCAGGCCCGAGCGCACACCGTCGTCGATGTCGTGCGCGTTGTAGGCGATCTCGTCGGCCAGGTTGGCAAGCTGCGCTTCCAGGCTGGGCTGCTGCCAGCGCGGGCCTTCGGCGGGCTGATCCACAAAACGGCGCGCCACCCCACCCGGCTCGCGCGACTCGATGCGCCGCGCATTGCGCTTGGAGCAATGCTTGAGGATGCCCTCGCGCGTCTCGAAGCTGAGGTTCAGGCCGTTGTAGGCCGGGTAGCGCTCTTCCAGCACATCCACGACGCGCAGGCTTTGCAGGTTGTGCTCGAAGCCCGCGCTCTCGGGGTGGCCGGCCTTGAGGCAGGCGTTCAGGGCATCCTGGCCGGCGTGGCCGAAAGGCGTGTGGCCCAGGTCGTGCGCCAGCGCGATGGCTTCCACGAGGTCCTCGTTGAGTTGCAGCGTGCGGGCGATGGAGCGCCCCAGCTGCGCGACTTCCAGCGAGTGGGTCAGTCGGGTGCGGAACAGGTCTCCCTCGTGGTTGAGGAACACCTGGGTCTTGTAGACCAGGCGGCGAAAGGCTGTTGAATGCACGATGCGGTCGCGGTCGCGCTGGAAGTCGGAGCGCGTGGGCGCCACCGGCTCGGTGTAGCGGCGGCCGCGCGACAGCGCGGGATCACAGGCATAGGGCGCCAGGGTCATGGTTCACGCTCTCCAGGCGTTAAGCGCAGCACAGGTCTATCACTTCGCGCACCAGCGCGTCGGGCGCACTGCGAAGCGCCGCTTTACCCGGGCCGTCGATCACGATAAAACGGATTTCACCGGCCTCGGATTTTTTGTCGACACGCATAAGCTCCAGGTAGCGGCCCGCGTTGTCCGCGGCCGACAGCACCGGCGCCTTGACCGGCAAACCGGCACGCTGGATAAGCCGCGTCAGCCGCTCGACAAAAGCCGTGTCGACCAAGCCCAGGCGAGCGGACAGCTGCGCGGCCATCACCATACCGCAGCCCACGCCTTCGCCATGCAGCCATTCACCGTAACCCAGGCCGGACTCAATCGCGTGGCCGAAGGTGTGGCCGAAGTTCAGGATGGCGCGCAGGCCGGCTTCACGTTCGTCCTGCCCCACCACCCAGGCCTTGATCTCGCAGCTGCGTTTGATCGCGTGGGCCATGGCCGCGGGCTCCCTGGCCAGCAGGCCTTCAAGATTGGCCTCTATCCATTCCAGGAAGGCCATGTCGGCAATCGGGCCGTATTTGATGATTTCGGCCAGGCCCGCGCTGAGCTCACGCGCGGGCAGGGTCTGCAGCGCATCAAGGTCACAGACCACCAGCAGGGGCTGGTAGAAGGCGCCTATCATGTTCTTGCCCAGCGGGTGATTGATCGCCGTCTTGCCGCCCACCGAGGAATCCACCTGCGCCAGCAGGGTTGTGGGCACCTGCACAAAGGGCACGCCGCGCATATAGCTGGCCGCGGCAAAGCCGGTCATGTCGCCCACCACGCCGCCGCCCAGCGCGAACATCACCGTCTTGCGGTCGCAGCCGTTCTCGAGCAAGGCGTCAAAGATCAGCTGAAGCGTTTGCCAGTCCTTGTGGACCTCGCCGTCGGGCAAGGTCACCAGCAGCACCTTGCCATAACGCTGGCGCAGCGCCTGGCTCAATTGCGCCGCATACAGGGGAGCCACCGTGGTGTTCGACACCACCAGCGCGGTGGCGGCTTTCGGGAGATCCTGGTAAGTCAGCGCATTGCCGAGAAGGCCGTTGCCGATGGCGATCGGGTAGCTGCGATCGCCCAGCTCGATCTGGACCCGCGCCGCCGCGGAAGGGGAATTTGCGTGCATAAGTGGGAGTGTAGAGGCACTCGCCCGCCTTGGGTGCGTCGGCTTGCAAGGCAAAACGACGCAAGCGCTCAGGGCGCGGGCAGCAATCCCGCCAGCTCCAGCTGCATGAGAATCATGTTGACCAGGGTGGACACCGAGGGGCGCCCGGTCTCGATGACGAAGTGAGCGGTTTCCCGGTACAGGGGATCGCGGGCCGTATAGAGGTCCCTGAGCCTGGCCAGCGGATCGGCGACCTGGAGCAGGGGCCGGTTCTGGTCGTGCCGCAGGCGGCGAAACACCTCTTCGGGAATGGAATGCAGGTACACCACCTGCGCGCGCTCGCGAAGGTGCCGGCGGTTGGCGGGACGCAGCACGGTCCCGCCGCCGCTGGACAGCACGCAGGCTTGGCCCTGGGTCAGCTCATCGATGACCTGCTGCTCGATATCGCGGAAGGCGTTCTCGCCCTCGCGTTCGAAAAACTCGCGGATGGAGCAGCCGATGCGCTGCTCGATCACCTGGTCCGAATCAATGAAGCGCAGCCCCATCTTGCGGGCCAGATGCCGGCCGACAGTGGACTTCCCCGAACCCGGCAGGCCCACGCAGGCGATTCTCAACGGGTTTGCATTCAATGGAGTCTGGAGGCGTTCGCCCCGGGATGCGTGAATAGAGGGTGGAAAATGGGCCGGTTTCACAAACGCGACAGGCCCCAAAGGGCCCGCCGTTACCTGCATTTTCCCACCAAACCGGCCCCGCCTTGCGCGGCCGGCTCCGCGGGGCTCAGCGCAGCGCCGAGCCGTTGGTCAGCATCTTGGGGGTGATGAACACCAGCAGTTCGGATTTCGTGGCCGAGCGCGTCTTCTGTTTGAAGAGATTGCCGACGCCTGGCAGGTCGCCCAGCAGCGGAACCTTGGTCTCGGCATCGCGATCGTTCTGCTCAAAAATGCCGCCTATCACCACAGTCCCGCCGTTTTCCACCAGGACTTGCGTCTGGATGTGTTTGGTGTCGATGGCAAAGCCGTTGGCCGTTTCGCGGCCTACGCTGTCCTTGTTCACGTCCACGTTCAGGATGATGTTGCCCTCAGGAGTGATCTGCGGCGTGACCTCGAGCTTCAGATTGGCTTTGCGGAAGCTGATAGACGTGGCACCACTGGAGGTCGCCTGCTGGTACGGGAGTTCCGTGCCCTGCTCAATCAACGCCTTGACCTGGTCGGCCGTGACAACCCGTGGGCTGGAGACAATCTTGGATTTGCCGTCGGCTTCGGAAGCGGAAATCTCGAGGTTCAGGAATCGCGTTTTTGCGGCATTGAACAGGGAGACGGCAAAGGTCGCCGCCGAGAAACCGTTCTGGCCTACAGCCGGCAGGCTCAGGAATTCACCGGCATTGGTGCCCGCCGTCGTGGCGCTGTAGCTGCCGCCGAACGCCGAGTTGGTGTTCTGGTTGAAGGGCCGCCCGCCCAGCCGCACACCCAGCGACCTCCCGAAGCTGTCCGAGGCCTCGACAATGCGCGCCTCGATCAGCACCTGGCGAACCGCCACATCCAGTTTGGCGATCAGGTTCTGGACCTGCTCCAGCCTGGACGGAATGTCGGTCACGAACAACTGGTTGGTCCGGGGCTCGGCAATAACGCTGCCGCGCTGGGACAGGATGCGGGCGCTGGCCGGACCACTGCCGCCGGCGGTAATCTGTGTCGCAAGATCCGCGGCCTTGGCGTAATTGATCTGGAAGGACTGGGTGCGGACTGGCTCCAGGCTCTGGATGGCGTTACGCGATTCCAGGTCGAGTTTGTCCTTGGCCGCCAGCTCGTCCTTGGGCGCAATCACCAGCACGTTGCCGTTTTTGCGCATGCCCAGGCCCTTGGACTGGAGAATGATGTCCAGCGCCTGGTCCCAGGGAACGTCCTTGAGCCTCAGCGTGACGCTACCCGTCACGGAATCGGAAGTGACGATGTTGAAGTTCGTGAAGTCGGCGATCACCTGCAGCAGGGAGCGAATTTCAATGTTCTGGAAATTCAGGGACAGCTTCTCGCCGGTGTAGCCCGGGCCCTGCGTCAATTTGGTTGGGTCGGCCTTCACTGGGCGAATCTCCAGCACAAACTGGTTGTCGCTCTGGTAAGCGCTGTGCTCCCAGTCGCCCTTGGGTTCCACCACCATGCGGACCTTGTCGCCGGTCTGGAAGGTCGTGACGGTTTGCACCGGTGTGCCGAAGTCGCCCACGTCCAGCCGGCGGCGCAAGCCTTCGGGCAAGGCCGTCTTCAGGAATTCAACCACCAGGGTCTGGCCCTGCTGGCGTATGTCGACACCCACCTCGTTGTTGGACAGGCCCACGACGATGCGGCCGGCGCTGTCGGTTCCACGGCGGAAGTCCACGTCCTTGAGCGGAAGGATGTCGCGGTTGCGGCTTTCCGCAAATACCTGCGCCGGTGGCGCGGCTGCCGCCGCGCCGGCGGCGGTGGAGTCCAGCGTGATCACCAGCGATTTGCCCTGGATATCAGCCTTGTAAGTCGATGGCGCCTTGAGATTGAGCACCACGCGGGTCCGCTCGCCGGCTTGCACCACGTTCGCCGAACGCAGGTTTCCCAGGTTCATATCCACTGCGGACCGCCCCATGCCATTGCTGACGCCGGGGAAGTCCAGCGCGATGCGCGCGGGCGACTGGATAGTGAAGCCGGAGGGAATGGCGGTCAGGGGCTCGGCCAGGTCGATGCGGATGATCTCGGAACTTCCCTGGACCGAACCGCTCACCGATTGAATCGAATTCTGGGCCTGTGCGGCCTGCGGCAGCGTTGCTGCCATCAACGACAAAGCAATGCCGAACGAAGCGCCGCGCAACACACGTTCAAGCAAACGCTTCAGGCCGCCTCCCGTACCTTCTGCCTCTAATGCCCATGTTTGCTTGTTCATTTTGATCCCTCTAATAGCTGTAAAGTCGCCGTCCGCTCAATCCATTCGCCCGCAGCGTCCTGCACGATCTCACGCAGGGAAAGGCTTGTTTCACCCACCTGCGTGATACGGCCGTAATTCTGCCCAAGATAGTTGCCGACCCGGACCTGGTAAATCAGGTTGTCCACCTTGACCAGCGCCACCGGCTGGCCTACCTTGATCAGGCTTCCGACCATGAAGGTCGCGTCCAGGGGGTAGGCCTCCAGGGGTTCCTTGCGCCGGCTCAACTCAGGCGCGATCAGGCCCGCATTGGCCGTCGCCTGGTTGGAGTCGCGCTTGAGCGCCTGTGTCAATTTCTGGTTGCTGAAAGGCTCAGTGGCGCCTTCCTGGTTATAGGCCTGCGGCGCGAACTTGGTGGGTTCGGGCAGCGGATCGACCTTGGGTCGGGTGGCGTTGCGCTGCTCCGTCATCCATTGCTGCAGCTCTTCCTGTTCGGACGAACCGCAACCGGCCAGAGCCAGCAGCGTCAACATCAAACTGCCTGTCAGCACATAGCGGTTAAGTTTCATTTTTTGGCTCCCGGGGCGCTCTTGCGCTGCAGGGCCACTTCCTCGGGATCGAGGTAGCGGAATGTCTTGGCCGTGGTGTCCATGACGAGGTTGCCGTCCTTGGCGGGCACCAGACTCAGGTTGTTCAGAGTCACGATGCGGGAGAGATTCGCGATGTCCGCGGCAAAAGCGCCAATATCGTGATAACGGCCCGTGACGCGCACCGCGATGGGCAATTCGGCGTAGTACTCCTTGACACTTACCTGCCCCGGCCGGAACAGCTCGAACTGCAGGCTGCGGCCCAGGCCGGCCTGGTTGATGTCGGACAGCAAGGCATCCATTTCAGCCTTGCTGGGCAGTTGCTTTTCCAGCTGGGTCACATACTGCTGCACCTGTTCGCGCTGCTTTTTCAGCGCGTCGAGATTTACAGCTTGCACCAGCTTCTTCTTGTAGTCTTCCCTGAGCTGGACTTCCTTGGCCTGCTCGGCCGTCAGTTCCTCGTCGGAGGAACTCAGCCAGACAAACCACAGCGCGACCACCACGAGGACCGTGACGCCGACGCACAGAAGATAGCGCGGCAACGCAGGCCATGAAGGCGGGTCATTGGGATTAAGCCCGGAGAACTGTGCCTTCAGGCTGTTTTGGATCGCCGAGAAATCGACGGAGATTTTTGGAATTTTTGCCATGATCGTTCAACCTGCTTCAGGCCTTGGCCGGGATCGCCGTGGCCGCCGGGGCGGCACCAGGGGCCGAGCCTGCCGGCGCCGAAACGGGCGCCTTGGGCGCGGAGGCGCGCTTGAGCCCGACACGCATGGAGAAATTGGACACGCGCCGCTGGTCGCGCGGGGTCAGCGACACCGTGCTGGCGGTGATTTCAACCAGTTCCGGCCGGGTCAGCCAGGGGCTGTTGTTGGCCAGGTTGCGCAGCAGCTCGGAAACCCGCTCGTTGGACTGGGCCACGCCGGTGATAAACACCGTCTGGTTGTCCTGCTTCATGCTGTTGATGTATACGCCGTCGGGCAGCTGCTTGACCAGCTCGCTGAGCAGGTAGACCGGCAGGTTGCGATTGCCTTGCAGGTCTTCCACCGCGTTCTGGCGCGCCCTCAGGGCAGCGATTTCCGCCTGCAGGGTGGAAATCTCCTTGATCTGGTTTTCCAGGCGCGTGATCTCGGTTTTCAGGAAGTTGTTCTTGCTGCGCTGGCTTTCGATCTGGGCCAGGTACCAGGAGTACACGGCACCGCAAATCAGGCCGCCGATCAAGGCAGCGACGCCAAGGGTTGCGAAAAAGGTTTCGCGCCTGCGCTTGCGCGCGGCTTCGCGGTGCGGGAGCAGATTGACCAGAATCACTGCAGAAACCTCCGCAAAGCCAGACCGCAGGAGGTCAGGTAAGACGACGCCTCGCGGCGCATTTTCTTTTCCCGCACGCTGTCACCGAGCTCCATGCCCTCGAAGGGATTGGCCAGGAGACAGGCGAACGAGGTCTGCTGCGTGACGGAATCAGTCAGCCCGGGCAGGGCGGACGAGCCGCCGGCCAGCATGACATAGTCCACCTTGTTGTGCGGGGTGCTGGTAAAGAAGAACTGCAGGGCGCGGCCGATTTCCTGGGCCATGCTTTCCACAAAGGGTTTCAGGACGCCGGAGCCGTAGTCTTCGGGCAGATCGCCGCTGCGCTTCTTGCTCTCGGCCTCTTCGGGCGAAAACCCATACTGGCGCACGATCAGCTGCGTCAACTGGGCGCCGCCGAAGGCCTGGTCGCGCTCGTACAGCACTTCGTCGTTCTTGATGACCTGCATGCTGGTGGTCAAGGCGCCGACCTCAAACAGGGCAACCATGGTGTCCACCCCCTTGTTAGGCAGGTTTTCGATCAGGCGGGCGGTTGCCAGGCGTGACGCGTAGGACTCCACGTCGATCACGATGGGCTTGAGGCCCGCGGCTTCCGCCAGGCCTTCCCTATCCTGGACCTTTTCCTTGCGCGAAGCGGCAATCAGCACCTCGACGTCGCCGGTGGAGGTGGAACTGGGCCCTACCACGCAGAAGTCCAGGCTGACCTCGTCCAGGGAGAAGGGAATATATTGGTTGGCCTCGGACTCGACCTGGGTTTCGAGTTCGGCGTCCGTCATGCCTCCGGGGAGGATGATTTTTTTGGTGATGACCGCGGAAGCGGGCAGCGCCATGGCGACGTTTTTGGTGCGGGTTCCGCTCTTTTTGACCAGGCGGCGCACGGCGTCGGCGACTTCGTCGAATTTCTCGACGTTGCCGTCCGTGATCCAGCCGCGCTCCAGGGGCTCGATCGCGCAGCGATCCAGCACCAGGTTACCGGCCTTGTCACGGCTCAACTCCACCAGCTTGACGCTGGACGAACTGATATCCAAACCCAGCAAAGCGGGTTGTTGGCGGTTGAATAACGATCCCAGAGAGATCAAGGCAGTCCCCAAATGACGGCTAATATGTAGCCCTGCATACTTAAGAAATCACTTGAATAGTAGCAGTAAGCTCTTTGTGCAGTAAGGATTTTTCCTGTTCTGCGCATCCAGAACGTTGTCAAAAGCCGACGCTTGTAACTGAGTGCAAGTGGGCCGGCGGGGCCAAAACGATGTCTGCAAACGTAAAAATGTGATGCTCCGCAAGCTGCCCGATATCCCCCGGTTTCCAGGATTTTTATAATAGTGACGCGACTTTACGATTGCCTACATGCCCTCCACGCCCACCTCTCCTGATTCAAACTCCGGCCCGGCCAAGCCAAGCTCCTCCGGCAAGTCCTGGCTGCCGCGCTGGCTGGTCAAGTTCCTGTTGTGGAGCACGGGCCTGTTGCTGGCGGGCGTCGTCAGCGTCCTGCTGTTCGTGGCCGTGGCCCTGTCGGTCGCCTACCCCAACCTGCCCGATATCTCGGACCTGGTGGACTACCGGCCCAAGCTCCCGCTGCGCGTTTATTCCGCCGACGGCGTGGTAATCGGCGAGTTCGGCGAGGAACGGCGCAGCCTGACCCCCATCCAGGACATCCCCCAGGTCATGAAGGATGCCGTGCTGGCCATCGAGGACGCGCGCTTTTTCTCCCACGGCGGCGTCGACTACCTCGGCGTGATCCGGGCAGGACTTGCGAACGTCGGCCGTGCTAAAGCCCAAGGCGCCTCCACCATCACCATGCAGGTGGCCCGCAATGTCTACCTCTCGGCGGAAAAAAGCTATACCCGCAAGATCTATGAAATCCTGCTGACCTTCAAGCTGGAGCACATGCTGAGCAAGGACCAGATCCTTGAGATCTATATGAACCAGATCTTCCTGGGCAACCGGGCCTACGGCTTTGCCGCGGCCTCGGAGGCCTATTTCGGCAAGCCGCTCAAGAACATTTCCATTTCCGAAGCGGCCATGCTGGCCGGCCTGCCCAAGGCGCCGTCGGCCTACAACCCCATCATCAACCCCAAACGCGCCCGGGCTCGCCAGCTCTACATCATCGAGCGCATGGAGGAAAACGGCTTCATCACGGCCGAGCAGGCCAAAGTCGCCAAGGAAGAGCCCCTGAAGGTCAGGACCGGGCCCGACGCCGGCCGGGTGCATGCCGAGTACGTGGCCGAGACCGTGCGCCAGCTGGTCTACAACCAGTACGGCGACGAAACCTACACCCGCGGCCTGAACGTCTACACCACGCTGCGCGCCACCGACCAGACCGTGGCCTACAAGGCGCTGCGCAAAGGCATCATGGATTACGAGCGCCGCCAGATCTACCGCGGCCCCGAGAAATTCATAGACCTGCCCGTCAATCCCCAGGAAACCGAGGACGCCATTGACGACGCGCTGACCGACAACCCCGACAACGGCGACGTGATGTCGGCCGTGGTGCTGGAGGCCAATCCCAAGCGCATCCTGGCCATGCGCCAGAACAGCGAAACCGTCGAAATCACCGGCGACGGCCTCAAACCCGCGCAGTCCGGCCTGGCCGAGAAGGCCGGCCCGAATATCAAGATACGCCGCGGCGCCCTGATCCGCGTGGCGAAAACGCCGAAAAACACCTGGGAAATCACCCAGCTGCCCGAGGTCGAGGGCGCATTCGTGGCGCTGGACCCGCGCGACGGCTCCATACGCGCGCTGGTGGGCGGCTTTGACTTCGAGAAAAACAAGTTCAACCACGTCACCCAGGCCTGGCGCCAGCCCGGCTCCAGCTTCAAGCCCTTTATCTACTCGGCCGCGCTGGAAAAAGGCTTCACCCCGGCCACCGTGGTCAACGATGCCCCCCTGTTCTTCGATGCCGGCGTGACCGGCGGCCAGCCCTGGGAGCCGAAAAACTACGACGGCACTTTCGACGGCCCCATGAGCCTGCGCACCGGCCTGAAAAAATCCAAGAACATGATTTCCATCCGCATCCTGCAGGCCATAGGCGCGCCCTACGCCCAGGACTGGATCACCCATTTCGGCTTTGAGGCGGAAAAACACCCGGCCTACCTGACCATGGCACTGGGCGCCGGCTCGGTCACACCCATGCAGATGGTGACCGCCTACTCCGTGTTCGCCAATGGCGGCTACCGCGTCAATCCCTACCTGGTCACCAAGATCACCGACCAGCGCGGCAAGGTGCTGCTGGAGACCAAGCCTCCCGCGCTGGACGAGTCGGCCCGCGGCATAGACGCGCGCAATGCCTTCATCATGGACAGCCTGCTGCAGGAAGTCGCACGCTCGGGCACGGCAGCCAGGGCGCAAGCCACACTCAAGCGGCCCGACCTCTACGGCAAAACCGGCACGACCAACGACTCCATAGACACCTGGTTCGTGGGTTTCCAGCCCACGCTGGCGGCGGCGGTCTGGATGGGCTACGACACGCCCAAAAAGCTGGGCGACCGGGAAACCGGCGGCGGCCTGAGCCTGCCGATCTGGATCAATTACATGGAATACGCCCTCAAGGGCGTGCCGGTCGCCGAATACCCGCCGCCCGAAGGCGTCGTCAATGTGGGCAACGAGTGGTATTACAGCGAGTACGCCCGGGGCTCGGGCGTCAGCACCGTGGGCGTCCAGCAGGACCCGGCGGCCGCCAATGCCGGCCAGCCGGCCGCCCCGGGCGGCCCGATCCAGGTCTTGCCGCCTTCGGACGAGAAAAAGCGCATCCTGGATCTGTTCAAGAACTAAGCAGGCGGCGCGGCCCGCATGAAAAAGCGGCCCTCCCGGGGCCGTTTTTTATTTCCGGCAAAGCTTCCGGAACCTCAGTCCTGTGCCCTGAACGCCAGTGGCTGGCCGGCCTGCTCGCTGGCATAACGCGACAAATTGGCGAAGAACTCGCTGGAATCCTTGGTGTCGGCCCAGCGCCCTTCCCTGTATTTATAGTGAAACCCGCCGGCCTTGGCCGCCATCCAGATTTCCTGCAAGGGCTTTTGCAGGTTGATCACGATCTGGCTGCGGTTGGAAAATGTCAGCGTGACCATGCCGCCGGTGCGCTGGTTATCGATGTCCGCGTTGGTTTCATCGTTGATCCGGTCGCAGGCCGCTTCCACCGCCTGGAGCGCGCGTTCGGCCAGATCCTGGTATTCAAGGTCCGTCATTACAATCCCGTCATGGTTTCTTCAGTTCAAATTTTAGGTCGCCGCCGCAATCCCGCCTTACGGTATGGCCTTGCCGCCATTGTGGCCGGCGCCGCGCTGCTGGCCGGTTGCGGCCAGAAAGGCCCGCTGTACCTCCCGGTGCCGCCCAAGGTTCCAGCTACGGCCCGCCCCACCCAGCCCGCCACCACGCTTCCCGAGGCGCCGGTCACGGCGACTACACCGGCCTTGCCGGCTTCCGCCGCTCGCTAAGCCACCGCCCGTATTTGCCCGCCCGCGCCGCCAGGTTTCAGGCCATTACCGGCCTGAACCTTCAAATCCAAGGCGGCGGCTGAAATTCACCTTGAATCGGTCATGGCGCGCAGGCCGCGCGCTCCTTAAGATACCCCGAACCCTCACAGCCCACTCACTCCCATGACCCGTCCATCCCTCCCCGGCCATCCGCATTTCGCCTACCGCGAGGGCGAGCTCTTTGTTGAAAACCTCAGCCTGCGCGAGCTCGCCGCCACGCACGGCACGCCGCTCTTCGTCTATTCCAAGGCCGCCATGCTGTCGGCGCTGGCCGCCTACCAGCGAGGTTTTGCCGGCCGCGACGCGCAGATCTGCTACGCCATGAAGGCCAACTCCTCGCTGGGCGTGCTGCAGGTCTTCGCGCGCGCCGGCTGCGGCTTCGACATTGTCTCGGGCGGCGAGCTGGACCGCGTGCTGGCCGCCGGCGGCGAGGCCGGCAAGATCATTTTTTCGGGCGTGGGCAAAACCCGCGCCGAGATGCGACAGGCGCTGGCCGCCGGCATAGGCTGCTTCAACGTCGAGAGCGAAGCCGAGCTGGACGTGCTGTCCGAAGTCGCGCTGGCCCAGGGCCTGCGCGCGCCCGTCAGCATACGCGTCAACCCCAATGTGGACCCCAAGACCCATCCCTATATTTCCACGGGCCTGAAGGACAACAAGTTCGGCGTGGCACATGAGGATGCGCTGCGCATCTACCGGCATGCGGCTTCGCTCAAGGGCCTGCGCGTGGTCGGCATCGATTGCCACATCGGCTCGCAGATCACCGAGGCCACGCCCTACCTCGACGCCATGGACCGGGTGCTGGACCTGGTGGCCTCCATCGAAGCCGCCGGCATTGCGCTGGAACACATCGATTTCGGCGGCGGCCTGGGCATCAACTACAACAACGACACCCCGCCCGAGGCCGATGCCTTGTGGCAGCAGTTGCTGGCCCGGCTCGACGCGCGCGGCTACGGCGGCAAAAAACTCATGATCGAACCCGGCCGTTCGCTGGTCGGCAATGCCGGCGTGTGCCTGACGCAAGTTCTGTACGTCAAGCCCGGCGAGCACAAGAATTTCTGCATCATCGACGCGGCCATGAATGACCTGCCGCGCCCCGCCATGTACCAGGCTTTCCACGCCATCGTCCCGCTATCGGCCGTCGCCACCCAAGGCGTGCCCGAAATGACGTACGACGTGGTCGGGCCGGTTTGCGAAAGCGGCGACTGGATAGGCCGGGACCGCGCGCTCGCCGTGGCGGCGGGCGACCCGCTGGCCGTGATGTCGGCCGGCGCCTACTGCATGAGCATGGCCAGCAACTACAACACCCGCGGCCGCGCGGCTGAAGTGCTGGTGGACGGCGACAAGGCACACCTGATACGCCGCCGCGAAAGCGTGCAAGACCAGATGCGGCAGGAACAGCTGGTGGACGGCTGAAGGCCGGCGGCGGTGCCAGCTACGGCAGCTGTCGCTAGGACAGCTTGCCGCGCACGCCGTAGGCGGGCTGCGGCTTCTTTTTCCTGAGAAACTGCTGCACGCGCCAGCCCAGCAGTACCGCGATGATCGCGGCGTAGACAAACACCTCGGCGAAATTGTTCTTGCCCGCGCGCATCCAGAAAAAATGCAGCAGCCCCAGGCCGGCGATCAGGTAAACCAGCTTGTGCAGCCACTGCCAGCGCTTGGCACCCATGGCTTTGATCGCGGCGTTGAAAGACGTGGCCGCCAGCGGCGTCAGCAGCACAAAGGCCGAAAAGCCCACCAGGATGAAAGGCCGCTTGGCGATGTCCTTGGCAATGTCTGCAAAGTCGAAGCCCATGTCGAACCAGCTGTAGCTCAGCAGGTGGACGACCACATAGAAGTACGCGAACAGCCCCAGCATGCGCCTGAACCGTGCCAGCGACGGTGTACCACTGATGACCCGCAGCGGCGTGACCGCCAGGACGATGCAGATAAACCGCAGCGTCCAGTCGCCGGTCGCGCGTATCAGCGCTTCGGCCGGGTTGGCACCCAGCTGGTTGGTAAAGGCGCCGTAGAACAGCCAGGCAAAAGGCAACAGGCAGGCGACGAAGAGTATGGGTTTCGCGGCAGGATGCAGCAACCATTTTTGCCGCGATGCCAACAGGGTGGCCATCAGAAATTCTTCTTGAGGTCCATGCCGGCATAGAGCTGGCCCACCTGGGCTTCGTAGCCGTTGAACATCAGGGTCTTGCGCTTCTTGGCGAACAAGCCGTCTTCGCCGATGCGGCGTTCGGTGGCCTGGCTCCAGCGCGGGTGATCCACCTCAGGATTCACATTCGAATAAAAACCGTACTCCTGCGCCGCGGCCTTGTTCCAGGCCGTGCGCGGCTCCTTGTCGGTGAAGCGGATCTTGACGATGCTTTTGCCGCTCTTGAAGCCGTACTTCCAGGGCAGCACCATGCGCACCGGCGCGCCGTTCTGGTTGGGCAGCACTTCGCCGTACATGCCGAAAGCCAGCAGCGCCAGCGGGTGCATGGCTTCGTCCATGCGCAGGGCTTCCACATAAGGCCAGTCGAGCACGCGCGAGCCCACAAAAGGCATGGTCTTGGGATCGGCCAGGGTGATGAACTCGACGTATTTGGCGCTGCCCAGGGGCTCGACCTTCTTGATCAGCTCGGACAATGAATAGCCGACCCAGGGAATCACCATGGACCAGCCCTCGACGCAGCGCAGGCGGTAAATACGCTCTTCCTGTGGAGCCAGCTTGATGAGGTCTTCCAGCGTGAAGGTCTTGGGCTGCTTGACCAGGCCCTCGACGGCCACCGACCAGGGTTTGGTCACCAGCGTATGGGCATTCCTGGCCGGGTCGGCCTTGTCGGTGCCGAACTCGTAGTAATTGTTGTAGCTGGAGGCGTCTTTGTAGTCGGTGATTTTTTCCAGGGTCACCGCGCCGGCCACCGCCGACTTGCCGCCGGGCAGGGCCGCGAGCTTGCCGGGTTTTTGCACCGTCTGCGCCATCGCCTGGCGCCCCGCCCAGCTGGCCATGGCCGCACCCGCGGCGCCCGTGGCCATGAGCTTGATCAGGTCGCGGCGGCCGTGGTAAATGCCCTGCGGCGTGATCTCACTGGGAACAGGGTGGTCGAAGCCGCTGGCGTGGGTTTTGATGAGCATGGGGCGTCCTTGATAAATCCGTTATGGCTTAGTCTGAATACGCGTCAGGTTCTTACACGGATTCAGCCGGGGGCTTCTACAAGGACTCCTCGCCGGCTACAAGGTTCCGTAGCTGTGCAGGCCCGATAGGAACATGTTGACGCCCAGGAAGGCAAACGAGGTGACCGCCAGCCCCACCAGGGCCCACCAGGCGGCAACCGTGCCTCGCAAGCCCTTCATGAGCCGCATGTGCAGCCAGGCCGCGTAGTTGAGCCAGACGATCAGCGCCCAGGTTTCCTTGGGGTCCCAGCTCCAGTAACCGCCCCAGGCCTCGGCGGCCCACAGGGCGCCCAGCACCGTGGCGATGGTGAAGAAGGCAAAGCCGACGGCAATCGCCTTGTACATCACGTCGTCCAGAATCTCAAAGCTGGGCAGGCGCGCCGCGATGCGCTTGCGGCCCAGCAGGATGCCGGCGGCGATCAGCCCCGACACCGCCAGGTAGCCGACCCAGTAGTAGCTGCCGCCCACTTCGGCCGGCGACTTGCTGCGAAACACGATGGGCACAAAACACAGCACCACACCCAGCAGCCACAGCGGCGTAAGCCGGTACCACTGCTTTTCGTCGGCTTGCTGCTTGATCAGGTAAGACAGCGACACCATGGCGGCCAGCGAGAACATGCCGTAGCCGATGAAGTTGGCCGGCACATGCAGCTTCATCCACCAGCTTTTGAGGGCGGGCACCAGCGGCTGGATTTCATGGGCTTCGCGCACCACGGTGTACCAGAGCAGAAAACCAACCGCGGCACTGACCACCAGCATCACGAACGCGCCCAGCGCGCGCGTGTTGTACTGCGATTCGAAGTAGAGGTAGAAGGCCGCCGTCATCCAGCAAAACAGCACGAAGACTTCATACAGGTTGCTCACGGGAATGTGGCCGACGTCGGCGCCGATCAGGTAGCTCTCATACCAGCGCACCAGCGTGCCGATCAACGCCATGCCGACGGCAACCCAGGCGATTTTGGAACCCAGCGACTCCAGCGTGCCGCTTTGGCCTTTGGCGAACATCCCCAGCCAGTAAAAAATCGTGCTCATGAAAAACAGCACGCTCATCCACAGGATGGCCGACTGGCTGGAGAGGAAGTACTTGAGCCAGAACACCTGATCGGCCCGCGCGAGATCGCCCTGGTAGGACGCAATGCCCAGCAAGGCAAAGACACTCACCACCACCATGAGCACCCGCAGCGGCCGCCAGAACCAGCCCATCGCGACGGCCGCCGGAATGGCCGCCAGCAGGATGCCTTTTTCGTAGACGTCCATGAACGCGCCGTAGCGCGCGAAGGCGTAGAGAAAGCCGCCGGCGACCAGCGCGGCAAAGACCCAGTCCAGCACGTTGCGCCGCGCGAAATAGCCCTCATTGAGGCTGAGCGTGCTGTCGCCGCCGGCCTTCAGCGTGGTGGTGTTCACCGCCGTGGTGTTGATGGTGGAGGTATTCATTGGGGAGCCTGCAACAGTTTCGTTTTCAACATCTCGAACTCCTTGTCGCCATCCATCGTTTTGCGGTTGGTGGACAAGGCCATGGTGGCCTGGCTGCTTACAGCTGATTCTGGCACTGAACCCACGCCATTGCCACCCTCGACCTGGGCACCGTCTTTGCCGCGCGGCGCCAGCCAGACCCAGACGCGGCGCTCGCGCACATAGAGCATGGCGAACACGCCGAGGATCAGCAAAGCGCAACCCAGGTACACAATGGTCTTGCCTGGGGCGCGCGCCACCTGGAACACGCTGGCCTGGACCTGGGTGAAATCCTTGAGTTCAAAGGCCATGGGCGCGGGGTAAAAATGGGCGTCCGACAGGCTCAGCACCATCTGCGACATAAAGCCCAGGGTTTTTTCGTCCTGCGGCATGGGCTTGAGCCCGGCCTGCTCGCGCGTCATCTGGGCCAGCTCAAACAGCGCGCCGTTGAGGATGCGCACCAGCACCTCGCCGGCGCGGTTGCGCTCGGCCTCGGGCACGTTGGCCTCCATGAAGTCGGATATCGCCTGCAGGCCCGCCGTGGTCTTTCCATTGCCGTTGGCCGCATCGGGGCCGCTGCCGGCGAACAGCGCCAGCGCGCGCGAGGCCGAGGCCGCAAGCTGCTGCGCCAGTTCGGGCCGGTCGCGGCCTATGGCCTGGCTGGCATAGCGCTTGACGGCCAGCTCGCGCTGGGCCGGATTGGCCAGCGCGGCGCGCAGGCGCAAGAAGGTGTCCATGCCGCCTTCGGCATCGACCGGGATGCGCAGGTACTGGAAGGGGGCCGAGGGCGTCTCGCGCACGCCCAGCAGGTAGACCGCCGGGCTGTTTTCGCCGGGGTCGGTCTTGACCGGCAGCATGTAGTTGTGGAACTCGCGGGCCTGGCCGGCGGCGTCGCGCAGCTTGTAGCTCACGCTGGGCCCGACGTTGCGCAGCTCTTTTTGCGTGACCGTCTTGTTGGCCGCGCCCAGCCGCGAATCGATGGCCTGGTGCAGGTCGACCTTGCGCACGTCGGCGCCCGAGCCGGCCATGCTGCCGCCCGAGGCGAAGTTTTCGACGTTGATGACGCGCAGCGCGGTGTACTCGAGCGTCAGTTTTTCGGCGCCCTCGCCCTGGCCGTTGCTCAGGCTGCTGGTGCCGCCTATCGTGCCCTGGATTTCAAACGGCTTGGTGGCCGCCGCCATGGGAATGGCCTTGAGCGTGACGCTGGAGCCGCCGTCGTCAAAGCTGGACTGGTAAATCTCGATGCCGCGATGGCGCGCCGGGTGGTTGACTTCCACGCGCGCCGGAATCTTCTCGCCGGTTTCCTTGTCGTGGATGATGATGTCGCTGGCGAACAGCTTGGGCATGCCGGTCGAGTAGTACTCGACGATGAATTTTTTCAGCTCGATGGAAAACGGCAGCTCCTGCAGCAGCACGCCGCCGGGCTGGTTCAGGATGGCGGTGCCGGACTGCGTGCCCTCGGCCACCAGCAGGTTGGCGCGAAAGGTCGGGTTGCTGTCGCTCAGGCGGTATTTCGCCGGCACGTCGGCGATCAGGCCGCCGCCGGTGTAGATGGACTTTCCATTGAGCCACATCTGCGCGCGCACGATCATGTCGCCGTCCAGCAGGCCGCCCACGCACACCAGCACGATGGCGCTGTGCGCCGCGATGTAGCCCAGCTTGTTGGCCGCGCCCTTCTTGGCCGCCACCATCCAGCCGCCGCCTTCGGGCGTCTGGCGCTGCTGCAGCTTGACCTTCCAGCCGCTTTGCACCAGCGTCTGGCCGATGCGGCGCGCGGCGGCTTCGGGCGCTTCGGCCAGCGCGGCTTCGGCGCGGTGGCCGAAGGCCTTGAGGCTTTGCTCGCGGACGTTCTCCTTGAGCTGGCTCAGGTCCGCCAGGATTTTGGGCGTGTTGCGCGCGATGCACAGCGAGGTGGAAATGACCAAAAAGGCCAGAATCAGCAAAAACCACCAGGCGCTGTAGACGGTGTTCAGGCTCAGCAGGCTGAAGGCCTGCGCCCAGAACGGGCCGAATTGGTTCACGTAATTGCCCAGCGGCTCCGCCTGCTTGAGCACCGTGCCGATGATGGACGCGATGCAGATCACCGTCAGCAGCGAAATGGAAAACCGCATGGACGACAGCAGTTCCACCGACGCCCGCAAGCTGCGGGAGCCCCAATTGACCTTCAAACCCTGGGTGGAAACTGTCATGCTTTAAGTGGAACCGGATCGGCTGGCGGCAGCCGGCAAGGGAAAAAGAAAAAGGCGGGCCTTCATCAGAAAGACCCGCCTTGGTGTGATTGGTTTTAGCGGCTTGGGTTCAATACTGCAGTCGGCCTGCGTGTATTTTCAGCAAAAAAGCCCGCCTCCTGGCGGGCAGCGGCTCAGCGCAAGCCGGCAATGTAGTCGGCCAGCGCGCGGATTTCGCGGTCGTTGAGCTTGGCGGCGACCTGGGTCATGGGGATGCTGTTCTTGCGGCCGCCGTCACGGAAAGCCGTCAGCTGCGTCACGGTGTAGTCGGAGTGCTGGCCGCTCAGGCGCGGGTACTGGGAGGGAATGCCGGCGCCGGTCGGGCTGTGGCAGCCCGCGCAGGCGGCGATCTGGCGATCCTGCACGCCGCCGCGGTAGATGCGCTCACCGAGGGCGACCAGTTCCTTGTCCTTGGCAAAGCCGGTCTTGGCTTTTTTCGAGGTAGCCCAGTAGGCGATGTTTTTCATGTCGTCGTCGGACAGCGCCGAGGCGAAGCCCTGCATGATGGGGTTTTTGCGCTTGCCGGATTTGAACTCCTGCAGCTGCTTGACCAGGTATTCGGGGTGCTGCTGCGCCAGCTTGGGATTGGCCGGCGTGCCGGAATTGCCGTCGGCGCCGTGGCAGCTCGCGCACACGGCGGCGAAGCTGGCCTCGCCCTTGACCAGGTCGGGTTTGGCAACCTTGGCCGGAGCCGCTGCGGCGGCCGGGGCGGCATCGTGCGCGGGTGCGGCTGCTTCGCCGGCGGCGAAGGACGATACGGCGGGCACGGCCAGCAAAGCGGCCAGGAGGGAAGTAACGAACAGCTTCATATCGGGGGTTTTAATTGGTTGGCGCACAAAACGTATAACTTTCTGATTTTACAATGGCTTCAGGGCACCCCCGATTATTCGGGGTCTTGCCGCGGCAAGCCGCCAGGAGTTCCCTGCCGGTTGACGGCCTCCCAAGCCCCGCCCACAGGGGCTTTGGCCCCTTTCAACGCATGCCGCCGGCATGCAAACGACCTTCAGGGACCGCCCGACCATGACCTCCGCACCGCCGCCCAAACCAGCCCCCGCCGCACCCGGCGCCCCCGATCCCAAGATCGCCATGGGCTGGCTGCACACGGCCAAGTTCCTCACTACGGCGCCCGAGCTCAAGCATCTGCCGCGCGTCGACGTGCCCGAAATCGCTTTTGTGGGCCGCTCCAACGCGGGCAAATCCACCTGCATCAACACGCTGACGCAGCAGCACAGGCTGGCTTTTGCCTCCAAGACACCCGGGCGCACACAAAGCATCAACCTGTTCAGCCTGGGCAAGCAGGGCGTGATGGACGCGGTGCTGGCCGACCTGCCGGGTTACGGCTATGCGGCCGTGCCCAAGGAAGCCAAATACCGCTGGCAGCAGGTGATGGGCAATTATTTGCAGACACGCGACAACCTCAAAGCCGTGGTGCTGCTGTGCGACCCGCGCCTGGGCCTGACCGAACTCGACGAAATCCTGCTCGACGTGATCCGGCCGCGCGTCGAGGAAGGATTGAAATTCCTGGTGCTGCTGACCAAATCGGACAAGCTCAACAAGACCGAGGCGGCCAAGGCGCTGTCCATTGTGCGACTGCAGGCCGGCGGCGGAGACGTCAAACTCTTTTCTTCGCTGAAGCGCCAGGGCGTCGAGGAAGTCGCCCAGCATTTGTGGGACTGGGCGCACCCGGCCGACCATGAAAAACCGGGCAGGCCCGCCAAGGATGCGCCCGACGACTTGCCTGAAATCAACGATTGAGGCCGGCCGGCGCTTTCGGCCCCGGATAGAAAGCCTAGCGCCATGATTGAAACCCGTTTGCAGGCCCTGCCCCACGGCATCACCCTGTCCTGCCGCACCAGCGGCGCCAAAGGCCGGCCCGTGCTGATGTTTCTGCACGGCTTTCCCGAAGCCGCTTTTGTCTGGGACGGCTTGCTCGAACACTTTGCCCGGCCTGAAAACGGCGGCTTTCGCTGCATCGCACCCAACCTGCGCGGCTTTGAACAATCCAGCGCGCCCGCCGAGGCCGCCGCCTACCGGCCCAAGCACCTGGTGCAGGACATCGCGGCACTGGTCGCGCTGGAGGGTGGCCAGCTCGAATGCCTGGTGGCCCATGACTGGGGTGGCGCCGTGGCCTGGAACCTGGCGGCCGGCCATCCGGCCTTGATGAAAAAACTGGCCATCATCAACTCGCCCCATCCCGGCACTTTTTTGCGCGAGCTGCAGCATTCGCCGGCGCAGCAGGCCGCCAGCGCCTACATGAATTTCCTGATCCGCCCCGACGCCGAGGCGCTGCTGGCCGAGGACGACTTTCGCCGCCTCTGGGAGTTTTTCACCCACATGGGCGCGGCCGACGGCCCGCACGCCTGGCTCACCGATGCGCTGCGCGAACAATACCGCGGCATCTGGCGCCAGGGCCTGACCGGCCCCTGCAACTACTACCGCGCCTCGCCGCTGCGCCCTCCCCGGCCGGGCCCGCCGCACAACGACCCGGCCGCGGCCGCCGTGACGATTCCGCGCGAGATGCTGGAAGTTCACCTTCCCACCCTGGTGCTCTGGGCCATGGACGACATCGCCCTGCCGGCAGCCCTGCTGGACGGCCTCGAAGACTACGTGCCGCAAATGACATTGCAGCGCATCGCTGGTGCGACCCACTGGATCCTCCACGAACAGCCGGCCTTGGTGGCGGCCTGCCTGCGAGATTTTTTGCGCTAGCGGCCGCGGGCCTGCGCCAGCTCAATACATCGAAGGGTCGCCCTCGGGCCGGGTCTTGAAGCGCTTGTGCACCCAGTAGTACTGCGCCGGCATGGCTTCAATGTAGTCGCGCAGCCGCGCGTTCATGAGCGCGGTGTCGGCCACCGGGTCTTCACTGGGGAAATCGTCCCAGGCCGGCAGTACCTGCACCTCGTAGCCGGCGGCGGTGATGCGCGGCAGCAGCGGCAGCACCTTCGCGCGGCCCAGCCTGGCAAAGCGCGAGAGCGATGGCACGGTGGCAGTGGGCACGCCGAAAAACGGCACAAACACCGAATCGTCGGGGCCGAAATCCATGTCCGGCAGCAAATAGAGGGGCTGGCCTTCGCGCAACGCCGCGACGATGGGTTTGACGCCGGCGGCGCGGCCGAACAGCCGCAGGTTGCCGAAGCGCCGGCGCCCGCGCAGTATCCAGCGGTCCACCAGCTTGTTGGACTGGTCGGTGTAAATCGTGGTGGAAGGCCTGGGCATTTGCAGCGCCACCGCGGTCCAGGCCGCGTCCAGGCCCACAAAAT
Source organism: Polaromonas sp. P4_F6 (assembly GCF_056401275.1). Classification (NCBI taxonomy): domain Bacteria; kingdom Pseudomonadati; phylum Pseudomonadota; class Betaproteobacteria; order Burkholderiales; family Comamonadaceae; genus Polaromonas; species Polaromonas sp. P4_F6. The sequence goes on along the minus strand of NZ_JBFUJQ010000004.1, from coordinate 155,529 downwards.
GCGGCAGGAAAATCACCGTGGGCGCATTACCCGCGAGCTCTTCAACCGCGCCTGTCAGGTGCACGCGGCGCTGCACCCAGGCTTTGGGTGCATGCCACAGCCAGGCGCGGTCCAGCCAGGCCTGGGCGAAGTACACAAAAGTCTGCACATTCAGGCGGCGCCGCTCTTCGGTGGAAAGCGCCGGGAAACACAGGGCCAGGTTGGTGTCCACCACGCGCCGGCGCGCACCCACCACGGCATACAACACCCAGCCGAGCAGCACGCCCAGGCCGCGCGTCCAGGAAAGCGGCACCAGGGCCAGCAGCTGCATAAAAAGAATGCCGCCGCGGGTTACGAGCCGGCTGGCCATCTGGCGGACAGTCTTCACAGCGGTGCTTCCTTGCGTGGTGTCTTGTAGCGCGCGTAGCCCCACAGGTACTGGCCGGGCTGGCTCAGCACGATGGCTTCAATCGCGCGGTTGATCTGCGTCACGGCCTGCAGCAGCTCGGCGCGCGGCTTGCCGGCATCGTCGGGTTGGACCCCCTGGACCGCCGGCCATATCTTGAGGAAGTAGCCGCTGCCATGCGGCAAGCGCTCGCAGCTCACCGGCAGCAGCACCGCCCCGCTTTGCAGCGCCAGCCGCGCCGCCAGGGTCATGGTGTAAGCCGGTTTGCCGAAGAACGGCGCCCAGACGCCCAGCCCCTCGGGCGGCACCTGGTCGGTCAGCAGCGCCACAGCCTGGTTGGCCTTGAGGGTTTTGTGCATCAGGCGTATGCCGCTCAGGGAGGCCGGAACCACGGTGAGGTTGGCGCGGTCGCGCGCCAGGCGCTCCAGCCGCGCCAGCCAGGCCTTGCGCGCGGGCCGGTAGATCGCGGTGATGGGCCCGTACAGCTCGGCCAGCGCCTGCGGGCCCAGCTCGAAGCTGCCGCAGTGCGGGCCGAAAAAAATCACACCTCGGCCTTGCGCGAAAGCGCTTTCGGCATGGGCCTGGCCCTCCACGCGCACATTGCCCAGGCAGGATTCCGTGGCGGGCCGCATCCACAGCTTGGGCAGCTCGGCGATAAAGCGCCCGGCCTCGGCGATCGCCGGGCGGGCCAGCTCAAAGGGCAGGCCGGCCTGCGCCACATGGGCGCGGAACTGCGCGCGGTAGCGCGGGCTCAGCGCCCAGACCAGCCAGCCCAGCCCGGCGCCCAACGCATGCAGGGCGGCCAGCGGCCAGAGGGCAAAAAATCGGAACAACCAGGGCATTGATCAGGCAAAAGGGGTATTGATGGGCCAATCCAGCCGAAAAAGGGCTGTCTTATAATGGGGGCTGTCGCCGAGTTATTGAACAACTTGCAGGGCGACATTAAACCAAACTGCTAAAGCGTTCGCCGAAGCACCCCAGCCGGCAACGCGCCGACAAACTTCATGGAGTGTACGCAATGGCGAACGATTTTCTCTTCACATCCGAATCCGTCTCCGAAGGCCATCCCGACAAGGTTGCCGACCAGATTTCCGACGCGATTCTCGATGCGATCTTCAAGCAGGATCCGCGCAGCCGCGTCGCCGCCGAAACCCTGACCAACACCGGCCTGGTCGTGCTGGCCGGCGAGATCACCACCAACGCCCACGTTGACTACATCCAGGTCGCGCGCGACACCATCAAGCGCATCGGCTACGACAACACCGAATACGGCATCGACTACAAAGGTTGCGCCGTCATGGTCTGCTACGACAAGCAGTCCAACGACATCGCCCAGGGCGTGGACCACGCCTCCGACGACCACCTGAACATAGGCGCTGGCGACCAGGGCCTGATGTTCGGTTATGCCTGCGATGAAACGCCCGACCTGATGCCCGCGCCGATTTACTACGCGCACCGCCTGGTCGAACGCCAGGCCCAGCTGCGCAAGGACGGCCGCCTGCCTTTCCTGCGTCCCGACGCAAAAAGCCAGGTGACCATGCGCTACGTGGACGGCAAGCCGCACAGCATTGACACCGTGGTGCTGTCCACCCAGCACAGCCCCGACCAGAGCGAAACCCCGCACAAGATGAAGGCTTCTTTCAACGAGGCCATCATCGAGGAAATCATCAAGCCGGTGCTGCCCAAGGGCATGCTGACCAAGGACACCCGTTACCTGATCAACCCGACCGGCCGCTTCGTCATCGGCGGCCCGCAAGGCGACTGCGGCCTGACCGGCCGCAAGATCATCGTCGACACCTATGGCGGCGCCTGCCCGCACGGCGGCGGCGCCTTCAGCGGCAAGGACCCCAGCAAGGTGGACCGTTCGGCCGCCTACGCCGCCCGCTACGTCGCCAAGAACATCGTGGCGGCCGGCCTGGCCCGCCAGTGCCAGATCCAGGTGGCGTACGCCATCGGCGTGGCCAAGCCCATGAACGTCACGGTCTATACCGAAGGCACGGGCGTGATTTCCGACGAGAAGCTCTCGGCCCTGGTCAACGAACACTTCGACCTGCGCCCCAAGGGCATCATCCAGATGCTGGACCTGCTGCGCCCCATCTACGAAAAGACGGCAGCCTACGGCCACTTCGGCCGCGATGAGCCGGAATTCACGTGGGAAAAGACGGACAAGGCCGCTGCGCTTCGCGCAGCTGCGGGCCTGTAAGGCCCCGAGCGAAGCGAGCTTGTCCGGCTTTCAGCGCAGGCTCACTTCGCGCAGCGAAGTTAAGGGCCAAAGGCCCGTGCCGAAGCTAAAGAACCGATAAAGCTGCTGCACTCCGCGCTGCAGCCGGCCTGTAAGGCCGCCGGGCAAGGCGGCGTCCTACGCTGCAGCTGACCAAACGCCAGCAACATAGAGCCACCTTCGGGTGGCTTTTTCATGCCTGGCCGAAGGGCCGGTTTCTAGAATTTCGGGCAGGTTGCGCCCGGCCGGCGGCACCATTTCGAGAACGCCATCACGAAAGCTCCCATGCGAAGCACCCTCCACAAAATGGCCGCCAACGTCGCCTGCGCCTTGATCGCCGTGCTCACCCTGATCGGCATCAGCGAGCTGTCGTATGACAAATCCATGGATGCGATGGACGAGGTGGCGCAGGCCCACCTCACACGCAGCCATGTCCAGCGGCTGCTGCGCGACGTGCTCGACGCGGAGACCGGGCAGCGCGGCTACTTGCTGACCGGCGACACCATGTACCTGGAGCCCTACAAGGCCGCCATCGCGGACATCGGCCAGACGCAGGACCAGCTGCGCGAGCTGCTCGCCGCCCGCCAGGATCTGGCCGGGACGCTGTCGCTGCTGGGACGCACGGTGCAGCGCAAGCTGGCGGAGATGGACCTGTCCATCCGCATGAAGAACGAAGGCAAGGACGAGGCCTGGCGTTTTGTCCTGACCACGGAGGTGGGCAAGGAGCAAATGGACGCCATACGCAACAGCGCCGGCCGGCTCATTGATGAAACCAACCAGGACACCGCCAGGGGCTACGCGGAGGTCCGGCGTTCGCTGCTGCTCACGCGCATAGGCATCACCCTGGTGGCGACCGTCGCCTTTGTGGCCTTCTGGCTGTATTTGCGCCAGACCGCCGCCCTGGACCAGGCCGGGCAGCGCCAGCAACTGGCATTGCAGGCCGAGCGCGACCTGCTGAACGTCCAGGTCAAGGAGCGCACCAGCCGGCTGGCCGAGCTGGCCACCCACCTGCAGCAGGTGCGGGAACAGGAAAGAGAGCACCTGGCGCGCGAACTCCACGACGAGCTCGGCGCGCTGCTCACGGCCGCAAAGCTCGACATCACGCGCATCAAAGCCAGGCTGTCCGGCGAAAACGGCGACTTGCCGGCCCGCATCGAGCACCTGATTGAAACGCTCAACAGCGGCATCGCGCTGAAGCGGCGCATCATCGAAGACCTTCGCCCTTCCTCGCTGTCCAACCTCGGGCTGCTGCCGGCCCTGGAGATCCTGACGCGCGAGTTCGCCCAGCGTTCGGGCTTGAGCATCGTCACCAACCTCGAGCCGACGGAACTGGACGAAACCATACAGCTGACGGTCTACCGGCTGGCCCAGGAGGCCCTGACCAATATTGCCCGTTATGCGCAGGCGCAGAACGTGGAAATCAACCTGCTGAGCTACAAGGACTACATCATCGTGACCGTGCACGACGACGGCCGGGGCTTCGATCCGCAGGCCGTGCAGGCATCCAGCCACGGCCTGCAGGGCATGCGCCACCGGGTGGAGGCCTCGGGCGGCCACCTGGAGATCAACACCACCCAGGGCACGACCATTTCGGCCACATTGCCGCTGGTGGTGCGGCGGACCGCGGCGGCACATGTGGCGGGCGGCGCAAATGAAAGCCCGCCTCAGCCGCGCGTGTAAGGCGTCTTCCCAATATGCGGGGTATGGCCCAGTTCCTCTGAGGGCTGGCCATCGGCCTTGGGTTCGGGGATGGTTTTGTTGGTGCCTTCCCGGCCGAATTCATCGGAGGGCGTTTTTTCGGGCCGGCCTGCGGGCGTTTTTGTGCCGCCGGCCCGGCGGCTTTCCGGCGTGGCGCTGGTTCTGGGTTTCATCGCCCGTCCGTCCGAATTCATCAGGTGACAAAACTGCTGGCGGCCGCCATGCAGCCGGGCCCGCCCGCCGCGTGGGGGTTTGCCGATGCCGCCGGCAGGCCGAAATCCTTGCCGGACACAGGAAAAGGCCAGGGATGGCGCGACCGGGCCGGCTCGGCCGCCGGCTCCCGCACCGGGCGCATGGCACGGCTGTCCTGGGCTTCTTCGCGTGGAAAACTGTCTAGAAACATGGTGATGCCGGGTCCGGCCGTGAATGAAGAGGATTTGACTTTAGGGGCCGGCATGGGTGGCAGGTCGTCAGCGGCAGAGGAATTCCGTGTAGGACAAGCTCGGATCGGGTGCATGCCCGGCATCCAGGCCCAATCCCTTGGCGCCGAGGTGGCAACGGGGGCCCAGCTCACGCCCATAGCTTCCCGCTCCACACTTGAAAACAGGATTTTCCAGCCCGCTGCCTTGAAAACACCCCGAATTGCCCCTATGATTAGCACTCGATGGTATTGAGTGCTAACAAGGCCTCGTCAATCCACCAAAGTTAACAAGCACCCACTTTACGCGGGTGCTTTTTGATTCCCAAAACCCAGTGTTCTCAAACAAGGAGCTCTCATGAAACTTCGTCCTTTGCACGACCGCGTGATCGTCAAACGCGTGGAAAACGAAACCAAAACCGCTTCCGGCATCGTCATTCCCGACAGCGCCGCTGAAAAGCCTGATCAAGGCGAAGTGCTGGCCGTTGGCCCAGGCAAGAAGAACGACAAGGGCGAACTGAGCCCCGTGGGCGTCAAAGTGGGCGACCGCGTGCTGTTCGGCAAATACAGCGGCCAGACCGTCAAGGTCGACGGCGACGAACTGCTCGTCATGAAAGAAGAAGACCTGTTTGCAGTGGTTGAAAAATAATTCGCAACGCGAATTATTTTCGTCGAGGCTAACTTCGCGAAGCGAAGTTAAAGGCCGAAAGGCCCGGCCGGAGACAAAAGTAAATCTTCACCACAAACCCCTTATTAACTGAATTCTGGAGAATTAAACATGGCAGCAAAAGACGTCATTTTCGGCGGCGAAGCCCGCGCCCGCATGGTCGAGGGTGTGAACATCCTGGCCAACGCCGTCAAGGTAACCCTGGGCCCCAAAGGCCGTAACGTGGTTCTGGAGCGCTCGTTCGGCGCCCCCACGGTGACCAAGGACGGTGTGTCCGTCGCCAAGGAAATCGAACTGAAGGACAAGCTGCAGAACATGGGCGCGCAGATGGTCAAGGAAGTCGCTTCCAAGACCTCCGACAACGCCGGCGACGGCACCACCACCGCCACCGTTCTGGCACAAGCCATCGTCCGCGAAGGCATGAAGTACGTTGCCGCCGGCATGAACCCCATGGACTTGAAGCGCGGTATCGACAAGGCCGTGCTGGCTCTGACCGAAGAGCTCAAGAAGGCTTCCAAGCCCACCACCACCTCCAAGGAAATCGCCCAGGTCGGCTCGATCTCCGCCAACTCCGACGAATCCATCGGCAAGATCATTGCCGACGCGATGGACAAGGTTGGTAAGGAAGGCGTGATCACCGTGGAAGACGGCAAGTCCCTGCAAAACGAACTCGACGTCGTCGAAGGCATGCAGTTCGATCGCGGCTACCTCTCCCCTTACTTCATCAACAACCCTGAAAAGCAGTCCGCGCTGCTGGACAACCCCTTTGTGCTGCTCTACGACAAGAAGATCAGCAACATCCGCGACCTGCTGCCCACCCTGGAGCAAGTCGCCAAGGCCGGCCGTCCGCTGCTGATCATCGCCGAAGAAGTCGAGGGCGAAGCCCTGGCAACCCTGGTGGTGAACACCCTGCGCGGTATTCTGAAGGTCGTGGCTGTCAAGGCTCCCGGCTTCGGCGACCGCCGCAAGGCCATGCTGGAAGACATCGCCGTCCTGACCGGCGGCAAGGTCATCGCTGAAGAAGTCGGCATGTCGCTCGAAAAAGTGACGCTGGCCGATCTCGGCCAGGCCAAGCGCATCGAAGTGGGCAAGGAAAACACCATCATCATCGACGGCGCCGGCGCCGCTGCCGACATCGAAGCACGCGTCAAGCAAGTGCGCGTCCAGATCGAGGAAGCGACCAGCGACTACGACCGCGAAAAACTGCAAGAGCGCGTGGCCAAGCTGGCCGGCGGTGTTGCCGTGATCAAGGTCGGCGCTGCCACCGAAGTCGAAATGAAGGAAAAGAAGGCCCGCGTGGAAGACGCGCTGCACGCCACCCGCGCAGCCGTGGAAGAAGGCATTGTGGCCGGCGGCGGCGTCGCGCTGCTGCGCGCCAAGCAGGCTGCTGGCGCCATCAAGGGCGACAACGCCGACCAGGACGCCGGTATCAAGCTGGTGCTGCGCGCCATTGAAGCCCCCCTGCGCGAAATCGTCTACAACGCAGGCGGCGAAGCCTCCGTGGTGGTCAACGCGGTTCTCGGCGGCAAGGGCAACTACGGCTTCAATGCGGCCAACGACACCTACGGCGACATGATCGAAATGGGTATCCTGGATCCCACCAAGGTCACCCGCACCGCACTGCAGAACGCCGCTTCCGTGGCATCGCTGATGCTGACGACCGAAGCCATGGTGGCCGAGTCTCCAAAGGACGAAGCAGCTGCCGGCGGCGGCATGCCAGGCGGCATGGGTGGTATGGGCGGCATGGGCGACATGGGCATGTAATGCCCGCCTGAGCTTCTCGCTCCATCAAAAAGGGCCGCTTTCGCGGCCCTTTTTTTATGCGTGCTTTTTATTGCTCGCCCGTCGAGCCGGCGGCAGGCACAGCCGGCGCGGCGCCTTCGTCATACTGGTTGGGACCTTCCGAAGGCTGAACGCACCAGTACAACAGCAACAGGTTGACCAACGGGATCAGGCCGATCAGCAGCAGCCAGCCGGTCTTGCCGATGTCATGCAGGCGGCGCACACCCACCGCGATTCCCGGCAGCAGCATGGCCAGGGCGGCGATGCCGTACAGGATGTTGCTGATCATGCCGGTGACGATCAGGACGATGATCTGAAACAGGAAGAACCACCAGAATTCCGGACGCGATGCCCGGCCGGTGAACGTGACGTACTTGGAAAAGCAGGTAGAGATGGCTTGGCCAAAATTCATGACAGTAGTCCTCCTCGCAAGGTGTTAACAGGGTGAATTCCCTGCCGCATGATAATGCGGCGCGCCTCGCGGGGCTACCGCGGCGTCCGGGGGGCCGGCACGGCGGCCGGTTCGGGCGGGCAAAAGCGCATTGCGCGCATCCGTACAAACCTTGTACGAAGAACGTTTTCAATCGACAAAAGCCGTTGCGTCTGCGCTTCATCGCCTGGACAAAACCCCCATGCAAGCCAGCGCGCACCGGCGCTTGCCGCTACCATGACATTGACACCGATCCCCTGGATGAACCTCCAACACCTTAAAGCAGTCACCCAGCCACATCACCGGACTCGCCATGCCCCTTTCCAGACAACACCTGATTGCCGCGGCCATCATGGCCTCGTCCACATTCCCCGCTTTCGCGCAACAGGCCGGCACCTGGTCTTTGTCGGCCGGCGTCACGCGCATCAAGCCCTCCGTGGACAGCGGCACACTGACGGGCAACATACCCAACGTGCGTGTGGGCGTCAGCAACGATACCCGGGTGACGGGCGCGATCAACTACATGGCCACCGAGCACCTCAACCTGCACCTGCCGCTGGGCCTGGGTTTCCGGCATGACGTCACCGGCGACGGCACGCTCGCGGGTTTCGGCAAGGTGGCCGACACCCGGGCGCTTCCGGTCACGCTGATAGGCCAGTACCGCTTTTTCGAGGCCGAAGCCCGGTTCCGGCCCTACCTGGGCGCCGGCCTGTCGTATGTACGGTTTTACAAGGAGCAGGGCAGCGCCCTGCTGACCGCGCTGACCAACCCCGGCGGCCCGCCCACCGGGGTGTCATTCAAATCCAAGCTGGCCCCCTCCTTCCAGGTCGGAGGCGTCTACAACCTCAATGACAAATGGTTTGTGGAGGGCAGCTATACCAAGACACTGCTGAAAACCCGCGGCACGCTGAGCACGGGACAGACGATTGACGTGGTGCTCGATCCCAACTGCTTCACCCTGCAACTGGGCTACAAGTTTTGAGCAGGGCCACCGCCCCGCGTTGAGCGGGCACTGACGCGGCGCTACTTGCTCGCGACGGCCGAAGCCGAAGCGGGTATGAGCTTGAGCGGCCCGTAGAAGGCCTGCAGCTGGCCTTCGTCCCTTTCACCTTCGGTAAAGACCGCGAAGCTCAGCAAGGCGCCCGGGTCTTCGCCAAAAGCCTTGCGGTAGTCGGCGCGGATGTCGCGCTCGTAGCTGCGCCATTCGTTGTAACCGTGGTCGCCCGAATCGACCACGATCTTGCGGATGCGGTCGGTGCGATCATTGACGACGACCTCGCCGGGCTGCTTGACCCGCGACCACGAATAGACCAGGGTCGCGAACGGCATCTCCTCGCCGGTCAGCAGGCGGCTCAGCTCCGACAGCATGGCGTTTTTCATCGACAGCCGCGAGCGGTCGCCTTCAAAGGCGAGCACCACCCGAACCGGCACATCCTCGAGCTGCGGCAACGCGGCATTGGCACCCGCGCCCGCGACCGCGTTTGGCACGTTCCATGAAAAGCGCACAAGGCCGAGCTGGTCCGGCTCGATGCGGTGGCGGTGGCGCAGGATGCTGCCGGAAGCCTCGACCTTCGCGAGTACCGCATCGCGGCCTTCATGGCGCACATAGCTGTAGCTGGCCGGCTGCTTGCCGGGCACGCGGAATATCTCCCACCGAAGGTCGTCGGGCTTGAGCTCCCCGGCTTTGGGCGGTGCCGACATCGCCGCCCAGGCCGTGCCGGTCACCCCTTCGGCCACACCCACGGTGCCGCCCTGGCTGACGGGCTCGTCGGCGTCGGCGTCCTCAGCATCGGGGGCGCGCGTTGCGCAGCCGGCGGCCAGCGCTGCCGTGAGCACCGCCGCGGCGAACATCGAAAAACGGGAAAAAACTCGGCAAGGCGTGACGGGTAAAGACATCATGCGAAATCATCGAAAAATCAGCGAAGCGGCAAGTTGACCACGAAACCGCGCGCTCCCGTCAGGGAAAAAAGCACGGTTTTGCGCGAATCAGCCGGAAATCTTGCGTAACAGGCCGGCCGTCGAGCCGTCAAGGCCGGACAGGTCACCGCTTTGCAGGCGCGGCTCTATGTCCCTGGCCAGCACCTTGCCGAGCTCGACGCCCCACTGGTCGAAGCTGTTGATGCCCCAGATCGCACCGCTGACAAACACGCGGTGCTCCTGCAGCGCGACCAGCGCGCCCAGACTGGCGGGCGTGAGCCGCTCCAGCAGCAAGAAGGTGCTGGGCCGGTTGCCGGGAAAATGTTTGTGGCCACCCACATCGTCCTTTCCCTGCATCAACGCCTGCGCCTGGGCCAGCACATTGGCCAGCAAGGTGGCGTGATGCCCAGGCAGGCTATGGCCGGCCTGCTTGACGGCGACAAACTCCACCGGCACCACCGAGCTGCCCTGGTGCAGCATCTGGAAATAGGCGTGCTGGCCGTTGGTGCCGGGCTCGCCCCACAGCACGGGTGAGGTGGCAAAAGGCAAGGCCTGGCCCTCGGCGTCGACGCGCTTGCCGTTGCTTTCCATTTCAAGCTGCTGCAAATAGGCCGGCAAGCGCCGCAAAGCGCTGCTGTAAGGCGCGATGCTGCGGCTGCTGAAGCCGTAAAAATTGCGGTACCAGACGTCGAGCAAACCCAGCCGCACCGGCAGGTTGCGCGCCAGCGGCGCCGTGCGGAAATGCTCGTCCATGGCATGCGCGCCGGCCAGCAGCTCACGAAAGCCGGCCGCGCCTATGGCGATGGCGATCGGCAAACCTATGGCCGACCAGAGCGAATAGCGCCCACCCACCCAGTCCCAGAAGCCGAAAGTCGTCTTGATGCCGAAAGCACGGGCCGCCGCAACATTGGTCGTGAGGGCCGCGAAATGCCGGCCGACATCCGTGCCGCCCTGCGATTCAAACCAGCGCCTGGCCGAATGCGCATTGGTCATGGTCTCGGTGGTGGTGAAAGTCTTGGACGCCACCAGGAACAGCGTGTTTTGCGGCTTGAGCCCCTGCAGCACGCCGGCCAGCTCGCCGCCGTCGACGTTGGAGACAAAGTGAAAACGCTTGCCGGGGATGGCGAATTCAGCCAGCGCCAGCACCGCCATCTGCGGGCCCAGGTCGGAGCCGCCTATGCCGATGTTGACGATGTCGGTGATGGCCGCGTCGGCGCGCAGTTGCTCGGCATAGGCCAGCATGGCGTCCAGGGTTTCATGCACGCGCGCGAGATCGCCGTCCATGCCGGCAGCGGCCGGGCTCCGCAATAAAAAATGCTTGACGGCGCGCTGCTCGGTGCCATTGATCAGCTCGCCGGCAAACATGGCATCGCGGTGCTGCTCGAGCCGGCATTGCGCGGCCAGATCCAGAAGCAGAGTCTCGCTGGTCGTGTCGATCAGGTTTTTGGAGAGATCGGCAAAAACATGCGGCGCTTCCTGGCTGAAATGCGCAAAGCGCCCCGCGTCGGCCGCGAAGGCCTGGCGCAGGTCAAAGGATTTTCCCTGGGTGTCGAAGCAGTCCTGCAGCGCGGCCCAGGCCGGCGTGCGGTCGCAGCGGGGTCTTGGCTGCACGGCCATGCCTCAGGCCGCCAGCATCAGCTGTTCGAGCTTCACGGCGTCGGCCGCGAAGGCGCGTATGCCCTCGGCCAGCTTTTCGGTGGCCATGGCGTCTTCATTGAGCGCGTAGCGAAAACCCGCTTCGTCGTAGTTGACGGCGGGCAGGTCCAGCGCGGCCGCCGCCTTGGCGTCGAGCGCACGCGACAGCGGCGCGTCGGAAGCCGCCAATTGGCCCAGCAGCTCGGGGCTGATGGTCAGCAGGTCGCAGCCGGCCAGCGCGGTGATCTGGCCCACGTTGCGAAAGCTCGCGCCCATCACCTCGGTGGCGATGCCGAAGTGTTTGTAATGGTTGTAGATCTCGCGCACCGACTTGACGCCGGGGTCGTTGGCGCCGGCCATCGCGGCCTCGTCCCAGGCCGCGCCGGCGGATTTTTTGTACCAGTCGTAGATGCGTCCGACGAAGGGCGAGATCAGCTGCACCTTGGCCTGGCCACAGGCCACCGCCTGGGCGAACGAGAACAGCAGGGTAAGGTTGGTGTGGATGCCACGCTGTTCGAGCTTTTCGGCCGCCTGTATGCCCTCCCAGGTGGCTGCCACCTTGATCAGCACGCGGTCTATGTGTATGCCCTCGGCCTGGTAGAGCTCGACGATGCGCTCGCCGCGCGTGTAGGTGGCATTGGCGTCAAAGCTCAGGCGCGCATCGACTTCGGTCGAAACGCGGCCCGGAATGATGGAGAGGATTTCGCAGCCGAAGCGCACCAGCAGGCGGTCCATGGTTTCGTCGAGGGCGCGCCCCTTGAAGCGGGCCACGGTGTCCTTGAGCAAGGGCTGGTAGTCGGGCTTTTGCACCGCCTTGAGGATCAGCGAGGGGTTGGTGGTGGCGTCCTGCGGCTTGAACTGCCCCAGCTGCTTGAAATCACCGGTGTCGGCAACCACGGTGGTGAACTGTTTGAGGGCGTCGAGTTGGGTCATGGCGGGGATGCTGGGCATAAACGCGAAAGTGGTCCGGATGAAACACCGCGGGAGCACCTGGAGGCGTGCATCTCGCGGGTTCAGGGTCGAGTTACCATTATGCCCATAGAATATGAAACTTAATTACCAAGACACTTTTTTACCATGAGTTTTGACCTCATCCTCTTCGGCGGCACCGGCGACCTGGTGTGGCGCAAGATCATGCCGGCCCTGTTCCAGGCCTTTCGCCATGGCTCACTGCCGCCGGGCGGGCGCATTGTGGGTGTGGCGCGCGACGATCTGTCCGACGACCAGTACCGCGCGCTGATCAAGTCCCGCTTCGACAACGTCGAGCTGGCCAAGCGCCCCAGCGAGGAGGAGTTCTCGCGCTTTGCCGCGCTGCTGGGCTACCTGCGCATGGATTTGTCCAACCCGGCGGATTACGCGGGGCTGGCCGCCAGGCTGCAGCAACGGCCGGCCGATGTGGTCGTGATGTATGTGGCGACGGCGCCCAGCCTGTTCACCACGGTGTGCGAGCAGATCGCCGCCGCCGGCCTGAACGGCCCGCAGACGCGTGTGGTGCTGGAAAAACCGCTGGGCCACGACCTGGCCTCGAACCGCGCCATCAACAAAACAGTGCGCAGCGTGCTCAACGAGCAGCAGATCTTTCGCATTGACCACTACCTGGGCAAGCCCTCGGTGCAAAACCTGTTCGCGCTACGTTTCGGCAACTCGCTGTTCGAGCCGCTGTGGCGCCGCGAGACCATCGCCAACATCCAGATCACGATCGCCGAGGACCTGGGCGTGGAAAAACGCGGCGCCTTCTACGACAGCACCGGCGCGCTGCGCGACATGGTGCAGAACCACGCGCTGCAGCTGCTGTGCGCCATCGGCATGGAGCCGCCCATCAACTCGCATGCCGACGCCATACGCGACGAAAAGCTCAAGGTGCTGCGCTCGCTCAAGCCCTGGACGCCAGAAACACTGGGCCAGCACGTGGTGCGCGGCCAGTACGCGGCCGGCAGCATTGACGGCGAGGCCGTGCCGGGCTACCGCGACGAAAAAGGCGTGCCCCCCGACAGCCGGACCGAAACCTTTGTCGCCCTGCGCACCGAAATCGCCAACTGGCGCTGGGCCGGCGTGCCCTTTTACATCCGCACCGGCAAGCGCCTGGCCGGCCGCGACGCACACATCGAGGTCAACTTCCGGCCGGCACCGCACGCGATTTTCAAGGCCTCCACCTCCGGCTCCAACGTGGCCAACCGGCTGGTCATCAACCTGCAGCCCAAGGACGGCCTGGAGCTGCACCTGCTGGCCCAGGGCGCCGACCAACGCCGCGGCACATCCTCGCTGGCGCCGGTGCAGCTGGACCTGGATTTCGACAAACGTTTCGGCTCCGAACGCGTGGGCGCCTATGAAAGGCTGCTGCTGGACGTGATCGACGGGAGGCTTAACCTTTTTGTGCGCAGCGACGAACAGGAAGAAGCCTGGCGCTGGGTGGAGCCCATCCTGGACAGCTGGAGCAACGATTCCGGCGCGCCTCGGCCTTATGCCGCCGGTAGCTGGGGGCCTAGCGCGGCTAGCGCGATGATCGCCAGAGACGGATATTGCTGGTCTGAGGAGTGCTGAGCATGCTCGACCGGATCAAGGCGTCTCTTTCCTCCTTAGCCCCCGCCGAGCAACGCGTGGGCCGCCTTGTGCTGTCCGACCCACGATCTTTTGCCAACCTGCCGATCACCGAGCTGGCCGGCCGCTCGCATGTGAGCAAGCCCACCGTGGTGCGCTTTTGTCGCAGCATGGGTTACGACGGCCTGTCGGACTTCAAGCTCAAGCTGGCGGGCAGCGTGAGTGAGGGCGTACCCTTTATCCATCGCAGCGTGGACGCCGACGACAAGACCGCCGACGTGATGGTCAAGGTGATAGACAACACCGTGGCGGCGTTTTTGAAATACCGCAACGATGCGAGTTCGGTGGCCGTGGAAAGAGCGGCGGACGCGTTGCTGGCGACCTATAACACCGGCAAACGCATCGAGTTTTTCGGCGTGGGCAACTCGGGCATCGTGGCGCAGGACGCGCAGCACAAGTTCTTTCGCCTAGGCATCACCAGCATTGCCTACAGCGACGGCCACATGCAGGTCATGAGCGCCTCGCTGCTGGGCCCGGGCGACTGCGTGGTGGTGATTTCCAACTCGGGACGCACACGCGACCTGATGGACGCCTGCGACATCGCGCGCAAAAACGGCGCCACCACCATCGTCATCACCGTCACCGGCTCACCGCTGGCCGCAGCCGGCAACATCCACCTGGCGGCCGACCACCCCGAGGGTTATGACCGCTACAGCCCCATGGTGTCGCGCCTCATGCACCTGATGATCGTCGACATCCTGGCGACCTGCGTGGCACTGCGCATAGGCAGCAAGCTGCAACCGCTGCTCAAGGAAATGAAGAACAACCTGCGCAACAAGCGCTACGCCTGAGCTCAGGCCAGCGGCAGCGAACGCTCCACAATGCCCGCGAACAGCGCCGAGCCCAGCGGCAGCACGCTGTCGTTGAAGTCATAGCAGCTGTTGTGCAGGAAGCGGCTGCCCACGCCGCCGATGGTGCCGCCTTTGCCGTCGGGCAGTTGCTCGCCCTGGCCCAGGCGCAGGTAGGCACCCGGCTTGACGCGCAGCATGAAGGAAAAATCTTCCGAGCCCATGCTGGGTTCAAGGTTGCTCACCACGTTTTCCGCACCCACAAGCTGGTCCGCCACGGCGGTGGCCAGCGCGTATTCGGCCGGCGAATTGATGGTGGCCGGGTAGATGCGTTCATACTTCACCGTGGCGGTAGCGCCGAAGCCCTGGGCCACGGCCGCGCACAGCTCCTTGAGGCGGCGCTCGACCAGGTTCTGCACCTCGGGCTTGAAGGTGCGCACCGTGCCCACCAGCATGGCCGTTTCGGGCACCACGCTCATGGCGCCCAGGTCGCCCGCCTGCACGGCGCAAATACTGATCACGGCGTTGTCCATGGCCTTGACGTTGCGCGACACAATGCTTTGCACCGCGGTGATGATGTGAGCGGCCACCAGCACCGGATCCACCGTCAGGTAAGCGTGTGCACCGTGGCCGCCTTTGCCGGTCACCTCGATGGTGATGCGGTCGGCCGCGGCCATCATGGGACCGGGGTTGATGCCTATGGTGCCGGGCCGCATCGCGGGCCAGTTGTGCATGGCGTAGATCGCCTGCACCGGAAAACGCTCGAACAGGCCGTCCTTGATCATCGCGTCGGCCCCGCCGCGCCCCTCTTCCGCGGGCTGGAACACCAGCACGGCGTCGCCGGCGAAGTTGCGCGTCTCAGCCAGGTAGCGGGCGGCACCCACCAGCATGGTGGTGTGGCCGTCGTGGCCGCAGCCGTGCATCAGGCCGGCCTTGGAAGACTTCCAGCCGAATTCGTTGTGCTCGGTCATGGGTAGCGCATCCATGTCGGCGCGCAGGCCCACCATAGGCCTTGCACCCGCCTTGGCGGGCTGTTGGCCCTTGATGACGGCCACTACGCCGGTTTTGCCGATACCGGTGTGCACCTCGTCCACCCCGCACAGCTTGAGCGCATGCACGACGCGGCTGGAGGTATAGACCTCTTCGAAACCGAGTTCGGGATGGGCGTGAAGGTCACGCCGGAATGCCGTCAGTTCGGGGTGGTACTGCACGATCTGCGCGAAGGCACGGCCGCTGGCGCGCAGTTGGGGCGGCCGGTCAGAACTATCAGCGTTATCGGGGCTGTCTGCCGCGGTGGATGGGAGGGAGGAGGCAGCTGGAAGGCTTGGAAGGGTGGCCGGAGCGCGCATGTCAGTGAGGTTCCGAGTTCAGCAGTTTGAATACTAGTCTTGAAGGGATGGCGGTGCAAACACAGGGCTTTGGGAAATCCTGGCCGATGCGGCGGTCATACCGGGGACGGCCGTGGCGTTCAAGGACTTGCTCATCAATCTGACAGGGCCGTACCATGCCGAGGCTTTTTGCCGTGTGTTGTCGCTGTCCGTCATGATGGCAATGCCGACCAGTGCGCCCGGTGCTTCGCCGAAGGCTTTCTCATAATCGGCGCGGATGTCGCGCTCATAGTCAAGCCATCGGCCCAGCCGCGCGGGCCCGGACTCAAGCACCAGCTTGCGGATGCGGTCGGTGCGGGGATTGATGAGCACGCTTTCCGGCGCGCTATGGGTGCCCCACACATACATGAGGGTCGCATAGGGCATAGGCTCACCCGTCAGGGCCAATGCCAGTTCGGACAGCATGGCATTTTTGGCGGAAAACTTGGAACGGTCGCCCTCGAAGGCCAGCAGCACACGCACCGGAGAGTCATCGCTGTCGCGCTGCGTCATGTCGGCGCCGGAAATCATCGTGGGCACCTTCCAGGAGAAGCCCAGTTTGCCCAGCTCCGAAGGCTCGACCCGCAGATGTTGCCGCAGCATGCTGGCGGCGCTGTCGGACTCACTGAGGACGGCATCGCGTCCGTCCAGGCGAACCGCCCGGTAACGCGTGGATTTTTTACCCGGGAATGCGCAGTGCTGCCATTTCACCGTCTCGGGGTTTGAAAGAGGACTTGCATTGGAATTCAAGGGCGACGCCGAAGTCCAGTGCACATCCTGGCTGGCTGCGGGCGCGCTTGTTTCGACTCCCGCACAGGCGGTCAACAGCAACAGGCAACTGATGACCACAAGGGTGCGCAGCACGCCCAAGGAGCAAAAAAACGATGTGGTCATGAAAAAGATAGCGGGTATTCGGGGAGGTTGCCAGGCTTGCAGGCTTGATGTACCCGGAAAAACAGGGAACCAGATAACTCAACGCGGCGGGCGCGGAAAAGTTTCAAAAAACCGCACGGCTTTTGCCATAAAAAAAGCCGCCTCGGGTTTCCCCGAAGCGGCTTTTGGATTCTCATAAGAAACTGGCTTAAGCCAGCTTCAAATTAGAACGTGTGGCGAATGCCAGCTGCGTACGTGGTGGTACGGGTGATGTTGCTGGTAGGAGCCAGCGTCATGGTGCTGTTAGCCACGTTGTCGTAGTTCTTCGTGCTGACGGCACCCGTGTACAGGGTGGTGCGCTTGCTCAAAGAGTACAGAGCCTGGATACCCCAGCCAGTGCTGGAACCCAGATCGTCACCCTTGGAACGTGCATAGCCAGCGCTCAGGGTCGTTGCGCCCAGAGGCACTGCAACGCTCAGGCTGTACTCTTTTTGAGCTGCCAGTTCGTGGGAAACGCCGGTACGGAAGGTCGTCAGGACGTCCTTGAACTTGGCGCGGTTGGCACCGAAGCCGACTTTGGCAACGCCGAAGTCATAAGAAACGTTCAGCAGCGTGTTGACCAGGGCTGGCTTGGTCGTGGCGGTGCGAGCAGCGCCTTCGGACTGGTAGCCGCCGGAGATCAGCAGAGGACCGTTTGCGTACTTCAGGTTGGCAGAGATCGAGTTGCTTGCGCTGACAGCGGTCGTCTTGTCTTCGCCGAAAGCGTACATGAACGAGCCGGTGAAGCCGCCGAAATTAGGCGAAACGTACTTGACGCTGTTGTTGAAGCGGGTGTTGAAACCAACCCAGGTCACGTGAGCGCCGGAACCTTTGCCCGAGCTCAGGACGCCTGCGCTGGTAACACTACCGTGCGTCAACAGTGCGACATTGCCATTCAGCGTGCCGATTTGGCCAACGGTAGTCGTGCTGAAGCCGTTGTTGGTGTTCGAAGGATCGAACGGGCTCTGGGCCATCATGGCGTGGTCACCAGCGACGTCGTCGTAGGAGCTGGAGTTGCGACCGATGGTCACGGTACCGAAGCCGCTGGAGATACCCACGTTGGCGCGACGGCCGAACAGCAGGCCGCCTTGGCCGGAAGAACCATCGTCAAGGTTGATACCGCTTTCGAGGTTACCGATGACAGCCATGCCGCCGCCGATGTCTTCGCTGAAGCGAATGCCCCAACGCGAACCGTTCAGGCCGCCGGAGTCAATTTTGGCTTGGCTCAGGCCGGAGACTGCAGTACCAGCAGCGTTGAGCTGATTGGTCTTGTAGCTGCCGATGTTGGCGTCGAGCAGACCATAGATGGTCACGGTCGACTGAGCTTGTGCTGCACCAGCCATCGCGCCGAGTGCGGCCAAAGCGATAAGGGTCTTTTTCATTGAGAGTTTCTCCAAGGTTAAACATAGGGCTCCGGCACGGGGACCATTTCTGACTTGCGTCTTCATGGCTCCACCAGAGACCCGGGCCAACCCCCTTTCGGGAAGTTGGCTCTATTGCACCAGACTGGGCTTCAATTCGCAAAGGAATGCCCGAAAAAACAGGCAAGCCGTTGTGCTCAAACCACAAACAAAGGGCTGACAGTGGAAAAGAAACAACGCCCGAGCAAACCGGGGATTCCGGCTCGCCAAAACCCGCTTTTTGGCTGGTTTCGGCCAACCCAACAAAAAAAGCCGCTTCAAGGAAGCGGCTTTCCACGCAACCCCGCGCCAGGGCGGGGTTGAGCTTAAGACTCAGGCCAAGCCTGGATCAGAACGTGTGGCGGATGCCGACGCCGTAGGTGGTGGTCTTGCGATCAGCCACGCCGGTGTTGGTTTCCTTGCCGGTCTGCACGCCAGCGTACAGGTTCGAACGCTTGGACAGTGCATACAGGCCAGCCAGACCGTAGCCGGTGCGCTTCAGGTCAGGAGCGCCAGCCAGGCGGGTGCTCTTGGAGCGGGCATAGCCGCCGGACAGCGTGAAGGTGCTGGAGACAGGGAAGTCCAGGCCGATCTGGTATTCCTTGGTCTTGTCCGTTGCCAGGGCGGTCACGGGGCTGACGCCGTTCTTCACGTTGCCGTAAGCGCCGAGCAGCTTGACCACGCCGAAGTCATAGGAGCCGTTCAGCTGCGTGTACTTGACGGCGGTGGCAGCGGCAGTGGCCTTTTCGCTCTGGTAAGCCAGCGAAGCGCCGATGGGGCCGTTCGCGTAAGCAACGTTAAAGCTGATGATTTTGCCTGCGCCGACAGCGGCGGTCTTGTTTTCACCGAAGCTGTACATACCGGCAGCGGAGAAACCGCTGATGTCCGGGGTCTGGTAGTAGATCGAGTTGCCGGGACGGTCCGAGTAGTTGTTGCTGGCCCACACGCTGGTGGAAGGCGCAAACAGCAGCGAGTCAAAGCCGGCAGCGCCAGAACCCTTGACCATATCGTAAGGGGTCCACATCTTGCCGAGCTTCAGTTCACCGAAACCACCGGAAACGCCAACCCATGCCTGACGGCCGAAGACCGCGGTGGAAACTGCGTTGGTGTAGGGGTTGGTGTAGTTGTTGGCGGCGCCGGTGCTGGGGTCAAAGCCGGCTTCCAGCAGGAAGTTGGCTTTCAGGCCGCCACCGAGGTCTTCAGAGCCCTTCAGGCCGAAACGGCTGGTCTGCAGACCACCGCCGCTGCCGGAGAAAGGATGCGGGACGTTCACGCCGGACTGGCTGAGGTTGTTGTCCTTCACGGTACCGATCCATGCATCCACCAGACCGTAGATGGTCACGGTGGACTGGGCGGATGCCACGCCGGAAACGGCCAGCACTGCCAGGGCGACTAGGCTTTTCTTCATCATTAAAAATCTCCAAAAAGGTGGGGAACACATGAACACATAAAAATTGCGAACATTTAAAGGGCTTTCTGACTACCCCAGGTCGATTTGAATCGATCTGTCACAAATCACACAAAGCCCTTGCCGCTCTATTAGCAACTTTCACGCCCGATTGTTGGTGTCTCGCGACACATCGCTCGTTGCGCCTTTCAGCAGGGCATCACTTTGGCTCGATATGCCTTTTGATGCCGCGCGAACACACCAAAATGGCGCTTTTTTCGCGGCATGCATCGTTTTGGTGAAAAACTCGGTAGCAACCAGCAACCAGCAACCAGCAACCTGCGTTCGGCTGCGTTCGGTTTTCCGGTCTTCCATAGCAATCCCGAGGACACTGCGGCAAGCGGTTCTCGCCGAACCGCCGCGGTGATTCGCCGGAATGTGGCTCACTTACCACGGGCCGGCCAAAATAGAGCCCACCCCCTAAGCCGCATTCAGGCATCCGCCGACAGGGCGCCTAACCAGCCCCCGGCTGGACGCGGAAGCCGCCGCCACAGAGGGGATGAGCCGGAAATGACGGAGTTGCCCGGCATTTTTTCGGGCTTTGCCGGGCCGGCAAAAACCTCGGGTTTTCCCCTGTCGCGAAAGTGATACCCCCCGTAGTGGCACTCTTTACGGTTCACCCCATCGCCATTAATCTTTCCTTCACAAAGACGGCCTGCAGGGTAAGGACGGGCGTCAAAGTTTTCCCGCCATTCACCGCTTTTTTATCAATTACAAACTCCTGGAGACTCCATGAAAAAACTGACCCTCGTTGCAACTGCGATCATGGGACTTTTGTCCACCTCGGCCGCCATGGCGCAAAGCACCGTGACCGTCTACGGCATTCTTGACGCAGGCTATAACCACGTCAGCGGCCTGCGCCAAGGCTCCGTGAGCACGATCGCCAGCGGCATCATGGAAGGTTCGCGTTTCGGCCTTCGCGGCTCGGAAGACATAGGCAGCGGCTACAAAGCCATCTTCACCCTCGAAAACCGCCTGGAACTGGACACCGGTTCCGTGACCAACCGCCCGAACTCCGGCACCCAGATGCCTGACCGCGTCGCCACCTCGGTGGCCGCCGGTGTCGCGGGCCTTCCGATTCCTGTCGCAACCCGGGATACGATCATCGCCGGCGTGAACAACACGCTCGCGACCGGCGCATTCGGCGTGAACCTGGCCGGCAACCTGTTTGACCGCCAGGCCTATGTCGGCCTGGTGACCCCCGTCGGTGCCTTCACATTCGGCCGCCAGTACACGCCCGGCTACCTGGTCGCCGCGCAGTTTGATGCTTCGCAGACCCAGTCCAGCCTGGCCGCCGGCCAGGTCGCCAGCCTGCCCGCCGCATTTGACATCCGCCTGAGCAACACGCTGCAATACGCGATCCAGACCGGCGGCGTCACCGCATTGCTGATGTACGGCGCGGGTGAAGTTGCCGGCAGCAACTCCGCAAGCAGGTTCTGGGGTGGCATGGTCACTTACAAGGGCGACGGTTTCTCGGTGGGCTATGGCCACAACGGCAAGAACAACGAGCTGGGCCAGAAATCCCTGACCAACGACCTCATCGGCGCCACGGTCGACGTCGGCCCCGGCACGCTGTACGGCCAGTACGCCACCATCAAGGACGACAACCCAAGCGGCATCTCCTCGATCGCCTCCTCGGTCACCACCCTGTCGGGTAGCGCGGTTGTCGGCGCGGCGTTCCAGAACGCCTACAACGCCGCCTTCCGCCAGGATGCCCGTCTGATGCACATCGGCTACCGCCTCACCACCGGCCCACACACCTGGGTGGTGGCCTTCAACCGCCTGGATGACAAGCGCACGGTCAATGCCGATACCGATTCCTACGGTTTCACCTACACCTACGCACTGTCCAAGCGCACCAACCTGAATGCCGTGCTGACCCGCTTCAACAACAAGGGCCAGGGCCAGGTTGCACCCGGCGGCAACGGTTTCCTCGGCGGCGTGACCTCGTCTGCCGGCGTGGGCTCCACCAACATCGCCTTGGGCATCCGCCACACGTTCTAAACCGAACCCCGCTGCCCGATTCAAACCGGGCCGGTTACGCAAAAAAGCCTCCTCACGGGGGCTTTTTTCATGGGCGTTCCCATGGCGCGTGCCCGGCGCTAACATGGCACCATGACCACCGCACTCGACACCGCGCTGAATGCCGCCGACGGCGCATTGCGCACCCTTTTCGCCGCCCCCCGCGCCAGCCGCGCCTGCCCCACCGTGCCCGGTGAAAAAACCGAGCTGGCGCTGCAGGACAAAGCCTTGTCGGGCGCGCTGATGCGGGTCAACCATGTGGGAGAGGTCTGCGCGCAGGCCCTGTATGCGGCGCAGGCGCTGGGCACGCGCGATCCGGCGCTGCGCGAGCACTTTTTGCAGGCCAGCCGCGAGGAAGGTGACCACCTGGCCTGGACCAAGGCTCGCTTGGACGAACTGGGCGCGCGTCCCTCCCTGCTCAACCCCCTCTGGTATGCCGGCGCCTTCGGCCTCGGGCTGGTCGCCAGCCGGCTGGGCGACCGCCTGAGCCTGGGTTTTGTCGTCGAGACCGAGCGCCAGGTCGAAGCCCACCTGGCCGGCCACCTGGAACGCCTGCCGCAAGGCGACCATGAGTCTCGCGCCATCGTGGCGCAGATGAAAGACGACGAGGCCCTGCATGCGCGCGAGGCCGAACAGGCCGGCGCCCTGCAGCTGCCCGAGCCGGTCAAGGCGCTGATGCGTTCGGCCGCGCGCGTCATGACCACGACGGCGCACTACCTCTGAAACGGCAGCGCCCCGTCCGGGCTGCTTAAACCTCCAGCACTTCGAAGCTGGTGGTGATCTCCGCGGTTTTCGCCAGCATGATGGTGGCCGAGCAGTATTTGTCGTGGCTCATGGCCACGGCGCGCTCCACGGCGCTGGCGGACAAGCCCTTGCCCGTCACCACGAAGTGCATGTGGATCTTGGTGAACACCTTGGGGTCCACCGGTGCCCTTTCGGCACTGAGCTTGACCGAGCAGCCGCGCACGTCCTGCCGGCCGCGCTTGAGAATCAACACCACGTCATAGGCCGTGCAGCCGCCGGTGCCCGCCAGCACGGTCTCCATGGGCCGGGGCGCCAGGTTGGCGCCGCCGTTTTCGGGCTTGTCCGCGTCGGGCGCGCCGTCCATCACCAAGGTGTGGCCGCTGCCGGTTTCGGCAAGAAAGCTCATGTTGGAGCGTGACCCCGTGATAGTGCTGTTACCCGTCCAGCTCACCGTGCATTCCATAAACCCCGCTCCTTATGCATAAAATTTATAACTGAAACCGTGAAAAATGTGGAGTTTGTGCCACAAGAGATTGTGCAGCGCAACATTGCTCCGCTATACTGAAATCATCGCACCAATACCGATGCCCCGGGCGTCCCAAGGTATTTTGTGCACTGGTTGTCTCCTCCACCTCCTCTAAGGGTGGATTTACAGGCCCAGACCGCAAGGTCTGGGCCTTTTTTCTTGCCGGCACGGCTTCTTGCGGCGCTTCTTCGCTGGTTTCTCGCCCCACTATGATGTCAGGCTGCGAGAAAAACATGCCCACCCCGACCAAACCCGCCTCATCCCGCCCTAAAACCGCCCCGTCCGGCAAATCCGGCAAGCCGCTCAGCCCCGCCGACTACCTGAAAAAAATTCTGACGGCACGTGTCTACGACGTGGCCGTGGAGTCCAGCCTCGAGCCCGCCAGGAACCTGAGCCTGCGCCTGAAAAACACCGTGTTGCTCAAGCGCGAGGACCAGCAGCCGGTGTTCAGCTTCAAGCTGCGCGGCGCCTACAACAAGATGGCCCATTTGAGCCCGGCGCAACTCAAGAAAGGCGTGATCTGCGCCTCGGCCGGCAACCACGCGCAGGGCGTGGCGCTCAGCGCGCAAAAGCTGGGCGCGCGCGCGGTCATTGTCATGCCCACCACCACGCCGCAGCTCAAGGTCGACGCGGTCAGGGCCTGGGGTGGCGAAGTCGTGCTGCGCGGCGACAGCTATTCGGACGCCTACGGCCACGCAGTAGTCCTGGAGAAAAAGCAGGGCCTGACCTTTGTCCATCCCTTTGACGACCCCGACGTCATCGCCGGCCAGGGCACGATCGCGATGGAAATCCTCATGCAGCTGCAAAGCCTGGGCTCCAGCCGGCTGGACGCCGTATTCGTGGCCATAGGCGGCGGCGGGCTGATCTCCGGCGTGGCCAACTACATCAAGGCCGTGCGCCCCGAGATCAAGGTCATAGGCGTGCAGACCAACGACTCCGACGCCATGCTGCAGTCCGTTGACGCCAAAAAACGCGTCACCCTCAGCGATGTCGGCCTGTTCGCCGACGGCACGGCCGTCAAGCTGGTGGGCGAGGAAACCTTCCGCATCAGCCGCGAGCTGGTCGATGAATTCATCACCGTCGACACCGACGCGGTCTGCGCCGCCATCAAGGACGTGTTCGTCGACACGCGCAGCATCGTCGAGCCTTCGGGCGCGATGGCCGTGGCCGCCGTCAAGCAGTACGTGGCCACCCACAAGACCAAGGGCGAGACCTACGCGGTAATTCTGTGCGGCGCCAACATGAACTTCGACCGCCTGCGTTTTGTCGCCGAGCGCGCCGAAGTCGGCGAAGAACGCGAAGCCCTGTTCGCCGTGACGATTCCCGAAGAGCGCGGCAGCTTCCGCCGCTTTTGCGAAGTCATAGGCGAGCTGCCCGGCGGGCCGCGCAGCGTGACCGAGTTCAACTACCGCATCAGCGACGACGCCAAGGCCCATGTCTTCGTGGGTCTCACCACCTCGGCCAAGGGCGAGAGCGGCAAGATCGCCGCCAATTTCTCGCGCCACGGCTTCAAGACCCTGGACCTCACGCACGACGACCTCGCCAAGGAACACATACGCCACATGGTGGGCGGGCACAGCGCCCTCTCCAGGGACGAGCGCCTGCTGCGCTTCATCTTTCCCGAGCGCCCCGGCGCGCTGATGAAGTTTCTCTCCAGCATGCGGCCGGGCTGGAACATCAGCCTGTTCCACTACCGCAACCAGGGCGCCGACTACGGCCGCATCCTGGTGGGCCTGCAAGTGCCCAAGGCCGACAACAAGGCCTTCAAGGAATTCCTCGACACCCTGGGTTACCCCCACGTCGAGGAAACCGCCAACCCGGTTTACCGGCTCTTCCTGCAAAGCTAGGGCACGCCGCCATGAACCCGCAAGGCGCACCCTCGGCAAGGCCCGCATCGGCCAACACCTCGGTGTGCCCGCGCTGCGGCGCCGGCCTGCGCTGCGGCATGGTGGCGGGCGATGCCGAATGCTGGTGCGTGCAACTGCCGCACGTCATGCCTGTCCCTGGTGAACGTCCCGCGCGCACGGAAGCCAGCGCGCCATCCTGCTACTGCCCCGCCTGCCTCAAGCTGATCACCGATGAACGCTCCCGACTCTCCAATCCTGCTCCTGCCCGCGATTGAGCCCATTGCCGACGCCTCGCTGGAGGCCAGGCTACGGCACAAGATAGCCCACAAGACCAAGCCGCTGGGCGCCCTTGGCCGGCTTGAAGACCTGGCGCTGCAACTGGGGCTGGTGCAGCAAAGTGAAGACATCTCGCTGCGCGAGCCGCAAATGGTGGTGTTCGCCGCCGACCACGGCATCGCCGCCGAAGGCGTTTCGGCCTACCCGCAGGCCGTCACCGTGCAGATGGTCGGCAATATGCTGGCCGGCGGCGCCGCCATCAATGTCTTCGCCCGCCAGCATGGTTTTGCCCTGCGGGTGGTGGACGCCGGCGTCGCGGCCGAACTCGCGCCGCACCCGCAGCTGCTGCCGCGCAAGATCGCGCACGGCACACGCAACAGCCGCCACGAAGCCGCCATGACGGCCGCGCAGGCGCGCGCCGCCCTGCAGGCCGGCATGGACATCGTGGGCCAGTTGCCCGGCAATGTCGTCGCCTTCGGCGAGATGGGTATCGCCAACACCTCGGCCGCCGCCCTGCTGTTCGCGCGCCTGGCCGGCGTCGGCATTGATGAGGCCACGGGCCGCGGCACCGGGCTTGACGATGCCCAGCTCGCGCACAAACGCCAGGTACTGGCCGATGTCCTGGCTTGCCACGCCGGCGCCACCGATCCTCTTGCTGCGCTGGCCGCCCTGGGCGGCTTTGAAATCGCCATGATGGCCGGCGCCATGCTGCAGGCCGCGAGCGAGCGCCGCATGGTGCTGGTTGACGGCTTTATCGCCGGCGCGGCCGCGCTGGTCGCCCGAACCCTGGCGCCCGCCGCGCAGGACTACATGGTGTTTTGCCACCGCGGCGACGAACACGGCCATCGCCTTCTGCTGGCCCACCTGAAGGCCAGCCCGCTGCTGGACCTGGGCCTGCGCCTGGGCGAAGGCACGGGCGCGCTGCTGGCCTGGCCGCTGCTGCAGTCGGCAGCCAATTTCCTGGGCGAGATGGCCAGCTTTGAGTCCGCCGGCGTGAGCGGCAAGGAAGGCGCGTAAACCGCCATGGGCGCCGTATGACCGCCATTGCCCAGTTCGTGCGCGAGTATTTGCTCGCCGTGCAGTTCTTCACCCGCATCCCCATCACCGGGCGGCTGGCCGAATGGGTGGGCTACAGCCCCGAGATGCTGCGCGCCAGCGCGGGGCACTTCCCGGGTGTCGGAATCCTGGCCGGCGCCTTCGCCGCCGCCATGTACGCCCTGGTGCAGGCCCTGTTGCCCGACACCACCTTCACGCCGCTGGTGGCCGCCGTGCTGTCCACCGCCGCCACCGTGCTGCTGACCGGGGGCTTTCATGAGGACGGCCTGGCCGACACGGCAGACGGCCTGGGCGGCGGCCACGACAGGGAGCACGCGCTGCAGATCATGAAAGATTCGCGCGTGGGCGCTTTCGGCGCTATGGCGCTGGTGCTGGCCGTGCTCGCCAAGGTGTCCCTGCT
This sequence comes from Polaromonas sp. P4_F6, assembly GCF_056401275.1. Classification (NCBI taxonomy): domain Bacteria; kingdom Pseudomonadati; phylum Pseudomonadota; class Betaproteobacteria; order Burkholderiales; family Comamonadaceae; genus Polaromonas; species Polaromonas sp. P4_F6. Next base: position 128,993 of record NZ_JBFUJQ010000004.1, on the reverse strand, counting down.
GGCCATACTCGGCTCGGTCGAAGGCGCGCCCACCGGCTGGGAGGAAGCGCCCTTCGCCGGCTGGTACATCTGCGCCGCGCTGTGGACGGGCCACGTCGTCTCGCGCGGCCTGCCGCTGCTGCTGATTTACCTGCTGCCGCATGTGGGCGACACGGCCGCCTCCAAATCCAAACCCCTGGCCGACCAGATTGCGCCGGGCGCCCTGCTGATCGGCTTTGCCTGGTGTTTTGTGGCCCTGGCCCTGGCCGCCCTGGCATTGGACGCCCTGAACCTCATCGTCGCCTGCAGCTTTGCCCTCCTGGCCTTGCTGTGGATGGGGCGGATGTTCAAGCGCCGGCTGCAGGGTTTTACCGGTGACTGCCTGGGCGCCACCCAGCAGGTCTGCGAGATCGCTTTTTATTTCGGCCTGGCCATCAGCCTATGACCATGACTGGCGCTGCTGCCACAGCACGTCCAGCACGTACTGCGTCGCGCGTTCCACCGGGCCCGCCCGGTGCGCAATACCCAGCGACCGCCACAGCACGGGGCGCAAGGGCAGCATGCGGATGCGCGGATCAAGCGGCGTGGCGGACGATGCCTCGTGCGGCAGCAGCGTGGCACCGTAGCCGGCGGCCACCAGGCTCTTGATCGCATCGTTGTAGTTGAGCTGGATGCGCGCCTTGGGGTGCTCCCCCGCCAGCGCGAACCACTCAGCGCCCAGCCGCGACAGGCTGGTGCCCACATCGTTGAGGATCAGGGGCTGGGCCGCCAGCCACTTCGGCGTGGCGCGCTGGGGTGCGGCCCAGGACGACGGCACGAAGGCCATCACCGGATCCCGCCGCCAGGGCTGCACCTTCACCCCTTGCACCGCCGCCTGCGGCAGCGCCACCAGGCCCAGGTCGAGCGACCCGTTCGCCAGGCGCGCCATGGTGTCCTGCGAAGTGAGCACGGCCACCTGCACGTCGATGCCGGGATGGTTTCGGCCCAACACCTCCAGGGCCTGCGGCAGCAAGTGGGCAATCGCGCCCGTGGAGGCGCCCAGCCGCACCCGGCCCGCCAGCCCCTGCACCTGCCGCTGCACCACCTCCATGGCCTCGTCCGCATCGGCCAGCAGGCGCCGCGCCCGCTCGACCAGCGCCTCGCCCACACCCGAAGGCCGCACTTCGCCGCGCTTGCGCACCAGCAGGGGGGCGCCGCACAGCGCTTCCAGGTCGGCGATGTGCAGGCTCACCGTGGGCGCGGCCAGGTGCAGCACACGCGCCGCTTCGGCGAACGAGCCCAGTTCTGCGATGGTGACCAGCGTGCGCAGCCGGTCCAGGTTGAGTTCGCGCATGATGTTCAGTAAACCTGATGTTGGTGTTTATGAAATTCAACTTTTCAAATTCTACGGTGTCGCGGAAGATTTGCTCCTTCTTTCTTTGGCTTGAGCCATTCACCCCACCAGGAGCAACACATGGGCGCACCCCTTGTTTTCATCGACGGCGACCAGGGCACCACCGGCCTGCAGATCCACGAACGCCTGCGGGGCCGAAACGACCTGCGCCTGCTCACGCTGCCCGAGCAGGACCGCAAGGACCCGGTGCGCCGTGCGCAGGCCATCAATGCCTGCGACATCGCGCTGCTGTGCCTGCCGGACGGGCCCGCGCGCGAAGCGGCGGCCTCCATCGTGAACCCGGCCGTGCGTGTGATCGACGCCAGCTCCGCGCACCGCACCGATCCGCAGTGGGTCTACGGATTCCCGGAGATGGGCGCGCAGCAGTCCCGGCTCATCGCCAGCGCGCGGCGCGTCAGCAATCCCGGCTGCTACCCCACGGGCGCCATCGCCCTGCTGCTGCCGCTGGTGAAGGCCGGCCTGGTGCCCGCCGGCCATCCGCTGGCGATCCATGCGGTGTCGGGCTATTCCGGCGGCGGCCGCGCGCAGGTGGACGCGCATGAAGCCGCGGGCGCATCGCCTGCAGCCACGTTCCAGGTCTACGGCCTGGGGCTGGCCCACAAACACACCCCAGAGATCCAGGAGCACGCAGGCCTGGCACAGCGGCCTTTCTTCCTGCCGGCTTACGGCTCCTTCCGCCAGGGCATCGTGCTCACGATCCCCTTGCTGCTGCGGCAGCTGCCGGCGGGCCTCACCGCCGACCAGTTGCACGCCTGCCTGCAGCAGCACTATGAAGGCGCCGCATACGTGGAGGTGATGGCGCAAAAAGACGTTGAGGCCACGCAGCACCTGGACCCGCAGGCACTCAACGGCAGCAACCAGCTGCGGCTGGCCGTGTTCGCCAACCCGCAGCACGGGCAGGTGCTGCTGGCCGCCGTGTTCGACAACCTGGGCAAAGGCGCCTCGGGTGCGGCCGTGCAAAACCTTGACCTGATGCTGCAGCACGCGGCTTAGCGCTTAAACAGCACGGCAGGTTCGGCAAGGGATGCCCGCGGATGGCAGGCTCCCGCAAGCAGTTCCAGAGGTGAGCCCGCAGTGGCGCGGGGGCTTGCCGTGCCAGTGCCGCTCTAGAATAGGCCATGGGGCATGGCGGGCCCCATCGCACGCCACGCACTGCCTCACGCCCCAGCCCCCTTCCATGACCACCGCATCACTTCCCTCCATGACCAAGGCAGCCAGCAAGCCATGAAGCTCTGGCTGGCCCGCCACGCAACGCCGCTGGTTGACGCCGGCATCTGCTACGGCAGGCGGGACGTGGCGGCCGACACCGCGGCGACCGCCGAATGCGCGCAGACGCTGGCACAGTTGCTTCCCGCCGGCATCCGCGTCGTCCATTCCCCTTTGCAGCGCTGCGCGCAACTGGCGCAAGCCTTGTCTGGACTGCGGCCCGACCTGGCCTGCACCAGCGACCCGCGGCTGCAGGAGATGGACTTCGGCGCCTGGGAAGGCCGCGCCTGGCAAGACATCGCCCCCGCCGAGCTGCGGGCCTGGACGGACGGCTTTGCCGGATATGCCGCGGGCGGCAGCGGCGAAAGCACCAGCCAGTTCATGGCGCGTGTCGCCTCCGCCTTTGACGAATTGCAGGGCCAGTCCGACACGCTGTGGATCACCCACGCCGGTGTCATACGCGCTGCGGAACTGATTGCGCGTGGTGTGCGTCAGATCAAGCAAGCCAGCGATTGGCCAGTAGAAGCACCGGCCTACGGCCAATGGTGCACACTCGAACTAACACCCCCTTCCTAAAACCCAGACAAGGCACAAAAAAATGGCAGCAACCCTGGATGGTCAGCTCGTGGTGGCGATTTCGTCGCGCGCGCTGTTTGATTTTGAGGAAGAAAACCAGGTCTTTGAAAGCGGCATGGCGGCCGCGCCGCCGCCCGGCGTCAAAAAAGACGCGGCTTACATGAAGCTGCAGCTCGAACGCCTGGACGTACCGGCCAAGCCCGGCGTGGCTTTTTCGCTGGTCAAAAAGCTGCTGGCCTTCAACGACGCGCCCGAAAGCGCCGGCGAGGCCGCCAGCCCGGCGGCCCCCGCGCAGCGTGTGGAAGTCGTGATCCTCTCGCGCAACGACCCGGTATCCGGCATGCGCGTGTTCCGCTCGGCCCAGCACTACGGCCTCAAGATAGAGCGCGGTACCTTCAACCGCGGCGAAGCGCCCTGGCGCTACCTCAAGCCGCTGCACGCCAACCTGTTTTTGTCGGCCCACCTGAGCGACGTGCGCGACGCGCTGGCCGCGGGCGTGCCGGCCGCGCAGGTCTACCCGCATTCGGTGCGCGCCAGCGACGCCCATCCCAACGAAGTGCGCATCGCCTTCGACGGCGACGCGGTGCTGTTCTCGGACGAGGCCGAGCGCGTGTTCCAGGCCCAGGGCCTGTCCGCCTTCCAGCAGCACGAGCGCGACAAGGCTTCGCAGCCGCTGCTGGCCGGCCCCTTCAAGCCCCTGCTCGAAGCGCTGCACCGGCTGCAGCAGGCCGGCACCTCGCGCATGCGCATACGCACCGCGCTGGTCACCGCGCGCAGCGCCCCGGCACACGAGCGCGCCATCCGCACGCTGATGGAATGGAACATCGAGGTCGACGAGGCCATGTTCCTGGGCGGCCTGGCCAAGGGCGAGTTTTTGCGCGAATTCGAACCCGACTTCTTTTTTGACGACCAGACCGGCCACGTGAATTCCGCCGCCCAGCATGTGCCCTCGGGCCATGTGGCCAGCGGTGTGTCCAACCAGATTTCCTGAGCCGCGAAAGAGCCTTCATGAATCCATCCAGCCTTTTTGCCAAATTCAACAATTTCTGGCGTTTTGCAGGCCGCATAGGTGCACTCGCCGCGCCCTATTTCCGGTCCGAAGAAAAATGGAAGGCTCGCCTGCTGCTGGTGGCCATCGTGCTGCTCAATTTGGGCACGGTCTATATGGCAGTGCAGTTCAATGACTGGTACCGCGTGTTTTACGACGCACTTGAAAAGCGCGACCAGCTTGTCTTCTGGCAGCAGATGGGCCGGTTCACCTATCTCGCTTTCGGAGCGATCATCATCGCCGTCTACAAGTTCTACCTGACCCAGTTGCTGCAAATGCGCTGGCGCGCCTGGATGACACGCGACTACCTGCGCCGCTGGCTGTCTCACCATGCCTTCTACAAGATGGAACTGGCGCGCTATTCCGCGGCCACCGACATCAACGCCAGTCCCGACAACCCGGACCAGCGTATCCAGGAAGACGTGCACTCGTTCACCACCTCCACGATCACACTGAGCATGGGCCTGCTCAATGCGGTCGTGACGCTGGTCAGTTTTGTCGGCCTCCTCTGGGTTCAGTCGGGCCCGCTGGCCTTCAGCCTGGGCGGTAGCAGCTACTCCATCCCGGGTTACATGGTCTGGGCCGCAGTGGCCTACTGCCTGGTCGGCAGCGTGCTGGCGCATTACGTCGGGCGGCCACTGATCAAACTCAACTTCATGCAGCAGCGCTACGAGGCCAACCTTCGCCACCACCTGGTGCGGGTGCGCGAGTACAGCGAATCCATCGCGCTCGACCACGGCGAGGCGGTGGAGCGCGGCCAGCTCGACGGGCGCTTCACGACAGTCCTTGCGAACTACCTGAACCTGATACGCGCCAACAAAAAACTCATCTGGTTCCAGAGCTTCTTCGGCCAGGCGGCTCTGATCTTTCCCTTCCTGGTCGCGGCACCCCGCTTCTTCAGCGGCGCGATCCAGCTCGGCCAGCTGATTCAGATTTCCTCGACATTCGGCAAGGTTCAGGACTCGCTCAGCTGGTTTGTGGACAACTACGACAACCTCGCCAGCTGGCGTGCGACAACAGATCGCCTGACCAGTTTCGAAGACAGCATGATCGCGCAGACACAGGACAATGAGGCGCTGGTCACCACCCCATCCACCGAGCTTGAGTCCACAGGCCTCAAACTGGCGCTGCCCACAGGCGCCGTGCTGCTGGCGCAGACCTCGTTGAAGGCGCACACCGGCGACCACATCCTTCTGAAAGGCCCCTCGGGCAGCGGCAAGTCCACCTTGTTCCGCGCCTTCGCCGGCATCTGGCCTTTTGCCAGCGGCAGCATCGCCAAACCCGGCAACGCCATGTTCATCCCGCAGCGCCCCTATTTCCCCAACGGCTCGCTGCGCGATGCGCTGGCTTATCCGGAACCCGCCACAGCCTACAGCGATGACGCCCTCAGGCAGGCGCTTGAGGAGGCCCTGCTGCCCGACCTGGCGGCGCGGCTTGACCAGGAAGACGCCTGGAGCCAGAAGCTTTCGGGCGGCGAGCAGCAGCGCCTGGCGATCGCGCGCGTGCTGCTGAAAAAGCCCAAATGGATCTTCGCCGATGAAGCCACCAGCGCACTCGACGAAGCCGCCGAAAAGACGCTGTATGAGCGTTTGCTCGCGCTCGTCAAATCGTCGGGCGGCGCCATCATCTCCATTGCCCACCGGCCCAATGTGGCGGCCTTCCACGACAGGCAGTGGACGCTGGAGAAGCAGCCGCCGGGCTCAAATGCCCTGTACACCCTGACGGCCAGCCAGATCCCCCAAGGAAGCGCCGCGCATGCCTGAGGAAATGTCCAGGCCGCCCGCGCCGGAGCCCGCCGACCTCTCCGCCTGGGCGCCCATCAAGCGCCCGGTGTTCCGCATGCTGTGGAGCACCTGGCTGGTCGCCAACATCTGCATGTGGATGAACGACGTGGCGGCCGCCTGGATGATGACCTCCATGACCACCTCGCCGATCTGGGTGGCGCTGGTGCAGTCGGCCTCCACCTTGCCGGTGTTCCTGCTGGGCCTGCCCAGCGGCGCGCTGGCCGACATCCTGGACAGGCGGCGCTACTTCATCATGACGCAGTTCTGGGTGGCCGTGGTGGCCACGCTGCTCTCCATCACCGTGATCTCGGGCGTGATGACGCCGCCGCTGCTGCTGGCGCTGACTTTTGCCAACGGCGTGGGCCTGGCGATGCGCTGGCCGGTGTTCGCCGCCATCGTGCCCGAACTCGTGCCGCGCGTGCAGCTGCCCGCCGCGCTGGCGCTCAACGGCGTGTCCATGAACGCCTCGCGCATCGTCGGCCCGCTGGTGGCCGGCGCGCTGATCGCCGGCGCCGGCACCGAATACGTTTTTGTGCTCAACGCCGTGCTGTCGGTGATCTCGGGTTTTGTCATCATGCGCTGGCGCCGCGACCACGCGCCCAGCCCGCTGGGGCGCGAGCGCCTGGTCAGCGCCATGCGCGTGGGCCTGCAGTTCGTCGGCCAGTCGGCGCGCCTGCGCTCGGTGCTGCTGCGCATCGCCATCTTCTTTTTCCATTCCACCGCGTTGCTGGCGCTGCTGCCGCTGGTAGCGCGCGGCCTGCACGGCGGCGACGCCGGCACCTTCACCTTGCTGCTGGCCTCCATGGGCGCGGGCGCCATCGTGGCCGCGCTCAACCTGCCGCGGCTGCGCCAGATGATGCCGCGCGATGTGCTGGTGATGCGCGCCACGCTGCTGCAGTCGGCCTCCATGGCCGCCATGGCGTTTGCGCCCAATGCCTGGGTGGCGGTACCGGCCATGGTGCTCAACGGCATGGCCTGGATCACCTGCGCGAATTCGCTCAGCGTGTCGGCCCAGCTCGCCCTGCCCGACTGGGTGCGCGCCCGCGGCATGTCCATGTACCAGATGGCCATCATGGGCGCCAGCGCCGCCGGCGCCGCGCTGTGGGGCCATGTGTCCACCCTGAGCAGCGTCTCCACCGGCCTGCTGGTCGCCGCCGCCAGCGGCACGGTGGTGATGCTGGTGGCGCAGCGCCTGGTGTCCGACCTCAGCATCGAGGAGGACATGACGCCCTCGCGCCAGTTCAAGGCGCCCGTGGCCGAAGAGCCGCCCGGCGTGGGCAATGTGGTGGTGACGATTGAATACCTGATAGACCCGGCGCGCGCCGACGACTTCCGCGCGCTGATGCAGGAAAGCCGGCGCAGCCGTTTGCGCCAGGGCGCGCTGGAATGGGAACTGCTGCGCGATGTGAACAAGCCGGGACGTTTTGTCGAGCAGATCGTCGACGAATCATGGACCGAGCACCTGCGCCGCTTCGACCGCGTCACCGCCAGCGATGTGGTGCTGCGCGAGCGCAAGCTGGCCTTTCATATCGGCGAGGAGCCGCCGGTTGTGACGCGCTGCGTGATAGACAGCCTGTGAAGATAAGCCCCCACGCTCCCCCACTGCGTGTGGGTCGCTGCCCCCCGAGGGGGCCGCCCGCCTGCGGCCCGGCAAAGCCGGTTCCGCGGCTCATGCTGGGTTGAAGAGTTCAGCGAGCACAACCAGTTGGGGCCGCGGGACTGGCTTTGCCAGACCGCAGGCGCCGCCCCCTTGAGGGGGGAACAGGCTACACGGAGTGAGCCTGGACGGGGGTGGTCTTATACCGCTCGAACCCTCTGGCTCGTAGCTCGCAAGCCGGGCAAGTCCCGCAACCATAACCCCAGGCATGCCGGTGCACCCGGTCGCCCAGGTAGCAGGTATGGGTGTGCTCCACGATCAGCTTCACCAGCGCTTCGCCGCCTTGCGGCTGGCCCGATTTTTCGCCGATCTCATGCGCGAGCCGCCAGGTGTCGGCCTTGTCTATCCACATCAGCGGGGTTTCGATCAGGAAACGCTTGTCCATGCCCAGCGACAGCGCCAGCTGCATGGCCTTGATGGTGTCGTCGCGGCAATCGGGGTAGCCCGAAAAATCGGTTTCGCAGACACCGGTGACCAGCACCTGCAGGTCGCGCCGGTAGGCCAGCGCCGCCGCCAGCGTAAGGAACAGCAGGTTGCGCCCCGGCACAAAGGTGTTGGGCAGGCCCGAGCTTTCCATCTTGAAGGCCACGTCGCGGGTCAGCGAGGTATCGCTGACCTGGCCCAGCACCGCCAGGTCCAGCAAATGGTCTTCGCCAAGCTTGTGGGCCCACTGCGGAAACTGCGCCTTGATTTCACGCAGCACATTCAGGCGCGCCTCCAGCTCCACCTTGTGGCGCTGGCCGTAGTCAAAAGCCACGGTTTCGACACGTTCGTATTTGGACAGCGCCAGGGCCAGGCAGGTGGTGGAATCCTGCCCGCCGGAAAACAGCACAAGTGCGGATGTATGCATGCCAATCGCCTCCTTGCCGCGCTTAGATCAGCTTTCGCTTCGCCAGGCTTTGCATCAGCGCCGAGATGCCGAAGGTCCAGGGTGCGGCCTTGTCGGAGGTGGTCACGCGGTTGACCAGGCTGCCCAGCTGCGGCGTGGCCACCGTCACCAGGTCGCCCACCACATGGGTAAAGCCCTGGCCGGGACCGTGGCGGTCCTGCGTGGGCGCGAACATGGTGCCCAAAAAAAGCATGAAGCCGTCGGGGTACTGGTGGTTGGCGCCTATGGCCTGGGCCACCAGGTCCAGCGGGTCGCGGCTGATCTTGCTCAGCGAGCTGCCGCCTTTCATTTCAAAGCCCTCGGTGCCGGTGACCGTCATGTTCAGGTCGCTGCGGCGCACGTGCTCAATGTTGAATTTGTCGTCGAACAGGCGGATGAAAGGGCCAATCGCGCAGGAGGCGTTGTTGTCCTTGGCCTTGCCCAGCAGCAGCGCGCTGCGGCCTTCGAAGTCGCGCAGGTTGACGTCGTTGCCCAGCGCCGCGCCCACCGTCTCGCCGCGCGAATTGACGGCCAGCACGATCTCGGGTTCGGGGTTGTTCCAGTGGCTGTGCGGGTGTATGCCCACTTCGGCGCCCGTGCCCACCGCGCTCAGCGGCTGGCTCTTGGTGAAAATTTCGGCGTCGGGGCCTATACCCACTTCCAGGTACTGCGACCACACGCCCTGGGCGATCAGCACCTCCTTGAGCTTGTCGGCTTCGGGCGAGCCAGGCTGGATGCTGCTGAGGTTGTCGCCGATCACGCCGACCACCGCCTTGCGCACCGCCTCGGCCTTGCTGGCGTCGCCGCGCGCCTGCTCCTCGATCACACGCTCCAGCATGGAGGCCACAAAGGTCACGCCGGCCGCCTTGAGCGCCTGCAGGTCGCAGGGCGCCAGCAACCAGGGCAGCGCGGGCTTGCGCGCATCGGCCGCCGAATTGGCCAGCACCTCGGCCGTGCCCGCCAGGCGCGGTAGCGAAGGCGCGGCTGCGCGCACGGCCTTGGCCACGCCGGGCAGTTCGAGCAACTGGCTGGCCGTCGGTGCCACGCTGGACAGGTCGAACACGGACTCGGGCGTGACCAGTGCCAGCACCGGCCCCGTGCCCTCCACCCATACGCGCCCCACCAGCAAGGCGTCGGCGGCATCAACAGGCAAGGCGGAAGCAAGGCTCAGGGAGTTTTTCATGGTGGTAAGAGAAGAAGTGCGCCCAAAAACCGGGCTGAAGCCGCCAATACTACAGGGACTGCAAAGAGATGGGCAGCCGCCGGCGCCGCTACACTGAAATGCCCGTGCCGCCGCAGGCCGCCCACTCCCTCCTCTACCCGACAGCCATGCCCCTCACCCCTGAACAGATCACGCAAGCCGCCACGGAACTGGCCGCCCGGCGCAACAGCGGCAAACCCGGTGCCCGCCTGCCCGAAAGCTGCCGCCCGCTGGAACTCGAAGACGCCTGGCAGCTGCAGCTTGCCGTCACCCGCAGCCTGGGCCAGGCCATAGGTGGCTGGAAGGCCTCGCCGCCCAGCCCCGGCAAACTCGTGGTGGCGCCGATTTACCAGCCCGCCATCAGCCGCGCCGCGGTGTGCAGCGTGGCTTTTCCGGCGGACCGAGACCTGGGCAGCGTGAAGGTCGAACCCGAGCTGGCCTTTGTGCTGGCCAAGGATTTGCCCGCGCGCGCGCAGCCCTATACCGAGGCCGAGATTGACGCGGCCGTGGGCAGCGTGCATGCGGCCCTCGAGATCTGCGCGAGCCGCTATGCCGACTCCGCGGGCCTGCCCTTTCCAGAGATGCTGGCTGACGGCCTGGTCAACAACGGCCTGTGGCTGGGGCCCGAACTGGCGGCGCCCGAGGCCGCGGCCTTTGAACTGGGCTGGCAGGCCGGCGATGAGCCCCGGCAAACCGCCCAGGCCCGGCACCCCAACGGCGACCCGCGCGCGCCGCTCTACTGGCTGGCGAATTTTCTGCGCGAACGCGGCCTGGGCTTGCAGGCCGGCCAGGCCGTCATCACCGGTTCCTATGCCGGTGTGCTCACGGCGCCGGTCGGCCAGGTCCTCAAATTCGACTACGCGGGCTTGGCCCGTTTTGAGCTGGAATTCCGCAGGGGCTAAGCGCTTTCCCCAGGTGCTGGGTATATAGGGCAGGAAATGGCCGGCCTCGATGCCGCGCCTTGTTAAGCTGGCGGCCTACTCTTTTTCCAGCGGAGACAGCCCATGCAAGCCCTGCACCACCAGCAATTCCTGAAACTCCACCAGACCGGCAGCCTGCTGCTGTTGCCCAATGCCTGGGATGCCGCCAGCGCGAAGATTTTTGAGGCATCCGGCGCCAGCGCCGTCGCGACCAGCAGCGCCTCGCTGGCGTGGGCCTGCGGTTATGCCGACGGCGGCGCGCTACCGCCTGAAGAATTGCTGCACGCCGTCGGCAACATCACGCGCGCGCTGAAAGTGCCGCTGACGGTAGACATGGAAGACGGCTACAGCGCCCACCCGGCTGAGGTGGGCCGGCTGGCCGCCGAACTTGCGGGCAAAGGCGCCGTGGGCATCAACATCGAAGACGGCAGCGATGCACCCGCGCTGCTGGCGGGCAAGATAGGCGCCATACGCGCCGCGCTCAAAGGCAAGCCGCTGTTCATCAACGCCCGCACCGACGTTTACCTGCGCCGGCTCAAGGTCGAAGGCAGCCCGGCCCAGGCCAGTATTGAGCGCCTCAAGCTCTACCAGGCGGCCGGCGCCGACGGGGCTTTTGTACCCGGCCTCACGGCCCTGCCCGAGGTGCAGGAAATCAGCGCGGCCGTCAGCATGCCGCTGAATGTGATGGCCATGCCCGGGTTGCCGGCCGTCGCCGCGCTGCAAGCGGCCGGCGTGCGGCGCCTCAGCGTGGGCCCCGCCCCTTTCCAGGTGGCGTATGAACATGCCAAAACCAGCGTCGAGGCCTTGCTCAGGCAGGACCTGTCGCCGCTGCAGGGCCCCAAGCTGGATTATTCGGCGATGAACGCCCTGCTGGCGACCGACCGCTGATTCCAGGCGCCGCTCCCGCTGCCATCGCCTGAATCCGCCGGGGTTCAGGCGATTTTTCATTGGTGGGGGTCTTTTTTGGGGCCAGGCGTCACAAACGGCAAGGCAGGATCGTCAATACGGTGTGACACCCAACTTTTAAGTTTTTTTAAAGGAAACCACCATGACTGCCACCATCGCTACCACCGCCAACACCGCCCCCGTCCGTATCGACCTCGCCATTCCCGAGGTTTTCCCCACCCTGCTCAAGGCCAGTGAAACCATAGGCAGCCTGGGCCTGGACAAAAAGCTGCACCACCTGATCCATCTGCGCGCCTCGCAAATCAACGGCTGCGCCTTTTGCGTGAAGATGCACCTGCGCGAAGCGCGTGAAGACGGCGAAACCCAGGACAGGCTGGACCGCCTCGTCGTCTGGGCCCATGTGAACGACTTCAGCGAAGCCGAAAAAGCCGCGCTGGCCTGGACCGAAGCGCTGACCGAGCTTGACCACAAGACCGACTACGCCAGCCTGCGCGGCCGCCTGCGCGCCTCCTTCAGCGACAGGGAAATCGGCGCGCTGACCGCTACCATTGGCATGATCAACCTCTGGAACCGCATCCAGGTTTCGGCACACTAAGGTTCATCATGGCTACTGACATCGACCCGACCGCCGTGTTTGAAGAAAGGCGCAGGCATTTGTTCGGCTTGGCCTACCGCATCCTCGGTTCGCGGGCCGATGCCGAAGATGCCGTGCAGGACGTGTTCATCAAATGGCTGGCGGCCGACCATGCCAGCATCGCGACGCCGGCCGCCTGGCTCACCACCCTCTGCACACGGCACTGCATAGACATGCTGCGCGACGCCCAGCGCAGCCGGGTCGACTATGTCGGCACCTGGCTGCCCGAGCCGATCCAGACCCGCACCGACGAAACGCCGGAAACGCATGCGCTGCTGGCCTCATCCTTGAGCATGGCTTTTTTGCTGCTGCTGGAGCGGCTCACGCCCAAGGAGCGCGCCGCCTACCTCCTCTACGAGATTTTTGACACGCCCTACCCGCAGATCGCGGAGATGCTGGACATGGAAGAGGCCGCCTGCCGCAAGCTGGTGTCGCGCGCCAGCGTCAACATCGCCCAGGGCAAGGTGCGGCACGTGACGCCGCCCCAGGTGCAGGACGGCCTGCTCAACGCCTTTCGCGAAGCCATCACCGCGGGCAGCACCGAGGCGCTCGCCAGCCTGCTCTCGGACGACATCGCCGTCTGCGCCGACAGCGGCGGCAAGGTCAGTTCCATCGAAGGCGTTTTTCAGGGCAAGGGCAGCGTGCTCACGCTCATCAGCACCCAGCTGGCGCGCTACTGGGCCGCCTACGAGTGGCTGCCCTGCGAGATCAACGGCGGCCACGCCATCCTGCTGCGCGCGAACAACGGCGAGATCGCCGCGGCCATCACCTTCGCCTACAACGAGGAAGGCAAGGCCACCAACATCTACATCATGCGCAACCCCGACAAGCTCGACGGCCTGGCCTTCGGGCCCGAGGCCGTGGCCTAGGGCGTCCATGGCCGGGGCGCGTCAGACCAGCCCCAGGTCCCTGGACTTGATGCCGGCAAAGATTTGCTCGGTCTGCGCCGGACCCAGTCCGTACAACCGAGCCATCAGCCCTCCCAGCACCGCACGGTAGTCGTTCAGCACCTGGAAGTCGCGGTTCTGAAACAGCGAAGGCGCATCGACCTTGAGCTGTTCGCCGGCGATCTTGCCGCCGCGCAGGCCGCCGCCCAGGACCCAGTACACCGTGCCATGGCCGTGGTCGGTGCCGCGGTTGCCGTTCTGGCGGAAGGTGCGACCGAACTCGCTGAGCACCACCACCGTCGTGTCTTTCCACATCGCCCCCATTTCACTGGCATAGGCCGCCAGGCCGCGGCCGAGTTCGTCAAAACGCCCGGCCAGGTAACCGGTGCCCGCGCCCTGGTTCACATGCGTGTCCCAGCCGCCCACGTCGACAAAGCCGATGCTGTAGCGCTCTTTCATCAGCCGCGCGATGCGCCGCGACTCCAGCTCAAACCCCTTGGCGGAAATGGCGTTGCGGTTGGCCGCGTCCATTTCCGCGGACATCTCGCGCATCACTTCGTCGCGCACCATGAATCCCTCGTTTACCGCCGACGCCAGCGCGGTGTTCTGGTACATGGCGGAAATGATCTGGCTCTGGCGAACATCGAGCGAGGGCTTGGCGATGGCCTTGAGCGCCGTGTTGGGTACACGCGCCGTGCCCTGGAACACCAGCGGCAACTGGTCGGTGAAAGCCATGGGCTCGGCGCCGCGCAAGGTGGCGGCCAGCCGGTTCAGGAAACCCGAGCGGTAGTTCCTGCTCTGCTCCAGCGGCTGGCCCAGCTCGATGCTGTCCTGTGTTTCAAAGTGGCTGCGCGAGGTGTCGGGCGTGCCGGCAAACGGGATGAACGCCGCCTCGCCTTTCTGGAACATCGGGTAAATGCTCTCCCGCAAGGCCGGATGCAGGCCCCAGTCGCCGTCAAGGGGCAACGCGGTGTTCTGCTCGGCCGACGGCTTGGGGATCGCGATGTCACGCCGCGCCTCGTAATAAAAGCTGCTGCTTACCGGCACCAGCAGGCTGGCCGCGTCATAGCCGCCGCGCAAAAACACCAGCAGAAAGCGCGGCTGGCCGCTGCCCGCCGCAAACAAGCGGCCGCCCGCCAGCGACATGGCGCCGGCGCCCGCGGCTTTGACAAGATCGCGTCTGTTCATGGGGCAATTCCTTTCAGCGGTTCATCATCTCGGGAGACGACAGCAAAAAAGTGTTCCATTCCTGCGGCGAGGCGGCCTGCTCCAGCGCCTTGCGTGTGGCCGGGCTCAGGGTTTTGGCCACCGACTGGTAATACAGCGCATTGGCAAGCTGCGGAAAGGCCGCGCGCTCCACCGGCTGCGGCCCCTCGGTCTTGAAGAGCCCGGCGTTGCCCGAGCCGATCGCCTTGGCAATCTCAAAACGCGTGGCCATCTGGCCCGGGCTGGCCCAGGCCGATTCAGCCAGGGAGTAGCCATCGGGGGTCTGGCGGCCATACAGCGGCTCGCCCATGCGATTGAGCCAGTTCATGATGGGCCCGGCATTGAGGATGGGCTTGTCGTCATAGGCCATGCGCACGGCGGAAATCACGTAATGCATGGGGTCTTTGAACTTGCGGCCGGCGCCCTGCGCGAACTCGCTGGAGCCCAGCAGCGTTTTGAGCGTGGCGGCGATGTCCCCGTCGCTGCGCTGGAAGGTCTGGCTCATGCGGTCCACCAGCGCCGGCGGCGGCGCATCCGCCAGCCAGTACTGCGCCAGCTTGCGGCTGATGTAGCGGGCCGTGGCCGGGCTGCGGGCGAGGCGGTCGATGGCTTCGTCCACCTCAGGCAGGCCTTTGGCGGTGATGGGCTTTCCCAACAGTTGCTTGGCGCCAAAATCATGCCGCGCCGGGTTGAACTCGAACAGCCCGCGGCGCACATAAAACGCCTGCAGTTCGGGTTTCAGTGTTGGGTTGTTTGCCTGCAGGTTGATGCCCACACCCGTCAGCACACGGGCCAGCTCCTGCACGTCGTGCTGGCTGTACCCCCCGTCCACACCCAGTGTGTGCAGCTCCATCAGCTCGCGCGCGAAGTTTTCGTTGATGCGGCCGGCGGCGTTCTGCTCATTGTCCAGGTAGCGCAGCATCACCGGGTGGTACACCACCGCGCGCAGCAGTTCGCTGAACTTGCCCAGCGCCCTGGGCCGCACCGCCGTCTCCTCGTAGTCGCCCAGCATGGGACGGATGTTGCTCTTGTAAAGGTGAACGCTGAAGTGGTTCATCCAGAACCAGGTCATCTGCTCCTGCACCTGGTTGCTGGAATACAAGGCCCGCAGCACATGCCGCGTGGCGGCCTCACGCCCCAGGCGGTTCATCTCGGCCTGGAAGCCCTGCTGGGCCGCTTTTTTTTCCTCATCATTGGCCAACGCATTGGCCTCCTTGTTGCGCTGCTCCAGTTCCTGCACCAGCGCCACAATGGGCCGCTGGCTGATCGTCATGGCGCCGATCTGCGCCGCCACCGCCTCAGGCAGCTTCGCCGCGCCGGGGTGAAGCTGCTCAGCCAGGTAGGCGTCAAACCCTTTGGGGGCGATCTGCTCCACCGACGAAGGAGAGGCGCCCCAGGTCACGCGGTTGACCCACAGGTAGCCGTCAGCTGTGGCAGTCTGTCGGCCTTTATCCGATGTATCCGCGCCGGGCGCCGCGCAACCGGCCAGTGTCAGGGCCAGAGCCAGGCAGGCCAGGCTGCGGGGGGAAAATCGGGGAATGGGGTGCTGGGTCATAGGTCACGAATCTTGTCACAGCGGCCAACAACGGCAGCCCATCCCTGAACAACGCCTCAGCAGGCCGCGGCGACTACGCCGGCTTCAGCTCGTCGCTGTAACAACACGTGCCGCGGCTGCGCCCCGTGCAGCCCACCCGCGGGCATCAAAAAAGCCGCCTATTTTTTGCCACGCAGCGCGTCAATGCCCCAGGCGCCGCCGCCCGCGGCGGCCATGAACAGGAAAACAAAGCAGAACAGCACGGCCGACTCGCCGCCGTTGAGCATGGGCGAGAGCACAAAACCCTTGGAGGCATGGCCGATGAAATAGGCAAATGCCAGCAGGCCCGACAGCACAAAGGCCACGGGCCGCGTGAACAGGCCGACCAACAGCAGCGCGCCGCCAAAGAGTTCCAGGATGCCGGCAAAGCCGATCAGCGACAGCACCTGCAGCCCGTCGAAATAGGCCACATGGGGAAAGCCCAGCAGCTTGGCCGTGCCATGTTGAATAAGCAAATAAGCCGAAACAATGCGAAGCACCGACAGCGCGCGCGACGTGAGTTGTGGGTTGTTGTTGGCAAACGCCATGGGTATCCTCCGTTAAAAGAATGTGTGACGGAGCCAGGCTGAAAAAGTTCAGCGGGCGAGTCAGAAAGTTCCCAGCCGCCTCAACGCGCAGCCGGCGCCGCGCTTTTTTCGGCCAACAGCTGCACCAGGTGCTGGCGTATCGCCGAGGTGATGTGCTCGCGCTTGCCCTGCTCCAGCATGCCGATCAGCCGCGTCGGGGGCCGGCCCGGCAGCGGCAGCACGCGCAGCAGCGCGTCATTGGCCCAGTCGGCGTTCTTGACGTGCGGCACGATGGTGACGCCCACGTTCTGGCGCACCAGCTCGATGATGGCCGACAGCGAGCTGAGTTCCAGGAAATCCTGCGGGGCCAGGCCCAGCTTGCGCAAGGTCTGCTCTATGCGTATGCCGCTGGGCGTGCGCCTGTCAAAGCGCAAAAAGGGTTGCTCGCGCAGCAGTTTTTTGAAGTCGCTGCCCGGCGGCGCGACCTGCGAACTCGCGACCACCGTCAGCGGCTCGGTGTACAGCGGCGTCCAGCGCATGCCCTTGCGCTCCAGCGGCGAGTCGTCGACAAAGATGGCCGCGTCGAGTTCGCCGCTTTGCACGCTGCGCGCCAGGCCGCTGGATTCCTGCATGACCAGGCGCACATTGAGGCGCGGGTACAGCGGCTTCATGCGCACCACGGTATTCGAGAGCAGGCCCATGGCCGTGACGATGGAGCCCACCGTCACGGTGCCGGCGATCTCGCCCTCGCCCTCCAGTCCCTCGCGCATCTGGTCGTAGTAGCCAATGATTTTTTCGGCATGCGCGACCAGCGCGCGGCCGGCGTCGGAGAGCACCACGCCGCGCCCGGATCGTTCAAACAGCACGGTCTTGAGCTCGGTCTCCAGCGCGCGCATTTGCACCCCGACCGCCGCCTGCGTCAGCGCGACCCGGTCGGCCGCCGCGGCGAAGGAGCCGCCGTGCGCCACGACCAGAAAGGTCCTCAGGAAACGTATGGTGCTCAAGAAGAATGGGCCTCAATACAAAAGAATAACTTTATCATCTCAAAACATAATATAGATATATTTTTTAAACTGGATGGAGAACAATCCGCCTTAACAGGCTTGTGTGACGGACAGATGTCTTGCCCACCCACGCTTGCAGCGCGGCCTGCAACAGGCCGCTTTCGAGTCTTATTTGTGGGTGATGATGTGTATGCCTGAAGTGCTCCCAGCGAATGCCGCAACGGCTTCAACCCTGTCTTTCGGCGAAAAACGGGCGGCGGCGATTTACGACCTGGGCCACAGCACGATTTTTGCGTCGCGCACCGACCCGCGCTTTTCCTATTGCACTTATGCGCCGCCGCATTTGCATGAGTCCAAACAGCCCATGCAACTGGTGGTCGTGGTGCACGGCACGGGCCGCGCTTTCACCGAATACCGCGACGCCTTTGCTGCCTTCGCCAAGTGGAACGACTGCATCGTGCTGTGCCCGCTGTTCCCGGCCGGCCCGCAGGGCGACGGCAACCGCGACGGCTTCAAGCACCTGCGCGAGGCCGACATCCGCTACGACCAGATCCTGCTGAGCATGGTCGACGAGGTGGCGGTGAAGTTCGGCTGCGATTTCTCGAAATTCGCGCTCTTCGGTTATTCCGGCGGCGGCCAGTTCGTCAACCGCTTCGGCCTGCTGCACCCCGAACGCCTCTGGGCCCTGTCCATAGGCGCGCCGGGCTCGGTCACGCTGATAGACCCTGACCAGGACTGGTGGGTCGGCGTGCGCGATTTTGAAAAGCGCTTCGGCAAAGCCCTGAACCTGGCCGCGCTCAAGGCATTGCCGGTGCACATGGTGGTCGGCAAGGCCGACATGGAGACCTGGGAGATCACCCACCGCGAAGGCGGCAAATTCTTCATGCCCGGCGCCAACGACGCGGGGCGTACACGCCCCGAACGGCTGGAGACTTTGCGCCAGTCCTTCGCGAAGGCCGGTGTGAACGTCACCCTGGACCTGGTCGACAACGTCCCCCACAACGGCCTTGCCTGCGTAGACACGGTGCAGGACTTCTTCGCAGGCGTGCTCAGCAACATGCGCAGCAAGGCGCCCAAGGCCTGACCATGCTACGTTTCGCGCTGGCCCGCCTGGTGATGGCGATACCGACCCTGCTGATCGTGGCGGTCGCGGTGTTTGTGCTGATACGGCTGATTCCCGGCGACCCGGCCCAGCTGCTGCTGGGAGACCTGGCCGACCCGGTGCGCCTGGCCGACCTGCGCGCCCAGCTCGGCCTGGACAAAAGCTGGCCGGTGCAGTTCGGCATCTGGGGCCGCCATGTGCTGGGCGGCGACCTGGGCGTGTCCATCACCACCGGCGAGCCGGTGCTGCAGCTGGTGCTGAGCCGCTTTGCGGTCAGCGCGCAAATCGTGCTGGTGGCGGTGTTCTTCGCCACCCTGGTCGCGGTGCCCGCCGGTATGATCGCCGCCTGGAAGCAAAACCGCCTGCCCGACCTGATGCTGGTCGGCGCGGCCACCTTGCTGGTCTCGATTCCCACCTTCTGGCTGGGCCTGTTGCTGTTGCTGTTTTTCGGCCTCAAGCTCGAATGGCTGCCGGTGGTCGGTTATGTCTCGGTCATGAACGACTGGAAGTCCGGCCTGCTTTACCTCTTGATGCCGATACTCACGCTGTTCCTGCATGAAATCGGCGTGCTGATCCGCATGGCCAGGGCCAGCACGCTGGAGGTGCTGCGGCTGGACTACATCACCCATGCGCGTGCCAAGGGCCTGTCCGAGCGCGCCGTGCTGGTGCACCACGCCTTTCGCAACTCCTTCGGCCCGACCTGGACCCTGATAGGCCTGGTGCTGGGCAACCTGCTGGGCGGCGTGGCCGTGGTTGAGACCGTGTTCACGATTCCCGGCCTGGGCCGCCTGCTGGTCGATGCCATCTTTGCGCGCGACTATCCGGTGATCCAGGGCTGCCTGCTGCTGGTGGCCGTGATCTATGTGGTCACCAACCTGGTGATTGACCTCTGCTATCCGATCTTCGACCCCAGGGTGCTCGCGGAATGAAAAAGTTTTTAAGCCCGCAGGCGCTGATAGGCCTGGCCATCGTGGGCATCATCCTCGCGGCGGCCGTCCTGGCCTTCTTCTGGACGCCGCACGAGCCGCTGAAGATCAACTTCATGGCGCGCCTCAAACCGCCCAGCGGCACTTACTGGCTGGGCACCGACGAGTTCGGCCGCGACGAACTCTCGCGCCTCATGGCGGGCGCCTCCAACAGCATGTGGATCAGCTTTCTCACCGTGCTGTTTTCCATCACCGTGGGCACGGCCATCGGCGTGTTGACCGGCTTTGTGCGCGGCTGGACCGACCGCATCATCATGGCCTTCATCAACGCCCTGCTGGCCTTCCCCGGCCTGCTGCTGGCGCTGGCGCTGCTGGCGGTGTTCGGCGCCAACAAGTACGGCATCATCCTGGCGCTGGGCCTGGCCTACACGCCCTCCGTCACGCGCATCGTGCGCGGCACGGTGATGTCGCTGCGGGAAAAGGAGTTCATCGAATCCTCGCGCGTGCTCGGTAATTCGGAGCTCTACACCATGTTCCGCCACGTGCTGCCCAACTGCGTGGCGCCGCTCACGGTGCTGGCGACCTCGATGTTCGGCTGGGTCATCCTCGCGGAAAGCGCGCTGTCCTTCCTGGGCCTGGGCGTGCCGCCGCCGGCGCCGACCTGGGGCAATATGCTGGCCGCGGCCCGGCCCTTCATGGCGCAGGCGACTTACCTTTCCATCTTCCCGGGCCTGTGCATCGCGCTCACGCTGCTGGGCATCAATTTCCTGGGCGACGCGGTGCGCGACCTGCTGGACCCGCGCATGAGGGGCATCGAATGACGCAGCTGGTGGATGTCTCCGGCCTGAGCTTGTCCGTGGGCAAGGGCGGCCGCGAAATCGTGCGCAATGTGTCGTTTACCGTCGCGCCCGGCGAAATCGTCGGTATCGTCGGCGAATCCGGCAGCGGAAAGACCCAGGCGG
Source organism: Polaromonas sp. P4_F6 (assembly GCF_056401275.1). Lineage (NCBI taxonomy): Bacteria > Pseudomonadati > Pseudomonadota > Betaproteobacteria > Burkholderiales > Comamonadaceae > Polaromonas > Polaromonas sp. P4_F6. The sequence goes on along the minus strand of NZ_JBFUJQ010000004.1, from coordinate 108,634 downwards.
CGCGCGCCATCATGGGCCTGACACCGCCGCCGCTGGTGCGCAGCGCCGGCCGCATTTTGTTTGAAGGCGAAGACATGGCGGCGGTGGGCGACGCGCGTTTGCGCAAGCTGCGCGGCGCGCGCATAGGCATGGTGTTCCAGGAACCCATGACTTCGCTGAACCCCTCGATGACGATTGGCCGCCAGCTCGACGAAGGCCTGGCCCTGCACCGGCCCGAGCTGTCGCCGGCCGCGCGCCGCGACAAGGCCCTGGCCATGCTCGCGCGTGTCGGCATCAGCGACCCGCAGGCCGCACTCAGCGCCTGGCCGCATGAATTTTCGGGCGGCATGCGCCAGCGCATGATGCTGGCCTCGGTCATGCTGCTGGAGCCGGCACTGCTGATCGCCGACGAGCCGACCACGGCCCTGGACGCGCTGGTGCAGCGCGACGTGCTGGAACTCATGGTCGGCCTCACGCGCGAACACAACACCGCCGTGCTGCTGATCAGCCATGACCTGCCCATGGTGGCGCGCTATACCCAGCGCATGATCGTCATGCAGCAGGGTGAGGTTGTTGAAGCCGGCGACACCGCCGCCATGCTGGCCGGCCCGCGGCAGGACTACACGCGCAAGCTGCTGGAAGCCATTCCGCGCCGGCAGGCCGCGCGCACGATTGCAGACGAACAGCCCGTCATCGAAGTGCGCAATCTCGTCATCGACTACCCCGGCAAGCGCAGCCTGTTCGCCAGGTCCGCCGCCAAGCGGGTGCTGCACGGCATAGACCTGGTGGTGCGCCCGCGCGAAATCGTCGCGGTGGTGGGCGGCTCGGGTTCGGGCAAGACCACCTTGGGCCGCGCCATTGCCGGCCTCATCAAGCCCACCGAGGGCGACATCCGTTTTCGCGGCCGTGCCATCACCCGCCGCGACGCGGGCTGGCTGGACTACCGGCTCAACTGCCAGATGGTGTTCCAGGACCCGTATTCGTCCCTCAACCCGCGCATGAGCATAGGCCAGCTGGTCGGCGAAGGCCTGCGCCTGGTGCCCGGCCTGTCTTCAGCCGAGAAGCAGACACGCGTCGCCAAGATGCTCGATGAAGTCGGCTTGCAGCCGCAGCATGCGGCGCGCTACGCGCATGAACTCTCGGGCGGCCAGCGCCAGCGCGTGGCGATTGCCCGCGCGCTGATACGCGAGCCGGCTTTTGTGATCGCCGACGAGCCGGTGTCGGCGCTCGACGTCACGGTGCGCGCCCAGGTGCTGGCCTTGCTGGCCGAGCTGCAGGAGCGCCACGGCTTTGCCTGCCTGTTTATCAGCCACGACCTGGGCGTGGTGGAGCAGGTGGCCGACCGCGTGGTCGTGATGCAGGCAGGCCGCATCATCGAACAAGGCAGCCGCGACGAGGTCTTCGACCATCCGCAGCATGCCTACACCCGCAAGCTGCTTTCCGCGATTCCCGCGCTGACGCCCACCGGCCAGGGCGGCATGCAGCTCAGGTGGCGTTTTGATGACGCCGATGCGACTGCCCCCCTGCACCCCCATCCCCTTCCGGCCTGATTTTTAAGGAGCTTTTGATGCTTTCCCTGCGATTGAATTTTCTGGGCGCCGCCGTGCTGGCGGCCTGCGCCGCGGCCCAGGCCCAGGCGCCCGCGCAAATCGTGGTCGCGCAGCCGGCCGACATACGCTCGACCAACCCCGGCGTGAACCGCGACAACACCACCGATGGGGTGGTGCTCAACATCGTCGAAGGCCTGGTCGCCCACCACGAGAACGGCACCATAGGCCCCCTGCTGGCGCGCTCCATCGTCACCAGCCCCGACGGCCTGACCTATATCTTCAAGCTGCGCACCAACATCAAGTTCCACAATGGCGAGCCCATGACCTCGGCCGACGTTCTGTGGAGCTGGAAGCGCTACATGGATCCGAAAACCGACTGGCGCTGCCTCAGCGAATTCGACGGCCGCTCCGGTGTCAAAGTTACCTCGGTCACGGCGCCCGACGCGCAGACCGTGGTCATGCAGCTGGACCGCCCCTCGGCCGTCTTCCTGGACAACCTGGCGCGCACCGACTGCGGCATGACGGCCGTGCTGAACAAAAAATCCGTCAAGGAAGACGGCAGCTGGGACAAGCCCATAGGCACAGGCCCCTTCAAGTTCGAGGAATGGAAGCGCGGCGAGTACGTGACCCTGAGCGCTTTTGCCGACTACCAGTCGCCCCCCGGCAGCAAACCCGACGGTTACCTGGGCCTCAAAAAACCGCTGGTCGAGCAGGTCAAGTTCCTGACCGTGCCCGACATGTCGACCTCCAAGGCCGGCCTGCAGTCCGGCGCCATAGACGCCGGCCAGATCACCTCTTCCGACGTGCAGGAACTCAAGGCGAATAAAAACCTCACGGTGGTCGGCGCCGTCGACGCGGGCAAGAACACGCTGCTGATGCAGACCAACGACCCGCTGCTCAAGGACGAAAGAATCCGCCAGGCCATCGCGCTGTCGCTGGACATGAACCAGCTGGTCGCGGCCTCGTCCGAAGGCCTGGCCAAGGTCAACAACTCGGCCATCCAGGGAACTTCGGCCTTCTACAGCGCGGCCCAGAAAAAAGGCTACCGCTACGACCCGGCCAAGGCCAAGCAGCTGCTGAAAGAAGCCGGCTACAAGGGCCAGCCCATCGTGATCCAGGCCAACAAGCGCGCCCACGTGCCCAGCTTCTCGGTCGCGGTGATGAGCCAGGCCATGATGCAGGCCGTGGGCATCAACGCGCAGATCGAGGTGCTCGAATGGGCGACCCAGCTGGACCGCTACAACAGCGGCAACTACCAGCTGAGCTCCTTCACCTATTCCTCGCGCCTGGACCCGGCCCTGAGCTATGAGCAGTTCTCGGGCAACAAGGCCAAGCAGCCGCGCAAGGTCTGGGACGACCCGGCCGCGCAAAAGCTGATCGACCAGAGCTTTGCCGAAGCCGACCCGAAAAAGCGCCAGGCTTTGTTCGACCAGCTGCACGCCATGATGATCGCCAAGACGCCGCTGGTCATTCTCTACAACGTGACCGACTCCTGGGCCGTGCGCAAGCGCGTGTCCGGCTTCACGGTGTGGGAAGGCAAGCCGCTGCTCTGGAATACGAAACTGGCCGCCAGGTAAGCGTTCCAGCATTCCCCATTTCTCCATCGCCTTGATGCGCGGGTAGCGCACAAGGCAGGGACAGGCACGCCTTGCGGCGGCCGTCATTCCCCTGTCAGGTCCTTTTTTCGGCAGCACAACATGGCAAACATCGAACAATTTCCCTTTATCTCGGTTTCCGGCAGCCCGCGCGAACGCGGCCTGCAGTACGGCCGCCAGGCCGCCAGCCGGGTGCGCGGCAGCGCCCGCCTCTACGGCCAGACCCTGGTCAACCTGGGCTATAGCGAGCAGGCACGCACGCGGCTGATCGACTTCTTCGCCAAGGAGATTGGTGATTTCGCGCCGCACTACATCGACGAGATGCGCGGCATCGCTGAGGGCGCGGGCGTGGACTTCCAGGACATCGTGATGATCAATGCCCGCACCGAGGTGCTGGCCAAGGCGCGCGCCGAGAAAGTCCAGCAGGCCGACAAGGAGCCCGGCGACGGCTGCACCGGCGCGCTGATACTGCCCGAGCGCTCGGCCAACGGCAACCTGCTGCACGGCCAGAACTGGGACTGGCGAGCCGAGTGCGTCGAAACCGCCGTCGTGCTGCGCGTGCGCAACGACCACGGCCCCGACTTCCTGACCTTTGTCGAGGCCGGCGGGCTGGCCCGCAGCGGCTTTAACAGCGCGGGTGTGTCCATCACCGCCAACTACCTGGAATCGGACCGCGACTTCAAGCAGCTGGGCGTGCCGCTGTCGCTGATACGCCGCAAGGTGCTGGAGCAGGAGATTTTTTCGCTGGCCATGAAGGCCGTGGCGGCCACGCCCAAGTCCTGCTCCAACAACCTCATGCTGGGCATGGCGCAGGGCTTCGGCATCGACTTCGAATGCACGACCAACGAGTCCTTCCCGATCTACCCGGGCGCCGACAACCTGATCGTGCACGCCAACCACTGGATGAGCCCGGTCGCGCTCAGCAAGCTGGTGGATATGGGCATTTCCCAGTCGCCGGACAGCCACTACCGCGACTGGCGCGTGCGCAAGCTGCTCAATGCCAAGGACAAGCTGAGCCGCCAGGATTTGAAGAACGCCTTTTTTGACGACTTCGGCCTGCCCTATTCCGTCTGCCGCCCGCCGCGCCTGGGCAGCCATGACAACCTCTCGGCCTCGGTGGCCATGGTCATCATGGAACCGGCCGCCGGCGAGATGGAAGTCGCGCCCCTGCCGGCGCTGAACCGCGTGTTCACCTGCTACAGCCTGACGCAGGAGCCGCGGCTTTCGGCTATCTGACTGTTAAAGGACCGCGGCCAGCTGGTCCAGGTCCAGCGACGGAACGAACTTGGGGTTGACATAGCGCTTGCGGATCTCTGCTTCGGAGAACTCCACCATGTCCGCGCTTTTGGCGCTGTCGCCGCCGCCGGCGATCCAGGCGCTTTCCCAGATATGGGCCAGGTTGCGTATGCCCAGGGCCATGACCTTGGCCGTGTTGTTGCCGAACTGATCCCACAGCCCGTCTATCACCGCGCGCGAGGCACCCTCGCCCAATTCAACGTAGGCGTCGCAGATCTCTGAAGGCGGGATCAGCCGGGCGACGTCGTCCATGAGCTTGACGGTGGCGATCGCGGCCTTGCGGCCTTCGTCGATGGCGGCCAGCGCGGCGGCCGGCTTGGCCAGCAGCTTGTCAATGGCCTCGAACAGCTCTTCGGCCTTGGCGTCAATCATCTTGGTTTCGTAGATGGAATGCACGCCCTTGGCCGGCCAGTCCGTCTTCGGCTTGCCGGTGCTGGTGACGCCTTCGGTGGCCTGGTCCTGGTAACCGTCGGCCAGGAAGGAGCCGTGCAGCGGCTGGCAGGCGTCGCCCACATAGTGCGCAAGCAGCCCCGCCGCGGCCACATAGCTGGCGTAGTCCTTCTTCTCGACGTAGCCGACCATGGCCTCGTAGAACTGCCAGACCCGAAAAGGCAGGCAGCCGCGCGACTTGGAGGCGGTGGAGCCTACGCTGTCGTAAAAAGCCTGCCAGTATTCCACCGCCACCCTGTCGGTGTCCTGCATGCACAGCTCGCGCAGGCTGGGCCCGTCGTTGGGGCCGGGCACGTCGATGTCGGCGTAGTGCGTGGGGTGTTCCGGCCCGCTGTTAAAGCCGGTGTCGCGCCCGCCCTTGACCTTGCCGGGCTGCTTTTTCCAGATCACGTCGGGCACGTCGGCCAGGGCGATAAAACCCGTCGTGTCTTTCAGCGCCTCGTTGATCTTGCCGGGCGCGATGTCGGCGCGGTCAAAGCTGATGCGCAGCGCATTGGCCGCCAGCAGCTTGGCGAGTTTTTTGTCCTTGACCTGGCCGACCGCGACATTGCCTATGCTGTAGTGGCCGGTGGCGCCCCAATAGGGCTGGGCCGCCGTGTTGTGGGCCGACACCAGCTCCACGTCCAGCAGCTTGCAGACATTGCTGAGGTTGGTCGCCAGCGCGAAGTTGTAGGCATCGCCGGCTACGCTAAAGGTCTGTGCACCCCATTCCACCGCGATGGGTCGGTAGACGGTCTTGCCGTTGGGTTCCTTGCCGTCTTTACCCTCCTCGGTCTTGAGGTGCCAGACCGTGCCGGAGTCGCCAGGCTGGGTCTGGTGGGCCGGGTCCTGCGGCGCGATCAGCAAATCAGCCACGTAGTCATAGCCGCCCACGGATTTGTAGCGGTAAAACAGCGCCTTGATGCGCCCCTCCAGGTGGCCGGAGGCCGCGCCGAAGGCCGACACCGGATGGTCTATCAGCTGCAGCCCCAGGTTTTGCTCGTTAAGGTCGGCCAGCGCGCCCACCTCGCCTATGCCGTAGACGCTGCTGGTCCAGTCCCGGGCGTCGTCGACCTCGACCAGGCCGACGTCCAGGTTCAAATAAGTCTGCTTGCCCGCAAAAGAGGGATAGACCTCGGTAAAGGGCAGGCGCGTGAGCTGGCGCTCGGAGGCATGGCCGATTTCGACCTCCTCGCCGCGCAGCCGCGCATGGACGGGCTCGCCGGGTTCGCCGCAGACATGGCGGTTGGTCAGCGCATAAATCGTGTGGCCGTCGCTGACCAGGCAGCCGGCGCTGGCACTGCGCAGCAGGCCCTGGTTGCGGATCAGCAGCGGAAAGCCGCCGCCTATGGCCGCCTCGGGCCAGATCCAGGAGGGCAGCGGCTTGCGGGCCGGGGCCTGCGGCTCGACCTTGACGACACAGACCGGCACCACGCGGCCGTCGGGCAAATAAAGCATCTTGGGCACCATGTCCTGCGGGTGCAGCTTGCTGCTGGCAAAGGATTTTTCCTCCACCCATTCATCGACCATCACCAGCATGCAGGGCCAGGAATAGGGGCGCACCTCGGAATTGGCGAAAGTGCGTTCCACCTTTTTTTTGCCCGTGGATTTTTTGACCGGGTTTTTCGCATCGGGCCAGGGGTCGCTGCGCCGTATCAGGTACAAACCCACCGCCGTGCCCACCACGTTGCGCTTGTTGAGCATATGCACATGGAACTGGTTGCGCGCGTCCAGCAGGTCGCGCACGGAAAGGCTGCTGTAGCTGTTCTGGCTGCTCAGGATGTCCATGGAATTCCTCCGTGTGGTGAGGCTCGGGCCAGCAGGCATTGTGCGCAGCCGGATTGGCCTGATCAATCCTCCAATAGGAGGAGAAAAACAGCTTCACCGGGCTTTGTGACGCGGCGATGTCCGGGCCGCCCTCATGGGGAAATGCAAGCAACAAAACAAGCAATGCAAAAAAAGCATGGCTAAAACAATGTCTTTCTGGCGACATTGCGAGATCATTCAAGTTACAGCAAGCCAAAGCCGTGCGCGCGAATTTGAGGGCAAAACCCGTGGCGCATGGGCCTCTTGCGGCGTCCCAAACCATGTGGACCCCATGTGTATCGCCGCTACCCGCTTCGATGCACAAACCAGGCGAAAGTCAACCCCCGCCGCCGTCGGTCACGGCGCCGGGGAAACCACAACAGGGTGAATGACATGGAAGCCATCAATGCAAGCCATGCAATGTCAATTTATCTGCCTCTCGCGCTGTATGTCGTTGTCGCCGTCATCGGCTGGCGGCTGATGAAATGGCAGCGCAAATGCAAGGCCCAGAGGGCCGTTTACTGGCAAGCCTGCTACATCAAGCTGGACAGCCTCGCCAGGTCCCACCGCCTGCGGGCCGCCGAGTTCGAGATCCAGGCCGAGAAAATCCGCCTGCGCTGGAAGCGGGAACAACGGGCCCTGCACAAAAAAAGGTTTGACGAGATGTTCCTCAAACGGTAAGCCCGGGCTCAAGCCCATGCCGGCCATCGCGGCCGGCCGCGCCTTCGCCCTGGGGCCTCAGTTGCGGCCAAACGTCTTCTTGCCCAGGTAGCCGAGGGCGGCAATGCCCAGCAGAACGCCCCATTTGGTGTACCAGGCGGCCCACCAGTGCGGCATGCCCTCGCCAAGCGGGGATGGCGGCAGGTCTTCGGCGGCCCAGAAGTCCAGGGCCGGCCACCAGCACAGCCACAGCAGCGACAGCAGGACGGGCCAGACCGCCCGCGGAGCCAGCCGGGGAAAATCCTCCCTCATCTTCCATGAAAGCCCCGTGAGCACGACCAGCACGGCCAGGCGCGCCAGCACAGAACCTCCAGCAGCCATGTCCAGGCCCAGGTAGGCTGAAAGTTTCCAGGCGACAAAGGCGGCCAGCGCCACCACGGCCACAAAAAGAAGCCAGCTGTCCTCGCTGTCGACCTTGCCCATGACTACTCCCTTTTTGATGGCTGTTCTTTTTTGACAGAAGGCCGCGAAGCGCTCGCCTTGCGAGGCGGCTGCTTTACAGGCGGGCGCGTCCAGGCGGCCAGCGCGGCCGCCACCTCGTCGATCACGCGGCCCCAGTCATCCCCTTCGGCCTGCCTGAACAGCCGCAGGCTGGGGTACCAGGGTGAGTCCATCCGCTCAAGCAGCCAACGCCAGTCCGTGTCTATGGCGGGCAGCAGCACCCAGCATGGTTTGCCCAGGGCGCCGGCGAGGTGGGCAATGGCGGTGTCCACGCAGATGACGAGGTCCAGCTGGTTCACGATGGCGGCCGTGTCCGCGAAGTCCTCCATCTGTGTCCCCAGGGCCAGCAGCGGCTGGCCAGCCGGCGGCTCCTCGGCTTCTTCCTCGCCCTGGCCTTTTTGCAGGCTGACAAAGGCCACGCCCGGCACGGCCCAGAGCGGCGCCAGGCTGGCCAGCCCTGGCAGCGAGCGGTTGCCGTCGTTGCCGTGCCCCGAACTGCCCTTCCAGACCAGCCCGACCTTGCGCCCCGCCGCCGGCAGGCGTTTGCGCCAGCGCGCCATGCGCGCCGGCAATGCGCGCACATAGGGCAGCGGCGCATCACCGAGGGTGTCGGCCGTGACGGCAAAGTGCAGCGGCAGGCTCAGCACAAAACACCAATAATCATGCGCGGCAAGCCCGGCCGCGTCGGTGACCACCGCATCCACGCCTTGCACCGTTTCCAGCAGGGGGGCCAGCGGCGCGCGGCACAGCATCGTCAGGCGGGCGACACCACGCGCCTTGAGCAAAGGGGCAAAACGCGCGCACTGGATGTAGTCGCCAAAACCCTGCTCGGGCCAGATCAGCAGGGACTTGCCCGCCAGCGATTCGCCCTGCCATTGCGGCCAGGGCAGCGAGGGAAAGGGAACCGCGACGGTTTTGCGCTCGGGCGCATAACGCGACTCGTACAGGGGCCAGGCTTCGGCATAGCGCCCCAGCGTCAGCAGCAGCAGGCACAGGCTGAGGCGGGCCTCCACGTAAGTGGGCATGAGTTCCAGTGCGCGCCTGTGCGCCGCCTCGGCCTCCGCCAGGCGCCGGTTGGTCTTCAGCATGATGCCCAGGTTGTTGTGGATTTCGGCCCGGTCGGGCTGCAAGGCCAGCGCGCGCCGGTAGGTCGCTTCGGCTTCGGCCAGGCGCCCGTCGCGCTTGAGCAGGATACCGAGGTTGTTGTGCGCCTCGGCATAGTCGGGCTTGAGCGCCAGCGCGCGGCGGTAAGCCGCTTCCGCCTCAACGGGGCGCTCGCTTTCCTTGAGCAGGTTGCCCAGGTTGTGGTGGGCGTCGGCGTAATCCGGCCGGAGGTCCGCGGCGCGCCGGTAAGCCGCCTCCGCCTCGCCCAGGCGCTGGCCGGCCCGCAGCAGCATGCCGAGGTTGTTCCAGGCCTCGGCGTAATCCGGCCTGAGCGCCAGGGCCTGCCGGTAAGACGCCTCCGCCTCCGGCAGGCGCCGGGCCAGCTGCAGCAGGTTGCCCAGGTTGTTATGGGCATCCACATAACCGGGCCGCAGCGAGAGCGCGCGGCGGTAGGCCGCCTCCGCGTCGGCCAGGCGCCCCTCGCTCTTGAGCAACACCCCGAGGTTGTTGTGCGCCTCGGCGTAGTCCGGGCACAGCGCCAGCGCGCGCCGGTAAGCCGCCTCGGCTTCAGCGCCGCGCCGCTGGTGCTGGTGCCGGTTGCCCAGCTCGTTGAAGGCCCTGGCATCGGCGGGAACGGGACTTGCCGCGCCGCGCTGCGCCGCCATTTCTTCACGCGGGCGCCAGCTGCTTTTCAGCAGCACACCGAGGTTGTTCAGCGCCTCGGCATAACCGGGCCTGATCTCCAATGCGCGCCGGAAGGCCGCCTCCGCCTCGTCAAGCTGCCCGCGTTTTTTCAGCAGGTTGCCGATGTTGTTGAGCGCTTCCGGATAGTCCGGCCTGATCTCCAGCGCGCGCCGGTAGATGGCCTCGGCCTCCTCCGGTCGGCCGCTCTCCCTCAGGAAGATGCCGAAGTTGTTATGACTTGCGGCATCGGCCGGGTCCAGCGCCAGCGCGCGGCGAAACGCCGCCTCCGCCTCGCCCGGGCGCCGCTTGTCCTTCAGCACATTGCCCAGGCTGGCAAAGAAGGCGGCTCTTTCCTCCAGCGCCAGCGCCTGGCGGATCCGCTCTTCCGCCTCGGCAAGCTCTCTTTTTTGCAGGTGCGCCACACCCAGCATATGCAAGGCGTCCACATGGCCGCCGTCCGCCTGCAGCACCCGCAGATAGCCGGCTTTGGCATCGTCCAGCCGCCCTTGGGTGTGGGCGGCAAGCGCGGACTGGAAAACGTCGACATGGAAAGGCAAGGCTTGCGCGCGCGTCATAAGTCCTCAGGTCCGGGTATAGAAAAATGAACGACCAGAGCCGGCGGGCCCGGGTTCAACGGCCGCCGGCGGACAAACCCGTCAGCAGGGTGAAGCCCTGGGCCGTCAGCTGCTTTTGCGGGTCCGGCAGGCGGCCGCCCTTGTCCAGTTCCGCGTCCGTGCGTTTGCGAAGCACAAACTCGATCGCCGATTCGCCGACCGGCGTCAGGGTCTGGTCAAAACGCGGCAAGCCGTAACGAAAGCTGGCGTCCAGCAGCTCCACCTTGAGCGGCTGAGCGGCCCCGCCCAGGGTGCGCAAAAGATCCAGGACATTAAGCGAGCGCCCGCTCCAGGACTTTTCCTTCCACAAGGTGAAGGTCCATTTGTGGTCGCTGTTGAAGGTGGACGGGAAACAGCCCTGTTCATACAGGTCTTCGTCCGGCACCACGCACACCAGGTGCCCGCCCGGCCTCAGCACGCGGAACCAGTGGCGCAGCGCCTCCTGAGGGTCCTGCATGTGTTCCAGGCAATGGGAAGAATGCACAAAGCCGAAACTGGCATCGGGCACCCCGTGCAGGTACTGCGCGTCGCCGTCGGGCAAGTCCCATTGCCTGACCTGCTCCATGCGCGGAAAGAGCTCGGCGTACAGGGACACGGGGTCGGGGCCGCAACCGATGTCTATGCCATTGCCCACAAAATAACGGGTGGCGAACCTGGCGTCACCCAGTCGCCGCATCAAGGCCTTGCTCGCCTCCCTCACACAAGCTCCTTCAGCCTGCCGCGCCCAAATCGGCGCCCAGCGCCCGCACCACCGGCGACCACTCGCCCGGCGCCTTCTGGCTGAAGATTTTCAGGCCCGGATACCAGGGGCTGTCCTCGCGCGGCGCCATCCAGCGCCAGCAGGCATCGAAGCGCGACAGCATCCAGGTCGGGCGGCCCAGGCTGGCCGCCAGGTGAACGCAGGCCGTGTCCACGCTGACCACGCCGTCCAGGCAGCTCATCAAGGCGGCCGTGTCGCCGAAATCGGCGAGGTGGTGGCTCCAGTCCACGATGCTGCCCTGCCAGGCCGAGGTTGCGATATCGGCCGCGGCTGGCCCCAGCTGCAGGCTGTGCCATTGCACGCCGCGCACCGACAGCAGGGGCTCGAGCTCGGCCAGGCCCATATTGCGGCGCTGCGCCATGGTTTGCGCGCCGGAGCCGCTCCAGACCAGGCCCAGCTGCCGCATCGCGCGGCCCCGGACAACGCCCTTGGCGGAGCGCGGCATGGGCGCATAACAAAAGCGCCTCATGCGTTCATGCCAGAGCGCGACGCTCTCCGGGCTGGCTGACAGCGGGGCCGGCGGCGGGAGCTGCGCCAGCGTACAGCCCAGGTGCAGCGGCAGGCTCAGCAAGGGCACATGCACATCGTGGCCTTGCACGCGGCCCGGCAGGGCGTCTTCCGCCGGCATCAGAGTGATGCGCTCGCGCGCGGCCATCGCGGCCAGCACCGGATGCAAGGCGCGGCGGCACACCAGCAGCAAGCCCGCTTGCGGGTGCGCGGCCCGCAGCTGCGGCAAAAAGCGCGCGAACTGCATGGCATCACCCAGGCCTTGTTCAGCCCAGACCAACAAAATGCGCTCGCCCAATGCATCACCCGTCCAGGCCGGACCGTAGTCGCGCCAGCTGCCCTGGGCCTGCGCTGCCTTCCAGCGCCACTCATGCGCGGGCCAGCCGGCTTCAAAATCGCCTTCGGCCAACAACACCAGCGCGCGGTTGAACTGTGCCTCCGCATAGCCCGGGTCCACCTCGCAGGCCGCCTCCACGAGCGGTTTGGCGGCGGGCCAGCGCGACTGCTCCAGCGCCACCACCCCCAGCGCGGTATAGGCCCGCGCCTGCGCCGCGCGGTCGCCGGTGGCCAGGGCGATGTCGAGTTCGGGCTGCCACAGCATGCGCGCCTCGGCAAAGCGGTATTGCGCGCGCAGCAAGGCCGCCAGCTGGCGCAGCACGGCTTCCTTGTCCGTAGGCCCCAGCGCCAGCGCCTTGCGGTAGGCCGCCTCGACCCGCGCCGTCAGCTCGGGCCGCTGCGGCTGGTCCAGCGCGGACCCGAAGTTGAACCAGTCGTCCGCGCCGCCTTCACCGCCGGACTCTTGCGCCAGCGCCAGCACTTTTTCAAACGCCGCCTGGGCCTCTGCCAGCCGGCCGGCCTGGAAGGCCAGCGCCCCCGCCAGCCGCCAGGCTTGCACCGACTCGGGCTGCGCCGCCAGCACCTGCCGCAGCAGGCGCTCGCAATCGCCCCAGCGTTTGTCGGCGTAGGCGCGGTTGAGCAAGGCGATGATGCGTTGTGCCGAGCGCAAGGCCGGCGGTGTGGAGGACAGGGAGCTCTTCATGCGACGGCCTCCAGGGGTGCGCCAGGACGCGCGGCGGATGCCGGGCGAGACCGGACGGCAAGCTGCTGCAGCACTTGCGCCTTGGGTCCGTCGAGGACGACACCGGTGGGCGACAGGATGACCAGCCGGTCCACCAGTTGCAGCAAAGCGGGTTTGTGCGTGACCAGGATCAGCGTCTGGTCGACCTGCACGCTGGCACGCAATGCGGCGATGGTGCGATTTTCGAGAGGCTCATCCATGGACGCCGTGGGTTCATCGAGCAGCCACACGTCGGGCGCGGCCAGCACCATCCGCGTCAGCGCGATCAGCTGCTTTTGGCCGCCCGATACGCCAGTACCGCCCTCGGCGATGGGCATGTCCAGGCCCTTGGGATGCGCGGCAATGACCTGCCTCAGGCCGGTGAGCTCGCAGGCGGCGAGCAGGTTCTGCTCGGTTTTTCCGACGACGCCGGTCGTGAGGTTGTCGCGCAAGGTGCCGGCGAACAGGCGCACGTCCTGGGGAAGATAGCCCAGGCGGTCGCTCAGGTGGGCGCGCGAGATGTGCTGCATGTCGATGCCGTCCAGTGAAACACGGCCTTTGGAGGGCATGTACATGCCGGACAGCAGCTTGAGCAAGGTGCTTTTTCCGCTGCCGACCGGGCCAAGCAAACCGACTTTTTCACCGGCGGTGATGTGCAGGTTTTCCAGCTGCAGCACCGTGGCGTGGCCGCGGTAACCGAACTCGAGTTTCTGCACCGCCACCTCGCCGCGCAGGCGGTCGATGACCAGCGGGCGCTCGACGGCGTGGTTGTCCTGCTCAAGCGTGAAAATATGCGAGAGGCTGCGCATCGCCGATTTGGCGTTGGCCCACTGGACCATGAGGCCGGGCAGCATGCCGGCCGGCGTGAGGACGCGGCCGGAGATGATGGAGCAGGCGATGATGCCGCCGGCCGTGAGAGAGGTGGAGGTGGAGGCGACGTAAGCGCCGGTGGCGACCAGCAGCACGTAGCTGATCTGCTGCAGGAAACCGGCGTAATAGCTGGCCGATTCGCCCAGGTGCCGCAGGCGCATGTCTTCGTCGACGTTGGTGCGGGTCAGGCCGTTCCAGCGCGCCAGGAATTGCCAGCCGGCGCCGCTGGCCTTGATGGATTCGGCGCCCTCGACCGCCTCGACCAGCAGGCCCAGCTTGCGGTTGGCGGCGGCCTGGCCGGAGAGCGCATGGCGCTCCATGCCGCGGCGAAAAAGGAAACCGACCGCCAGCGCGACGATGAAGAACGCGACCGGAACCGCTGCGACCAGAGGACCTCCCAAGAGGTAGATGATCGCCAGGAAGATCAGCGCGAACGGCGTGTCGACCAGCAGGTAGAGCGTGACCGACGAGGCGAAGGAACGGATCATTTCGTAGCTGCGCAACTGGGCCGACAAGGTACCGACACTGGCGGGGAACTGGTCCATGCGCACACGCAGCAGGCGCTCGAAGATGCTGTGCGAGAGGTCAAGGTCCATGGACCGGATCGAATGCTCGGTGATGGCGGCGCGCGCGAACTTGGCGATCAGCTCGAGCAAGATGCCGACGGCGATACCGGCCGTCAGTGCGTAGAGGGTGGACAGGCCTTGCGTGGGGATCACGCGGTCGTAGACCTGCATGCTGTAAAGGGAGGTCAGCAAGCCGAACAGGTTGATCACGACCGAAGCAATGGCCGCATGGACGAAGTAGCGCCGGTTGTCGCGCAGCGCGCCGCGGAACAGCTCGCCCGCCGTCCGGTAGAAGTTGAGGCCTTCGGCTTGGGTTGTATGGATTTCGGTATAAAGCGCGCCTTGGGGCAGCACGGTGACATGCCTGCGGCCGGTGGCGTCTTCCAGCAGCCAACCTCCGGCCGGTGTGTGCTGGTGCAGGATGAAGGCGCCGACGTCGGGGTGAATGGCCGCGGCGGGCAGCTTGGCCGCCGCATGGCCTTCAATCCAGGATTGCGAGCGCACGCCCATGGAACGGAATGCGTGGTCGACGCAGCCCCGCAGGCCATCCCGGGTGACACTTTTTTCCTGCAAGGCCGCCAGTCGGCCTTCGAGTTCGGCCAACATGTGGGACTGCATGGGCCGCAAGTCCTTGACGATGTCGGGCAGGCGGCGGGCCAGCCACAGCACGCTGGGCGTGACGGAGGATGGCGCGTTCTTGACGGGGGGATTGTTCACGGAAGCTCGCTTTCTGGAGACCACATGGGTATGCCGAGCAGAAGGCCCAGGCGGTAATAGGCGCCGACACTGCCCGCGCGGGCCTCGGCCTCGGCTTGCTCGGCCTGGGCGATTTCGCGCACGGAATTGAGCAGGTCTATCCAGCTGCGGCGGCCACTGACAAAAAGACGCCGGTTGGAGGCCAGCACCTCGGCGGCGCCTTCGCTGCTGCGCTGCAATTCGGGCAAGCGCCGCAGCGCGGACTCAAGGTCGCGCCATTCGGACTCAACACGCTCGCTGACATCGCGGCGGCCGGCCTCTGCCGTGCGCTGGGTCGCCGACAGGTGCCGCTCAGCGGCTTCGATCTGGGAACCCAGCGACAGGCCCGAACCCGGCGCGTACTGCATGGACACGTAGACACGGTTGCCGGCGGCGGCGGACCCCAGGAACTCGCCCACCTGGCGCTCCAGCCGCAAGGAGACGGTGGGCCACATGGCGGCGCGCGTGCGGTCGATTTCGACGGCAGCCAGGCGTGCGTCGATTTCGGCAAGGCGCAGGTGGGGGTTGTCCTGCACCGCGCGCTCCAGCAGGCGCGCGAGCATGGGAGGACGCGACGGAGAGGCGGGCAGCTCGAGCTCGCCGGGCTGCAGGGGCCGGCCAATCGCACTGCCCAGCTGCGCCAGGGCGGAGTGTTCGAGCGCACGAAAGGATTCGAGGTCGGCCTGGGCCTGCGCAAGCCGTGTTCGTACCATATTGACGTCAGCCGTGGCGGACACCTCCGCCTGGCTGCGCCGCTCGATCATGCGCAGCAGTTCGCGCAGCGTCGCGACGTTGCGCTCCTGGGCGATGCGGCGGCCGGCGTTCAGCAGGTAGGACTGGGCGGTGGTGGCCACGCGCGTGGCCAACGTGATCTGCGTGTCTGAAATGGCTTCGCGGGCGCGCAGTTCACGCAGTTCGGACAGGCGCAGGTCGGCGGTCAGCCTGCCGCCTGTCCAGAGCGGTTGGGTCAGGCGAAAGACGGTGGCGCTGCGCCCGTGCAGCGAATCGGTTTGCACCCCGGGAGCGGGCCAGAACTGCATGCGCGCGGCTTCGATCATGCTTTGCGCGGACTGCTGGTCGAAACGCGCGCTGGCGATGGTGGGGTGAGTCTCGACGGCCATCTGCAGCAGCTGGCGCAGGCCCAGGCTCGCACTGGCTTGGGGAGCAGGAGCAGCCTGGCCGGCCTGGGCATGCAGCGAACTGCAAGCTACGCACAGCGTCGTCAGGGCAAGCCGCACGCCGGCAAACTCGCTCGAGGCGGATGCCGAGGCCCCGTTTACGCTTTGTGCCTGTACAGCGCCGCAGGGGCCCAGAAACAGCAGCGCAAGAACGATCAATGCTTTCATGGGGGCGATGCGGCTCGTCAACGGCTTGGCACGAGACGTGCACAGCGCGAACCTTGCTTCGCGCGGCCGTGTTGTCGAGGGATGCTCAGGGCCTTGGCGGGGCTGGAACGCACAAAATCACGAGCCGGAATCTCTTTGCTTCCGTGCGCGGTCGCAAGACAGAAATGAATGAGTTTGACCATGAAAAATCGTGTGGTGTTGAAGACCGCTAGAGCGAAGGAAAGAGCTGGTTTCAGCTTATCGATATCTGTTACGCGGGTTTTTAGAGATAGTCTTTCTGCGGACAATGTTTGTCGGGTTCCACTTTTCATTTGAAATAGAAGCCCGCGGGCGAGGTAGGGCTGGAGCAACACATCCTGGCGCGGAACGGTCATTGCCCGTCCCTTCCGTGCCGACCGTCGGCCGGCTGCCTGATACATCAACAGGGCCCGGCTAGCGCTCGCGCAAGCCTTCCTGCGCGGCCTGCACCAGCGGGCTGAGGAAGAATGAAATCACCCGGCGCTGCCCTGTCTTGATCTCGACATGGGCGACCATGCCAAAGCCCAGCGGCACATCGGCGCCGTCGACGGCGATGCTGGTGCGCGCCAGCTGCACGCGCACGACATAGAGCAAGCCGCGCTTCTCGTCGGCAATGGCATCGCGCGAGACATCAAGCACCACGCCGGGTATGGCGCCGTAGGTGGTGTAGGGAAAGGTTTCGAGCTTGACGGCGACTTCCTGGCCGGCGCGCACAAAACCGATGTCCTTGTTTTCCAGCATGGCCTCCACTTCGAGCGGATGCTCCCCGGGCACGATGACCATCAGCTGCTGCGCCGGCGTGACGACGCCGCCCACGGTATGCAGCGCCAGTTGCTGCACGGTGCCGGCCACCGGCGCGATCAGCCGGGTCAGGCTGCCGCGCCCCTGGGCCTTGCTCAGTTCCTGTTCCAGCGCGGCGGCATGCTGCTGGCCCTCCTTGAGGCTGTCGAGGGTTGCGCGGCGGATCTCGGCCTTGAAGGCTTCGCTCTGGCGACGGCTCTCGGCGACCGCAGCCTGCAACTGCTGAACGCGCTCGCGCTGCACCGACAACTCGCCCGACTGCTCAAGATAGGCCTGCTGGCGCTCCAGAAAAGTGTGCTGGGCCACGTAGCCGTCCCCGGCCAGCTTGTCCAGGTCGGAGGCACGCTGCCGCATCATGGGCAAAGTGGCCTGCAGTTTGGCCACCTGTTCCCGGCTGGCGCGCAATTCGGCCTGGCGGGTGGTGATTTCCGCCTCGCTGCGCGCGAGCTTGGCAAGGTACTCGCCGTACTGCCCATCGAGCATGCGCGCCGCTTCGCTGTGCTGCTCAGCCGAGACCTGGGACAGCCGCGGCAGAACCGGGGTCTTTGCGCGGGCCATCGCATCCAGCAAGGCGCCCGCGCGCGCGGCCTGCAGAAGGGCGGCTTCAAGCTCGGCGCGGGAGCGCTCGATGTCGGCGGCCTCGGTGGTGGCGTCGAGTTCCACCAGCAGGTCGCCGGCCTTGACGGCTTGCCCGTCTCTCACATGGATGGCCTTGACCACCGCCGCGCCCAGCGGCTGCACCACCTTGGTATAGCCGCTGGGAACAATTTTGCCGCTGGCAACCGCGACGATATCGATCTTTCCAAACACGCTCCAGGTGACGGCGATGAGGGCGAACACGATAAGCAGCCACATGAAGACGCGGGGCGCGGCAGGCACGGGCGTCTCCTGCACCGCGAGCACGGCGGGCAAAAATTGTGCCTCGGCGGCCTTGTAGCCGCGCGTGTCGGTGTGCCGGCGGCTGTCCCAGGCCAGGGTGAAGACGGCCTTGTAGCGCTCCAGCAGTTCGCGCATCGCGCCCAGGCGTTGTTTGAAGCTGTCCATCGTCATGCCCCCTGCATCGCATACAGGTGCGCGTACTGCCCGCCCGGCAGGCCCAGCAGTTCCTCGTGCGTGCCCTGCTCGACAATCTGGCCCTTGTCGACAACCACGATACGGTTCGCATCCCGGACCGTGGAGAGCCGGTGCGCGATGATGAGGACCGTGCGCCCGGCGCAGATGGACTTCATGTTGTCCTTGAGAATGCGCTCGGATTCGTAGTCCAGTGCGCTCGTGGCCTCATCGAATATCAGGATGCGCGGATTGCCGATCAACGCGCGCGCGATGGCGATGCGCTGGCGCTGGCCGCCCGACAGGGTGGCGCCGTGTTCACCCACCAGGGTGTCATAAGCGTCGGGAAGCTCGATGATGAATTCATGGGCGCCGGCCAGCTTGGCGGCGGCAATGACCACCTCAAGCGGCATTGCGGTATTGACCAGCGCGATGTTCTCGCGAATGCTGCGGTTGAACAGCATGTTCTCCTGCAGCACCACGCCGAGCTGGCGCCGCACCGTGGTGGCATCGGTGGTGGCAAGGTCGACGCCGTCTATCAACACGCGTCCCTGGTCGGGGATGTACATGCGCTGCACCAGCTTGGTCAGCGTGCTCTTGCCCGAGCCGGACCGACCCACGATGCCGATGACCTCACCCGCGGCGACCTCAAAACTGATGCCGCGCAGGACCTGCGGCGCGTCGGGCCGGTAGCGGAAGTTCACGGCATCGAACTCGATACGGCCTTCGATCTGGGGCATGGCACTCTTGTTGCCGGCGATCTCGGGCCGGGTATTCAAAATGTCGCCCAGGCGCTGCATGGAAATGCCAACCTGCTGGAACTCCGTCCACAGCTGCGCCATGCGGATCACGGGGGCCGCGACGTAGCCGGCGAGCATGTTGAAGGCGATCAGCTGTCCCACGGACAACTTTCCTTCGACCACCAATTGAGCGCCCAGCCAGATGGTGGCCACGGTGACCAGCTTGCTGACCAGAGAGACGCCGTTGTTGGCGAGAGTGCCTATCGTGGTGGTGCGAAAGCCGGCGGCGACATAGGCGGCAAGCTGGTTGTCCCATTTCTGCGCCCATTGCGGCTGCACCGCCATCGACTTGACGGTGTCAATGCCGCCTATGGTCTCGACCAGGAAAGCCTGGTTTTCGGCGCCGCGGTTGAATTTTTCGTTGAGCCGCGCGCGCAGAACCGGCGTGAACAGCACCGAGAGCAGCGCATAGCAGGGCAGCGACACCACCACGATCAGCGTCAGCCAGACGCTGTAATAAAGCATCACCGCGAGGAAGACCACGGAAAACAGCAGGTCGAGCACCACGGTAATGGCGTTGCCGGTCAGGAAAGAACGTATGGTCTCCAGTTCGCGGATGCGGGCCACCGAATCGCCCACGCGCCGCGCCGTGAAGTAGGCCATGGGAAGGCCCAGCAGATGGCGAAACAGCCGCGCGCCCAGTTCCACGTCGATACGGCTGGAGGTGTGGGCAAAGACGTAGCTGCGCAGCCCGGTGAGCACCACGTCGAACACCGAGATGACCAGCAGGCCTATGCAGACGACGTGCAGCGTGGTGAGGCCGTTGTGCACCAGCACCTTGTCCATCACCACCTGGAAGAACAGCGGCGTGACCAGCATGAAGAACTGGAGCACGAAGGACACCAGCAATACCTCGACCAGGGGCCGGCGGTACTTGACGACCGCGGGGATGAACCAGCTGAAGTCGAACCTGGCCATGTCGCCCGCCAGCGACGCGCGCGAGGTGATCTGGATCAGCTCACCCGACCAGCGCTCATGAAACGCCGCCAGCTCCAGCACCTGCGGACCCGATACACCCGGCTCCTGGACCAGGGCCTTGTCCTGGTCGACCCGCGCGAGGATAAAAAAACCGCCGTCCGCGCCAAGGGCAATGGCCGGCAGCGCCGCCAGCGCCAGCCGCGCGCGCGAAGGCCGTCTGCGCGCGGCCACCAGTCCCAGGCTTTTGGCGGCATTGAGGATGTCGACGACATCCATGGCCTGGCCGTCACGGCTGAATTCGTGCCGCAGCTTTTCAGGATCCGCGGCAACCGCGTGGAACTGCGAGAGCATCACAAGGCAGGCGAGCCCGCTGTCTTGCACCGTGCCGGGTGTCGGCTGCGCAGCCGAGGATTGGGTGCGCGAATTTCCTTGCGGCAAGACCGGCACCACTGTATTCATGACCATCCGCTACTCCCTCCCCTTGTGCCACCTGCTTCCATGCAGGTCCGTGGCGGCGAACACCCCGGTGTGCCTGCATGCAGCACTTCTGCCTTACGAGCATGCCGTGTGTCGTCTACGGCAAGCCGATAAGGCGCTTTTTATGCGGTACCACTTTGGCAGTACACGACATGGGGATCGAGCATAGGTTTGCGGACGGGGCGTCGCGAAGGACTTTGTCTTTGTACAGACAATGTGTGGGCGATTTATCTGGACACCGCCCCGGACGGCGTCAAGGCACCGCGGCCTCCTGCATCAGCACAATGAGTTCTTCCAGCGTGGGTTTGGTGATATTCATGCGGGCTTGCCGGTGTTTTCGGGAAAAGCGCAGCCAGGTTTCCAGCGAGCGCAATTCCAGCATGCCGTAGTTCACGCGCAACCAGCCGGCCGCAACGAGGTGATGCACGGCCTCGGAGAAAACGCTGCGCGACACGCCGCAGACAGACGCGATGACGGTTTGCTTGACGGGAATCTCCACGGAAGTGCCTTCGAGCCCGTGCGTGGGCGGCCGCGACGAGTTGTAGTAGAGCGCCTCGGCGAACAGCGCCAGGCCCATGACTACCCGCAGCGGCGGGCTGCCCTGCTTCATGAGAACGATCATTTCTGAATGCTGCCGGCTGCGCCAGGCCATCAGCAGGGCAATGTAGCGGGAAAATTCCGGCTCGTCCTGGAATGCCGCCAGCGTGTCGGTGGCCGGCACACACACCGCGCGGACCGGGGCCAGACACACATAGTCCAGGCACGAGGGATAACGATTGAGCAGGGGCTCTTCGCCAAACCAGGTGCGGGGGCCGTAAATATTGACCTGGATGCAGCCGCCCTCTTGCAAAGGCACGCTGGCGCCCACCAGGCCGGAGACGATATAAGTCCAGGCGGCCACCTGGCCGCCCTTGGGCCAGATGACGTCGCCGGCATCGAAGGCCGTCATCTTCACGCGGGACAGCATTTGCAGCGCGGAGCGCTCGCCGATTCCCAAACCCGTCAGCAACTGATAAATGTATGCGCCAGACATCCCTATCCCCTTAACATCGGAAAGCACTGGCAAGCACTTCCGTTTTTTTTGATTTCACACGGAACGCGGATCAGGACAAGGCCTTGACCGGCATGAAAGGCATGGGCGTCGTGTCGACCCACACGCCCGGCCGGTATGGGGCGTTGCGGTCTTTTTGCGGCAGTACCGCCGGCCGGCGGGGCATGAAGCGCAGCAGATCATTCAAGGCGGCCGCATCGGGCAGCACCGGCAAGGAAAGCACGGAATCCCGCCGCCCCGTGAGCACAACGGTTTCGGCGCCGCATTCATCGACCAGGGACTTCAGTTGCCTCCAGTCCAGGCGTGCCGCATTGATGAGCGTCACGTCGGGGCAGGACCGGCCATTGGAGCCATCGGGCCGCCATTCGGCCCAATGCACGGCTTTGCCTTTGTCGCGCCCCATCTGCGCCTTGAGTGACTGCAGCACCGCGTCATCCTCCGCCAGGAACTGACTGAGTTCGATAAAGTACATCATGGTGGTTGTCCCTTTGAATGGCTGAGCAGGTTTATGTCCTGCCATCGATGGGCATCGATGGCGGTCGCCGGGAAGCGATGAACCAAGCATAGGCCGCTCAAGAACAATTGGGCGCAACATTGTCCGCACGAAGGCAATCTCGGTACCTTTTTGGAAATTGGCATGCAGTCCAAGGCATTGCCGGTACCGCGCAGCAGAAACGCGCCGGCGCGATCCAGGGGCTGGCGCTGCGGAACTGGCCGTCGACATGCCGGGTCGAGGCTCTGGCGGATGTGCGGCCATCACAACGATACGCGGCAGCTTGCGGGCCGGCTCGACGCCGCCATCATGCGGCCGCCAGAAAGCGCTGCATGCCGTAGGGCGCAGCCTCGAAGGGCAGCGCCGCGCCGGTAAGCTGCGCCGCCAGCAAGCGCGCCGTGGCCGGGGCCGTGGTCACGCCCAGGCCTTCATGGCCCACGGCCAGCCACAGGCCAGGCTGGCGCGGATGGCGGCCGATGATGGGCAGGCCATCCGGCGTGGCAGCGCGAAATCCCGTCCAGGTGCGCACGGTATTGAGGCCGGCCAGCGCCGGCAGATACTCCAACGCGCGGCCCAGCATGCGTGCAAGCATGGGCGCCTCTACCGCCGGGTCGGTGGTGTCGAATTGGCGCGAGGAGCCTATCAGCAGCTGGCCAGTCGGTCGCGGCTGCACGTTGAAGGCCACCGATGCGCCGTCGCTGTGGTGTGCACTGCTGATGTAGCCAAGCTCGACAAGCTGGTGGTGCACCGTGCCCGGGTAGCGGTCGGTGATCGCGAGGTGGCCCTTCTTGGGGCGTATCGGCAAGTCGGGACAAAGGCGGCTTGCCTCTATGCCCGCGGCCAGCAGCACGGCGCCGGCGCTGCGCCAGCTGCCGTCCGCCAGTCGCACGCGGGAACCTTCGATGGCGGCCACCTCAGCCTGCTCAAAAGCGATGGCGCGCGGCGCCTGCGCAAGCAGCCAGCGCGCGGCATTGGGCGCATACACCACGCTATCACCGCTGACTTTGAGCGCCCCCGCCAGACCCGGGCGCAGCACCGGCTCCGCCGCGGCCAGCGCGGCGGCACCCAGCAGCTCGCAGGCGACACCATGGGCCTGCAAGCAGCGCCGCTTGTCTTCGGCGACGGCCATCTCGGCGTCATTGGCGGCCAGCCACAGCGTGCCGCAGGCGGCGAAAGCGCAATCGGCATTCATGCGCGGTGCCCAGTCGTGCCAGAGCTTCAGTGATTCATGGCTGAGCGTGAGCTCCGCAGGGTTGTCGTCCATCACCACCAGGTGGCCCATGCCGGCCTGGGTGGCGCCGCCCAGGCCGGCGTCCAGCACCAGCACACTGAGGCCCGCGCGCGCGAGTTCATGCGCGCAGGCCGCGCCCACAATGCCTGCGCCTATCACGATCACGTCGGCATTCACAGGCGTATGCCCCAGGCGAAGGGATCGCCATCCTCGATCAGCAAGGTCGCCTCGGCGCTCATGTGGGCGCGCCCGCGCAAGGTCGGGATGACCTGGCCGTCCTCCACGGCGTAGCTGGCCTCGAAGCGGCTGCCGATGATGCTCGCCTGGTGCCAGACCTCGCCGGGCGCAAGCTTGCCGTCGGCGGCCAGGCAGGCGATCTTGGCGCTGGTGCCCGTACCGCAAGGCGAGCGGTCGTAGGCCTTGCCCGGGCACAGGACGAAGTTGCGGCTGTCCGCGCCTCCATCGTCGTCCGCGAAGAGCTCGATATGGTCTATTTCCGCGCCGCCGGCGCCCGTGATGCCCTGGGCCGCCAGTGCTTCACGCAGCGAAACGCTGTAAGTTGTCAGGGCCTCCAGCCTGTCGCTGGCCACGCGCTGGCCGTGTTCGCTCGCCAGGAAAAACCAGTTGCCGCCCCAGGCCACGTCGCCGCGCACCGTGCCGTAACCCGGCACCTCGACGGCCACCTGGTGCAGGTGCCGCCAGGCGGGCACATTGCGCACGCTCACCGAGCCGTCGCCGTGCAGCGTGGCCGTGACGGTGCCCACCGGTGTCTCGATGCGGTGTTCGCCGGGCCTGATCAGACCCATATAGGCCAGCGAGGCCACCAGCCCTATGGTGCCGTGCCCGCACATGCCCAGGTAGCCGGTGTTGTTGAAAAAGATCACGCCCACGGCGCTGGCCGGGTCCACCGGCTTGCACAGCAAGGCGCCCACCACCACGTCGCTGCCGCGCGGCTCCAGCACGGCGGCGGCGCGCCAGTCGTCGTGTTCCCGCGCCAGCAGCGCGCGGCGCTCGGCCATGCTGCCATGGCCCAGATCGGGAAAACCATCAATCACAAGGCGCGTCGGTTCGCCGCCGGTGTGGGAGTCGATTATTTTGATTCGCTTCATGGTGCAAGTCCGAGGGTGGGTTCGGTGGTGAGCTTACTTCTTCAGCCGTGCAAAGCACCGGCACTGCAAGCCGGGGCGCGCGCCTGGCGCCGGGTGGATGACGGCCCGGCAAAACCCCGGGCACGGCAATGAATCAAGGAGAGATTCCTAAAACAAAGGAATTAAATATCGTTTCATGCAAATATATTAAAGAGATATTTAAATTGACTTTACAGGGTATCAAGCAGCTTGCCAAGCCGCTTTTTTTGCGCTTGGAGAGTGAATTTGCGGAATCGCCGGGACGTCCGGCGGTGAGGGTACGGACCTGGGCGCGGCCGCCCTGGCTTCAAAGCCCCGCGATGCTCGGTTCCGCAGGAGCGTCCACCCGGTCGATCCTGCGCCGGACGGGTTTGGAGAAAACACAGGCGCCCAGGATATGCAGAAGGTCTTCCTGCACAAAGGACGTGCCCAGGTACATCGGGCTGACGCCGCAGAGATGGCCGTGGAAGTGGTCGATGACCGCGCGCCGGCAAGTGACGGGTATGACGGTGACGGCGCGGGACGCCGCCAGCTGCGTCAGGAAGGCCTTCATCGCCGGACTGCGGTCGCCGCGCATATGCTGCTCGCGCAAGCGCACAAAAACCACACAATGCCGGAAGGTCTCGAACATCCATGGCGCGCCCGTCAGCGGCGTGGCGTCTATGCGCGTGATCAGCCTCGAGGCGGACAGCATTTGCAGGCGGCTTTGGAAATCCTCGACAGCGAGTTCGTGGAACTCCACCAGCAACACGCGAACCCCCATGCCTTTGCGCAAGGTATTGAATTCAAAAGAGTCTCTGGCACTCATAAGCATCCCCTGCTTCGCGAGGCCTGGTGCGGATTTACTAAGAGGATCTGGGCGGCACCACCCGGTCAGCGTCGCCGCAGTGTCTGCGAGAACACCGGGATGTACAGGGGACTTTGTCTGCGCACGGGCAATGCTTGCCGGAAAACACAACTATTTATGTGCGCACTGCGGGCTTTCGGGAGCCGGGTGTCCGCAAGAATTTCCGCTGATCAACAACAAATGTCCGCAGAAACACATTGTCGGCTTTCCCAAGCCGGCACGATTTTTACAATGACCACGACGCTCCGGCGTTCCTTGTTCTCATCCCAGACAAGGCTGCTGTCAAGCAGTTCAAGCCCCCTGCAGTGACCTCTACTGCAGGGGCTTTTTTTTGGGCACCTGAATAAATCAGCGACCGAACAGCGGCCCGGCTAGGCCCTGTCCTTCCAGCGCTGCATTTCCCACGAGGGCAGGCCGCGCAGGTCGCCGACCCGGGCGCTCTGGAATTCCGCGAGCGCCGGTTTCGCGCCCAGCCTGTCATAGGCCAGCTTGACCACGGGTGCGGTCTTGACGAACACACTTTTGACCTGTGCCCAGTTGAGCGGCTCGGGGATGATCTTGGCGCCGGCAATCATTTTGGAGGTCGCGAGCAGGGACAGTGCGTCGCCCTCCGTCGACCAGGCCCAGCCGCGGCGGAACACCACCTCATCGCGAACCACCTTGGCACCCTCCGCCGGTGACAGGCCCCAATAGGACTTGACCAGCTGCGACACCACGCCGGGGTCCGACTCGCTGAGCGCGCCCACGGCTTCCTGCTGCGCCAGCAGAAAGGCCAGCACCAGGTTCGGGTGCTTTTCCACCAGGCTGTTGTGCACGATGCGAAAAGACCGGTGCAGGTAGTAGCCATCCGGATAAAAAGGCGAGTTCTTCACCGAGGGCAGCAGGATGCCCGCGCCCTTGCCTTCCGGCCCGTCGTAATGGCCCTCCGTGTAGCCGTAGGAATTCATGATGGCCACCGTGCCCGTGGCCTGCGCCTTCAGGAAGGCCGGGTAGACGGCCAGCGTCGCATCCATGCCGGCCGGCACCTGCGCCGCCTCGGGCAGGGTCGGCAGGTGCACCATGCGTATGCCGTGGGCGGCCGGGTCCGGGTTGCCCAGCTCATAGCGCAGGATTTGCGTGAACGCGTTGTACGGGTCCGCGCCCATCAGCGTGCCCACCGTCTTGCCCTTGAGGTCCTGCACATTGCGGATAGTCGAATCCTTGCGCGTGCACAACAAAAACCGCAGCCGCCCTTCCGCCACCGACACCAGGCTGAAAGGATGCTGCGCCACGATGGCGCGTATCGTCGGCGTATTGCCCCACATCGCCATGTCGAGCTGGCCCGCCGCCAGGGCCTCCACCTGCGGCGCGGCCGCGGGGTAAGTCCGGTAGTCCATGGTCAGGTCGTAGCCGAACTCCGCCGCGTGCTTTTCAATCAGCCGCTTGCTGATCATGTGTTGCGTGACCGGCGAATTGCCCGCCGCCCACGGAACCCAGCCGTAGGACATCGTGAAGGGCCTGCCGGCCTGCGCGCGCGCCAACCCGGCGACCCCGAGCGAGGCGGCCAGGCCGGCGCCCCGGCGCAGCCAGCGCCTGCGTGTCAACATCGGTACGCTGTTCACGACAACCTCTCTTTCAGCCTGGACCCGCCGTGAAACCTAGGCCGCCGCCGGCTCGCTCGCCCGGACGTGTTTCGCATCGGTTTCATGCACGATCCGCTCCACCAGTTCATACACCTCATGCAGCTCGCCGCGCGGGCCCAGCGGCACCGTGGCCGCCAGCCTGAAGCGGAAGTAGCGCGCCGCCGCCAGCGCCACCGCGCGGCTGGCCGCGACGTTCAACCCCAGTGCGTTCGCCTGCCGCGCCAGCGCGCGCGCATTGTCCAGCGGCGCGCCCACCGCGGTGAAGGTCAGGTGGTCCCAGGTGCCGAAATTGCCCACCGTGGCGCCGCCGAAATCCAGGCCGAAGCACGGCGGCTTCACGGATGTGTTCAGCCCCTGGGCCAGCGCCTGCATCGCGTCCACCGCGCGCAGCGCCGCCTCGCAGGCATAACCCGCGGGGTTGGAGACATTCAGCGGCGTGTTCCACAGCGCCACCGCCGTGCAGCTTTCATAACGGTCCATCATGCCCTTGCCCTGCGCCACCTCCACCGCGAATATCTGCAGGTAATGATCGGCATGCGGCGACCAGCTCACCGCCGTGGCGTGTTGCTCGTCCAGCGCCGCGCACAGCACCGCCAGCTCGCGCTGCTCCACGCCGGCCTGCGGCGTCAGGCGGTTGGCAATGAAATGTTTCACCAGCGGCCTCGGCACATAACGCGAGAAACCCTGCAGCGCGATGCGCGCCATCGCCAGCGATTCCTGCAGGCGCCGCACTTCCGAAATATCGCTGTCCTGCGGAATGTCGCTGTCGAACTCGAACTCGCGGATGTGCTTGGCCGAACGCACCAGGTTCTTCAAAGGCGTCGCCAGCCGGTTGGCCATCCAGAACAACATGGGCAGCAGCATCAGCAGCCCCGCCACGCCCACCCCCAGCAGCATCCAGCGCATGCGCCGCACCTGCGCCAGCAACAGGTTCTGGTCCGACACCAGCGCCACATAAGCCTTGTGGCTGAACACTCCCTCCATCGGCATCACCACCGCCGCAAAGCGCTGGCCCCCCGCGCCTTCCAGCGAATGGATGGGCATATCCTGCGCCGCCCCCTGCTCCACCAGCTTGTGCAGCGACCCATACAGCGGATCGCTCAAAGAAGAAAGGCTCAGCGGCGTGCCCGAACCCAGCAGGCGGCGCAGCCTGTCCGCCTGCGACCAGCCCCAGACACGGCCCTGCGCGTCGAACAGGATCAGCTCGGCATGGCTTTCCTCGCCGCGCGCATGTAAAAAATCCGACAAGCCGCCGACCGTGAACATCGCCGCCGCGACCCCGCCCCGGGCCCCGCTCAGCGGACGCGACAGCGCCATGCCGAACTCCTCCGGCACCTTCAGCACAAAAGGATCGGTTGCCTGGAAAGTGCCCAGGTTAAGGTCGCTTGCGCCCTGGTACCACGGGCGCTCGCGCGGATCGTAGCGCTCGCCCCAGGGCCGCCGCTGGCTCGCGATCGCCGTCATCTGCTGGTCGTAGAACACCCATTCTTCGACACGCTTTTGCCGCTCGTCCACCCGGATGATCTGCTGCGCGTAGCGCGCCTCCGGCAGTGATTTAGCCCAGGCCCGGTCGCGCGCGCTGCGCAGCACCATGTTTTGCACGAAGCTGCCGTCCGGGTAGCCGAACACCAGCGAGCCTATCTGCGGATAGCGCTGCTGCATGGACATCTGCATGCGCAGCACCGAAATGTCGTTGTCGCCTTCCAGCCCCGCATGCGGGTCGTTGGCGGTCGCCTCCAGCCAGGCGCGCGCCGGCTCCTGGAAACGCAGCAGTTGCTCCTGCGTGCGCCGGCCCAGCTGCTCCAGCTCGCGCTGCGCGCCGTCAAACACGATGCGGCTGGCCGCCAGCTCCGCCAGCGCCATCAGCGCGACGACCAGCACCGTCACCAGCGCGGCATAGGTCCAGAACAGGTGGGCGCGAATCGACCTGGCATGAAAGCTCGGTATCTTCATCACCGTTGTCTCCCTGCGGTGCTTGTTTGCCTTGCAAGATACGCCTCGCTAATGGCTTTGACAAGGTGATTGATACTGTCTTTGGAGGCTGCGGCCCGGCTTGAACAGTTTGTGACGTTTGTCAGGTGGAGGAGGGGCTGGGGCGCCTCCCAC
Organism: Polaromonas sp. P4_F6; assembly: GCF_056401275.1. Lineage (NCBI taxonomy): Bacteria > Pseudomonadati > Pseudomonadota > Betaproteobacteria > Burkholderiales > Comamonadaceae > Polaromonas > Polaromonas sp. P4_F6. The sequence goes on along the minus strand of NZ_JBFUJQ010000004.1, from coordinate 80,034 downwards.
AAATAGAGGAGTCTCGTTCTCGTGAAGCGGCCCGTACGCCGCGTATGCCGGCCTAAATGAGGTCCACGCTTTGGGACACCGCATCATTGAATGAATCCAAACAGCGCTCCACCTGGAAGAGGCGCGCTAACTTAATGTCACAAATCCCCTAGGCCCGCTGCGTGCCAGGTCGGCGAGGCCCAACGTAGTCGCCGCTTCGACTCACAAATATCGGCCAATTTCCAACCAGGGAATCGCCAAAATTTCCATGCAGAACAAAGCTCGCAGACTGATACGGAAAGTACCACCCTTGATCATCTTCTCGGATCGGGGAGTCGAGCAGGACATACGGCACCCCCTCTGGCTCGGCGGATAGCCGTTCAAGGAAAGCGGTCGCCAATCGGCTAGCGGTCAAGAAGTCGATCTTCACGGTGTTCGTGTGTTGCATTGAGTTGAAGCTTGATTCACCCAGTCAGATTTCCGCTTGCTCGATTGTTTGCGTCAGAGTGCCGCAAAACGTATTCGTTCGCCTCTCTTGCAATTGCGAATGTAGATCCGATAACCATCGAAGTTGAAACAACAATTCCAGCATCGACAGAGCCGCCTAATAACACCTCGCTTGAATCATCTCGATAAATGAATAGATGAAAGCCTCTGTCTGTCATGGCGTCTGGTGAAATCACATAATTCCAACAGTTCTGGACTGAAAGATCTGTTGCGTTAGATGGATATGTAAGCTCATACAGCTTGCTAAAAAGATCCTCTCGCTCTTTCCCAACAAGCCCGTCTGGTAGGGGGCATGGCTTCGACACATCAGCGACGCTAGTGTTAAGTCCACTGAGCAACTGTCTCGTCGCCACAGTCAGGGTATCCGTGTGCACATGCGACGGACTTAAGCGTTGCCTATCTAAATAGACACAGAACATCCCCTCTAAAAACCTATTGCTGCACCATTCGGGGACTATTTCAATTTGAATTGCTAGTTCACTTGGGTTGCCAAAAATCATCACCGTTTTCCTATCCTAATATCGCGATTCACTCCAGGTAGTTGCCGAATACTGTTTGGAATGTTGAATTTCGCCGAAGCCTGACTCAGCTTTTCCATCAAATTTTGACCCGTACTCAACGTGAAGGAGTGGGTGGGGCCTACGTGGGTCCCGCTAGGGTGGAAATTACTGTTCTAACCGGGTCAGATTTCGACGGAACTCAACAAACAATGATCAGGTTGTTGGTCGCGAGCTTCTTAGTCTGCTTCGCTACTAGGCAAATAGGTACCTGACGCAATCGCATCTGCCAAATTCTGAGTGGTCGAGTGATCAAGCGCATGCAGTACATCCCCCATGCAAATTCCGCGTATCGGCATGGCGGAGTTGTGCTTATGCAGTGCGGTTAGCAGAACACCAAAAAACATGCTGTACGCATCGTGATGATTCTCTTTCAGGAAAGCGCGGACTCCATCCGACAACACAATCCAGAGGTCTGTATCTCCGACCTGCGCTTCAGAGATTTTGATCAATTCCCCATTGCAATCGATTGTGATTTCTCGCACCCGCTCGGTGTGCAGAAAATCGTGCACATCAAAAAATATCTCTGTGATTTTCATAGTGTGTTGAATTTCGCTGAAGCCTGACCCTTACTGTCTAAACCGAGTCAGATCTCGATGGTCCCCACACTTTTCCAGCATGGCCACTGAAGGATCGCCCTTGGCTATCTTGGAGCATCCCAAAGCCATTCAAAACCCCGCTTCTCATCTCGGATGGCATAAACGCTTTCGCCTTGGAATGACAGCACAAACCGCATAGGCGAGAGCTCACTCAGGTGAACAAGAAATGTCTTAATATTTTCAGCAGATTCGTCGTACTTGCTGTTATTGATTCGAAAAATTAGCCCTTCGCTAACCGTGAATTTGCAATCGTGATTGCCCGCGGCGTCGATCATGCCTTTGTAGGTGTTGTAACCCTTGAAGGCTGCTGCCGCGCCGGCCAGCGCCTGCATGCGGCCGTCGCTGGTGTTGCTGGCGGCGTCCGCCATTTGCTGGCCGGCTTCCACGGCACTGAGGAGGGGGCTGCTCACGCTGAAGGTGAGGGCGGATTGTTTGAATTTGTCTTCACTCTCGTAGCGGCTGGTTTCGCGGGCCTCCAGGATGTCCACCTTCCTGGCCAGGATGGTGACGTCACCTGCGGGGGAAAGCGTCAGCTCAGATCATTTTCTCTTTAAGTTAAGCCGGTTCGTCCCAACAAACTTGCTATTTCAGCCTTCAACCTCACTTCGTCTAGCTCATAACTTTCACGATCGTCGTCAGCATTAAATAGATCTACCAAGCAGAAGATGCTAGACAACACTTCGCTCACCTGAGGCGAATCAAGAAGAATTTCTCCGTTATCACGCTCACGCTTCCACCGAGCCATAAACTCTTCAACAAAAATCTCAGGGCTGGTGCTTTTCTCCAGAAAACTATTGGCAAAAATTAGAAGACTCTCACTCATCTTAAAACTCCATTCTTCAGCAAATTGTCAAACTGCGGCGTGCCTGGCACTAATTTGAACCCCGTAACGAATTCACCGGCCTTATTTAGAACCACCACATTATTGGTGGCGGCATTGAAATAGACGACTGAATCGGGAACATACAGGTAAGTCCCATTCTTTTGAGTAACTGGGCTACTTAAATGAGCCTCAAGCGCGCTTCGGTACTGGCCTAATGTTTCCGGATTTTTCTGCGTCGTGAAAATCCCGAAATCTTCGGCGTGCTTGAATTTCTTGTCGAGTTGCTTTGTTGAGAATGCAGCTAACTCTCCAGCTGAGACCTTTGTTCCAGTCGTAAGAGCCTCAAGCTCCTTCTCCAGTTTACTTAGTCCTTTGACAGTAGCGGCGGCACCTACCGCCACGGACGTCCCCGCCAGAGCGTCGCCGACGAGAATTTCGCTAATGGCAATCCCAGCTTCATTGGCGCACAAAACCGGATTTCTAGCGCAAGCTTGAACAGTCATTTCTGCAGCGACTGCCATGGTCGGAACAGATTTGACCAAAACCGCCATGATGGAACTTCCGGTCAGCGCACCGCCCAGCAAAGTTAAAGCCCTGATCTGCGCATCTCCCTTTAGCGCCAGGATCGTGTTATCGCAGAGACTACTACTCGAATCGACACATATTTGCTGGCGTACCTGAGCCATTTGTTTGGCGGCCTGTGCGTCAGTTACCGGCGATGTATTGTTCGTCACCGCGTGCCCGTACTGAACGTTACTCGCACGGTCTTCAAATAGTTTGGTTATTCCGCCGACGCCCGCGACCGACACCTCTCCAACCGTAGCCGCTTCTTTGTTAAGACTATCAACGCATGAGGCATCTCCGCGCAGGACGCAGATCTGCATTGCAGCGAGATTTATATCAGAGAGTAATTTATATTTCTCAAAAATAGTTTTCAGATCGGTGTCGCTGCACTTATCTCCTTTGGCCTTGCACTCACTGAACTCTTTAATCATTGCTGTAGCTTGGTCATGCTTCAGGAAGTTATTCATCACCTCATTCGCCGCAGCGGCTGCCCCCGAAGTACCACCGGCAGCCGCACCTACTGCCGTTGAAGCAATCGCCGTCAGCGTCTGCGCCAACGGCCCGCTGATGCCGGCGTCAGCAAGGGCTTGCGCCACCAGTGGCGCAGTTAGCGTCCCTGCAGCCGCGCCAACAGCACCTCCGGCACCACCCGTTAGACCGCCGATGACCGTATGCAAAGCCACGCGCAGCACACCGCTGTTGCCCCAGTTGTCTTCGAGTTCTATGGCTTGCGCCTTCAGTGCATTCTTGCGGTCTTCATTGGGTTCGTTGTTGGCCTGGTCTCGTAACGCTGCAGCTTCGTTGAGTTTGGTCTGGGCGTAGTCCCCCACCGCCTTGCTCGCCTGCTTGCCAAACTCCGCAGTAATAGCGATCTGCGCATCAATATCGGCCTTGACCTTGTCCTTATCAAAGATCGGTTTAAGGCCCGGTTCAGCATCCCCGGTCCGGGCGCCCGTGTTACCCGCAATCCCGCTGATCCCCGCCGTAGTGGTGCTGCCAGCGTCGCCATTGACTTGGCCATAACCAGCGCTCCCGCCAGGGCGGGTTACGGTGTTGCTGGCTCGTTCGATTTGTGCGTCGGTCATGCCACGGTCACGCATGTCGGCCAGCGCCGCTGCGCTGCTTTGATCGCCCAGCGCACCGCTGAAGTCCGCACCAAACTTATAGCCGCTACCGTTGTAGCGCGCCTGGTTCTGGATGTCAGTGGTGGTTAAAGTACCGCCGGTTTGAAAACTGTTCTTGCCTTCCTGCACGGCCTTATCGGTGCTGGTGATCTGGCCGCCAACAAGCGCCGTGTTACCGCCCACCGTGACAGAGAATCCCGCATCGCCGGCGCGAATCGCGCTTTGCTCGCCAACGCTTTGGTAGTTGCTGTCGATACTGCCTTTGCCGAAACTTGCACTGACGCTGCTTGCGCCGTAACAGAACGGCGGAATGCAGAGGCTGACGCCCCCGCCGGAACTGCTCTGGGTCTCGGTGTAGGTTGAGGTGTCCTGCAAGCTTCGTACGTTGAGGTTTCCACCGACCTGGGCGGTCACCTGGCTTGCAGCGGCCACCGCCCCTACCAGGTTGGTGTCTCCCCCTGAAACGATATTCAACTTGTTTCCGGCCTGGACTTGGGTGTTGGTGTAGGTGACATCGTCCCCGCTGCCTTGCCCCTTGTTGCTCGACGCGCTGGCATTGAAGCTGATGCCGGTTTGGGCGCCGAAATTGATGCCTATTCCCAAACTGGCGCTGGAGCCGCTGCTGGTGCTGCGTTCGCTGGAGGTATTTTGTGCAGCGAGCAAATTGACCTGGTTGTCGGCAATCAAGGTGGTGTTTCCGCCTGCCACTACCTGGCTGCCTTGAACGGTCAGGTTGCTGGCTTGCCCTGCGCCCGTCGCGGTGATCGTCACGTTACCACGCGCAACCACGTTAGAGCCGGCTGCCGTATTGCTCTGACGGTCTGTGTTGCTCTGGCTCTCGCTGCTGCCAATGCTGATGTTGATCCCGATACTTGCCGCCTGCTCTGGGTTCGCTACCAGGTTGGACACCTGGTTGTAGGTGTTGTAAGCACTCAGGGCCGTCACCGCCGCACCCAAGGCCTGCGCGCGCGTGTCGTCTGTCTTGGTGACGGAATTTGCCATTTGCATGGTCTGGCCAGCGCCTTGCAATGCAGAGATCACGGGGTTGCTGACCGTAATACCCAATCCGCTTTGGCTGAACTTGCTTTCCGTTGAGCTCTGGCCTGCTTCTCTTGCTTCAACAATTTCAACGCTCTTGGCCGATATGGCGATATCACCCGCCGGCGCCAGCACATTGCTGCCCACCTGGCGGTATTGGTTATCAGCCACCAGGGTGACATTGCCGGCAATGCTGGCCACCGTGCTGGCTGTCGCCGTGGCACCGCGGTTTTTCTGATCGGTGGACTGTTCGCTGGCGCTGTAAGACAATCCTTCCTCGAAGAAGCCGGACTCCTTCTTCTCGAAGAACGACGTGCTGCTGCTGGTGTTCTTCGCGGCCTCAATGGCGATGTTGTTGCCGGCGGCCAGGGTGGTGCCTGCGTCACTGATGACGTTGGAGCCTTTGACGTTGATGTCTTTGCCGCTGACGATGGTGACCGTTTTACCGCCCAGGCTGGAGCCCACAGCCTTGTCCTGCTCGCTGCTGCGGCGCTCCGTGGTGCTGCTGGAGCTGAAGAGGTCGCTTTCGGCGGTGGTCAACGCAAAGCCGAAGCTGTTGGTCTTCCGGCCTTCGGTGATATTGACGTTGTTGCCCGCGCTGGCGGTCAGGTCGCCGCCGGCCTGCACGTTGGCGGCTTTGGCGTTGAGGTCCTTGCCGGCAATCAGGCTCAGGCTGCCGGCGGTTTGCAGCTGGCTGCCCATGTCGGCGGTCTGGCTGTCGCGCAGGAAGTGGTCTTCACCGCGCGACTGCAGGCTGCTGCTGGCCGTGGCGACGGTTCCCAGGTTGATGCTGTTGCCGGCGCTGATCACAGTGCTGCCGTTGGCGCCGCTGTTGGAGATGACGCCCGCGAGGATGTTGGCGTCGCGCCCGGCGCTGGCCACCAGGGTGCCGCCCGGGTTGCTGACATAAAGGCCCGCCACACGGTCTATCCCCGTCAGGCTGAAGCTGTTGGAACTGGTGCCGCCGGTCTGGTTGCCGGCGCTGCTGGTGGTGGTGACCACATTCAGGTCGCGCCCGGCACTGGCATTGAGGCTGGCGGCGGCGATGATTTGCCCGCCGATGTTGTTCAAATCATTGCGGGCGGCCACGGTGAGCGCATCACCGGTGATGCGCCCGCCCAGGTTCTGCACGTTCTCCGCAGTCAGGTTGACGACGGTGCGGCCGGCCACGGTGCCGGTGTTGCCCATGTCGCCGGCCAGGTTGATGTTGACACTCTTGCCGGCCAGCAAGGCGCCTGCGGGCGCGAGGTCGCCGTCCTTGACCTGCACATAGACCTGGGGCACCAGGGCGCGGGTTTTGCTGCCATCGGCCAGCGTGACTTCCTGCTCGACCAGCCAGACGATGTCGCTGGTGAGCTGGGCCATCTGGATGGCGCTCAGGGCGATGCCGGGGCGCAACTGGTATTGCTGGGCATAGGCGATACCGGCGTCCATCAGGGCTTTGTACTGGGCTTCGTCGCTGGTGTAGTTGCCCAGGAAGCGTTGGCCGGTTAGTTGGGCCACTTGTTCGTTGATCAGGCGCTGCTCATAAAAACCATCGCCCAGGCGCTTTTGCGTGACGCTGGGGTCCAGCGCGAGCTGGCCCAGCATGTAGTCGCTGCCCAGCCAGTTGCGGTAATTGGCAAAACGCGGGTCGGTTTCAATCAGGAAACCGCCGGCAGGATTGGGGTTGATGCGAAACAGGCTGGTGGTGGGGACGCTGAGGTTGACGGGCACGGTGCGCACGCCGGCCGCGCTGAGCGCGCCGGGCGCGCTGGGGCTGCCGCCGATGCTGGCGCCGGTGGCTGCGGCCACCCGTGTGCCGGTGCCGGCGGGTGCGCTGAAGCTGCGGCTTTGGAAGGCATTGAGCGTGACGGTTTGCGGCACGTCCTGTGTGTAGGGACCGTCGCGATAGGCGTTGTAGTTGTAGTCGCAGCCGTCAAAGCCGCCGCAGCCTTCGTTGTAGTTGCTCCAGAAATAGGCCGTGCCGTTGCGCTGGGCGTTCACGCTGACGGTGCGGCCCCGGTTGTCGACGGCCTGGCCGGTGATGTTGAGGGCACCGCCCGCGATGATCTGGCTCTGGTCGTTGACGAGAGCGGTCGCCGCATGCAGCGTCATGGCGCCGGCGCTGAGGATTTTGCCCGGCGTGCTTTGGGTGATGACCGGCGTTTGCGGCGACGAGGTGTAGTCGCGAAATCCCTCGACGGCGACGGCGTTGGCAACAACGGTCATGCGCATCGCGTCAATCTGCGCCTGCAGCGCGATCCATGGAGCGGGGTCCACATCAGACGAGGCCTGCGGCCGGGCAACCCCAAAAACATCCCACACCGGGCTGCTGGCGTCGTAGCCGAAAAACGCCGCGACGGGCGTTGACACCAGGCCGTCCCGGGCGCCCGTCAGCAGGTAATGCGCTTGAACGTAGGCGTTGGGGCCGAGGAAGTACGGTGCGTACTTGGGGTCCGAATAAGGGGCGCCCTTCAGAAGCAGGCGGCCCTTGCCGTCAACATTAAGGTGGCCGGTGTAAGGCGGTATGCCGTCTTCCGACGCCCAGCGTCCGGGACCGCCGTAAATTTGCTGCAGGCCCGTCGTGTCCCAGTAGGCGTAGCCGCCGCCGACACCCGCCTTGTAAGTCTCGGCACTGACAACCCAACCCACGTCGTTTGGCGAGTAATTGCCTTGCGCCGTGATGTACTCCCTGACGCTGCCGCCGCTGGCACTGCCCGTCTGTACGGTGTAGGCGAAATTGGGATTGGTGTTGTTGATCTGCCCGGCGGTGATCGCCAGGCCGCCCAGGGACTCGACGGTGCCGCCGCTGTTGTTGATGGCGCCGGCTTGGCCGGTGGCACGGCCGCCGGCGTCCAGGCTTGCGCCTATATTGAGCGCGTCAGCCGCAGTGCCGCCGCTGAAGAGCAGCGCGCCTTCGCCGTTGTTCAAGGTCTGCGTGCCGATGTCAAGCCGCGCTCTGGCGGCGATGACGGCGTCGGCACGCGTGCCGTTCACGGTCTCGGTGCTGTTGTTGACGGTGGTGGCGGCAATGGCGACATGGTCGCCGTAGATGCGGCCGGTGCCGATGTTGGTCAGCGTGGCGGCGTTCAAGCGGGTCTCGGTACCATCGATCAGGCCGCGGTTGGTCAGCGTGTTGGCGGCGGTCACCGTGGTATTGACGCCGCTGATGACGCCGGTGGCGGCATTGTTCACGTTGGCGGCCGAAGCGGCCAGGCTGCGCCCGGCCTGCAGCTTGCCGCTGTTGCTGAGGTTGCCGGTGGTCGAAAGCGTGACGTCCCGATTGGCGATGAGCTCACCGGTGTTGCTGAAGTCGCTGGTCAGCGTGAGAGACACATCCTGCTGCGACAACAGACTTCCGTTGCCGCCCAGGCTGGCCGCGGTGGCCGCCAGCGAGAGGCCGGCAATGACGGTGCCGCCCGCATTGGTGACGGCCAGCGTCTTGGCAACGGCGGTGTCTTGCAAGGTGGCCGTGTTGCCCGCGCTGATCAGGCCGGCATCGTTATTGATGCTGCCGGAGCTGGTGACGGTGGCGTTGTTGCTGGTGCGTATCGCGCCCGAATCGTTGGCGACTGTGGCGGCCGTGATGGCGATATTCTTGCCCTCCAGGCCCTGGCTGGCGCCGGAGGTGTTGCTGTTGACGACGCTGGCAGCGGCCAGGGTGACGGTCTCGCCGCTGCGGACCAGGCCGCCTGTGTTGCTGATGGCGCCAGGCCCTGCGGCCACAGAGACATTGCCCGCGGCTTGCAGCTGGCCGCCGCTGTTGTTGAAGCCGGTGGTGGTCAAGCCCGCGGTGGACTCGCTGACGATCTGCCCGCCTGCGTTGCTGACGTTGGCCGCGCTGGCGGTCAACGCGCCCTTTGCGCCGATGGAGCCCGCTGTATTGTTCAGGTCACCGGTCAACAGCGTGACGGCGCCCTGGGACGTGATGCCGCCCCCGCCGCCGCTGTAGCCCGCGGCATTCGTGTTGGTCAGCGTCTGGCCGTGGGTGTCCAGTGTCAACGCGCCGGTGGATTGGATCAGGCCGGCGGTGTTGGTCAGCGCGCCGCTGCTGAGAGTGGTGGCGCCGCTGGCGGAAACGGTGCCGCCGGTGTTGTTGAAGGCCTGCAGGTGGGTGTCAACGGTGATGGCAGCGCCGGTGAGGCTGCTGCCGGTGTTGACCAGGCCCGTGTTGCTTAAGCTCACATTGCCGCCGGCACTCAGGCGCCCGCCCTGCGCGGCGCCGCCGGCCGCGGTGTTGCTGGTGGCGCCTGTGGTCGTGACGGCAAGGTCGCTGCCCACCGAGGCAACGGTGCCGGACGCATTGGACAGGCTGGCGGCGTTGACGGTGACCGCACCATTGCCCGCCATCGTGGCTTGTGTGTTTTGCAGCGCGCCTGCGGCGTTGATGGCCAGGGTGCCGGTCGCCACGATCATGGCACCCGATTCGTTGGCGAGGCCCGCGCCCGTGTTGAGGCTGCTGTTGCCCTGGGCACTGATGACCGCGCCGGCGCCGCTGTTGGTGACGGCGCCGGTTGTGGTGAGCTGCACATGACCCGCAGCCTGGATGCTGCCGGTGTTGGTGAGCCAGCCATTGGCCTGCAACACCAGGTCGCCGCCGCTGGCGCCTATGACACCCGCATTGCGCACGCCCAGGCCGGTTTCCGTGCCTATCAGGTAAATCTTGCCGGCATACATGCCGCCCAGCTGGGCCACGTCAACCGCATAGGTCGGCGCAGCACCCGTCCCGGCGATGGGCGTGGTGCTGGTGTGGTCCGCACTGATATCGTTGGCGCCCGTGGCCACGCGCAGCTCCCTGGCCCAGACGCCGGCATTGAGCTGCACGGCACGCGCCAGGATGGCGGTGTAGTCGGCCGTAGAGGTGTCCAGGCCGGCGCCGCCCACGCTGACATTGCCGCCCTGCACCCGAAAGCCTTCCAGCGCGCCGCCGTTGAGCACCGGCGTGCCGGTGGTCAGCGTGACGCGGTTGGCGTTGAGGAAACCGCCGCCGTTGACGTTGATGCCCGCCGGGTTGGCGATGATGACTTCGGCGCGCTGGCCGGCGACCTCGACATAACCGCGCAACTGGCTGGGGTTGCCGGAGTTCACCTCATTGAGGATGACACGCGCCGGGCCGGTGGCCAGCCAGGGGTTGGCGCCGACAAAACCGCCGAGCTGGGTTTGCACATTGGTGCGGCTGTTGTTGAGGATGGCGCCGTTTGGCTGGACGTCGAACTGCTGGTAGGTGTTGCGGCTCACGCCGGCGGCCGACGGCGTCTGGATATTGACCTGCGGCAGGCCGTTGGCGGTTTGCAGCACCGTGGGGCGCTGGCCGGCGGGCGCGCCGGGGGCCGCGACGATTTGCGCGTGCAGGCCTGGCTGCCAGCACAGGACCATGCCCAGCGCGGCCAGCACGGCAAAGCGCAGCGGGCGCAACTGCGCCGTGAAGGTGATGCTTGTGCTGCCCGGCCCCGTGCCTTGGCCGTCCGCCGTTTTACCCTGTGCGCTGGCGGTCTCGCTGACAGCCATCAACTGGCCGCGTTTGGCGTTGAAAACAATGCGGTGACGGTTTTTGTTCACGACAGACTCACAGGGAAAAAGAAATGGAACGGGACAATGCAGGCCCCAAAGGCGGGGCGTGGAGCGACGTGGCGGATCAGTTGAGTTCGAGCAGGTCGGCAAGCTGCGCCGCAAACTCCGTGGCGCATTGGTTTACCGCCACGGGCGCGAGGTCCACCACGGCCTGGTAGTCGCCAGCCTGCCACTCGCTCATGGGACGAGCGTCGCTTTCGTATTTGCAGGACTTCCCGGCGCGGACTTTGGGCATGAAGAAGGCGGAAGACTCGCGCACCTTGAATATCTCGGTTTCCAGGCGCAAGCGATAGCTTGTGTCTGCGGGGTCAAGGCTGTTGTAGACCAGCCGCCAGGTCGCGGAATTGACGACCAGGTTGCCGGCGAATTTCATGTCGCGGGTCTTGTCCTGGCCGGCAAGCCAGGCGCTCACACGCTGCTGCAGTTCTCCGGGCAGCAAAGTGCGTGCCGGATTGGTCAGCCGTGCGGTGTTCACGGCGCCTTCGGGCGAGATGCCGGCAAAGTTGTCCTTGCTGACGCCCTGGAAGCTGAGCGCACGACCGCCGCTCAGCAGCATCATCGCCACATTGAGGACGACCTGCTGGCCGACGGCGTTGTGGGTGGCCTGCGGACGCACCACGCGCAACTCATCCATCACTTCCTTGACGGCCACGTTGTCGGGTCCAAAACGGGAGTAGCTCACCGCCAACTGTGTCGGGGCCGTTGCCACGGGTGTAGCCGCTGTTTCAGGCAGCGGCGTGGCGGTGGCGACAGGCGCAACGGCGTCGCCGGATGTGGACGTGCCGACCACCGGCACGGCCGGCGGAACGGCCGCCACGGATGCGTCCGGTGAGGGTGTGCGTACTTCCGCCGTCTGGGGCGCAGTTGCCGGTGTGGCCGTGGGCGCGGCCGCGTCCGGCGCTGCAGCTTGCTGCGCGAATGCGCCGGGGCCCCAAGCCATGAGGTTGGCGATGACAACTGCGCAGGTACTGCTCTTGGAAAAAACGGGCATAAAGAAGACTCCGATTGAAATAAAAACGAATGACTAGAAACTGGCGCTCAGGCTCACGCCCAAAGTGCTGCCGGCGGTGCGAAACAGTTCAGGCTTTTTGACGGGCGCGCCTATGAAGAAGTCGTACTGCAGCTTCTTGAAGCTGCCGCGCAGGCCGATGGCGGCGCCTGTCAGGCGCTTGCCGACCAGCAGCTCGCTGCCGGGGCCGCCGACTTCACCGTGGTCCAGGCCGATGTAAAGCTCCTGGCCGGTCTCGCCCAGCAGCGTGCTGAGTTCATTGCGCAGCAGCCAGCCACGCTCGGCGCTCAGCGAGGATTCGCCGTCAAAGCCGCGCACGGTGTAGCGCCCGCCGATGGAGAAGCGGTCTTGCGGCGTCAGCGGCGTGCGGTTGTGCTGCAGGCGCCAGGCGGCGCTGTAGCGCAGGCCTATGCCGGCCAGCTTGAAGGGCAGCTGCAGGTTGGCGTCGGCGTTGATCACCGCAAAACGCGAAGTGCCCTCGCCAAAAGCTTCCTCGGGCGCGGGCAGCGAGCCGAAAGCGCCGGTGCCGCGCTTGTAGGCGAGGTTGCCTTCGAGTGTGGCCTGGCCTATGAACTCCTTGTGGCCGATGCCGAATTCCCAGCCGCCGACCACGCGGCGCTGCACCTCGACCTCGGTGTCGTCGATGAAGTTGTTGGAGCGGCGCTGGAAAGCCTTGAGGCTGACGGTGCTCTTGCGGCTGGCGTCGCGATACACCAGGCGCGAGAGCTTGATCTCGGCATTGCTGCTGGTGCCGCGGTAGACATAGTCCTGGGTGGCGCCGGCCACGCTCTGGAAGTAGCGGTTGTCGCTGACGGTGGCGCCCAGCGTCCAGTAGCCCAGGGGCAGCGAGTAATGCACGGTGCTGCCGCGTGTGCCGCGGCTGCCGGGCTCGCCGCCGCCCAGGTCGGTGTTGAGCGAGACATAAAACAGGTCGTTGAGCGTCCACCAGTTGTCGTAAGACAGCGTGATGCCGCCCTGGTACTTGCCGGTGGCTTTGGAGCCGCTGTCGTCGGCAAAGACGGAAACGCGCAAAGGGAAACCCTGGCGGTAGCTGATGACCAGGTCGCTCTGGCCGGGTTTGGCGTCGTTGCCTTTGGCTTCTTCGATCTGGATGTCGGCCTCGGCCGTGGGCACGCGCTTGAAGTTTTCCAGGGCCTGCTCGATGTCGCGCAGGTTCAGCAGCTCGCCCGGCTTGACGGGCATGGCCGTCCAGGCGTTGCCGCGCGCGTCGCTGCCTTCGGAAAACCGGATGGCGCGTATGCGGCCGGGGACCAGCGTCAGCGTGAGCACGCCGGTGTTCAGGTCCTGCGGTTCGGCCAGGATGCGGGTGGTGACGTAGCCGCGCGCGATGACGGCGTTCTGCAGGCGCTTCATCACGATGGCGATGCCCTGGGTGCCCAGGCAGCGGCCCAGCGGCGCATCGTTGGCATCGGGGCCGGCCGCCGCATCCAGCGCCCAGGCGAATTGCGAAGCCAGTGCGGCCGGCTCGCCGGCGACGCTGCGCAGTTTCAGCTCGCGGATGGGCAGGCAGGGCGACTCGGCGGGCGGCAGCCTGTCGGCTTCGGCCTGCGGCGCGGGGGGAAGGCGCACATCGGGCGCCCTCTCCTGCTGCTCGCGCAGCAAGCGCTCACGTTCCTGGGCGCGGCGCTGTTCCTGGTCGGCGCTGCTGAGCGGCGCGGGCTGGGCCCAGACATGGCCGGCCAGGACGGCCATGGCCAGGCCGGCGCAGAGTTTGCGCGCGCCGCTGTGTGGTTTGACAGATGGTTGGGTGCGCTGCGGCACCGCCTCGAGTGATCTACCCAAGTCATCGTGTGGCTTGGCCAATCACGCTCTCCCTGATTCCGTTTTTTTATTGCCGGGCCCTTTGCCGGACATGCAAACAAGTGTAATTTTTTAGTAACAAGAAAGCTGTAACTTCGTCCTTTTCCGAGCGGTTGGTGTTGGTTTTATCGGGAAACCACACTTAATTAGTAAGAGGGCTCAGCAAAATACAGCGCAACCGGGTGGGTGAGCGGTTTTTTGTATGCCACTGTGTCCACGCATTCCTGCGATACCCGGCCATACGCATCGCCCTTGGCAGGACACACCCGGGATACCTCGCGGCCTTCCAATGCCTGCATGGGCGGCTGCTTTCCCCGGCGCCGCGTTTCATCCCCTCATCACAAGGACCCGACCATGAGCGCTCGCCGCCAATTCCTGGCCACCGCTGCCGTAGCGACAGCCGCCGCCTTTGCCATGCCTGATGCCTCGGCTTTCTTTTCGCTGGGCCGCGCGCCCACGGTCGCGCCTGAGTTCGCGGGCATAGACAGCTGGCTCAACTCGGCGCCGCTGCGCATGGCGGATCTTCAGGGCAAGGTGGTGCTCATTGATTTTTGGACCTATACCTGCATCAACTGCCTGAACCATCTGCCGGCCGTGAAGTCCTGGCATGAGAAGTACAAAAGCCAGGGCCTGGTGACGGTGGGTGTGCACACGCCGGAGTTCGCGTATGAAAAATCGACGAAGAACGTCAAGGCCGCGATGGAGCGCCTGGGCATACAGCATGCCGTGGCGCAGGACAACAGTTATGCCACCTGGCGCGCCTTCAGCAACAACTACTGGCCCGCCATTTACCTGGTCGACAAAAAAGGCATGATTGTCTACAGCCACTTCGGCGAGGGGCGTTACGCCGAGACCGAAAAAACCATACAGGCGCTCCTGGCTCAATAAGCCCGCCCTGCCCCGGGCCTGGCGCAAAATGCCGGGGTCACGCATTTCTCCAGGACAGCCATGCAGCAGCAGCCAGACCACATCCTCATAGTTGACGACGACCGCGAGATCCGGGAGCTGCTGGGCAGCTACCTCGAGAAAAACGGCCTGCGCGTGACCAAGGTGGAGTCGGGCCGGCACATGCGCGCGGCGCTGGAGAACGCGGCGGTGGACCTCATCGTGCTGGACCTGATGCTGCCCGGCGAGGACGGCCTGACCCTGTGCCGCGACCTGCGCGCCGGCAAGCACAAGACCATTCCCATATTGATGCTGACCGCGCGCAACGAGGAGGCCGACCGCATCCTGGGCCTGGAGATGGGCGCTGACGACTACCTGGCCAAGCCTTTCGCGGCGCGCGAGCTGCTGGCGCGCATACGCTCGGTGCTGCGCCGCACGCGCATGCTGCCGCCGAATCTGCAGGTGGAAGAAAGCTCGCACCTGCTGAGCTTCGGCGACTGGCAGCTCGACACCACCGGCCGCCACCTGCTGGACGCCAGCGGCACGCTGGTGCCGCTCAGCGGCGCCGAATACCGGCTGCTGCGCGTCTTCCTGGACCATCCGCAGCGCGTGCTCAACCGCGACCAGTTGCTCAACCTCACGCAGGGGCGCGACGCCGAATTGTTCGAGCGCTCCATAGACCTGCTGGTGAGCCGGCTGCGCCAGCGCCTGGGCGACGGGGCGCGCGAGCCGCGCTACATCAAGACGGTGCGCAGCGAGGGTTATGTGTTCAGCGCCGCGGTGCAGGGCCGGCCGGAGGCCGCATGACCGAGGCCCGCCGGCGCTGGCCGCACAGCCTGTTCGCGCGGCTGATGCTGATCCTGCTGCTGGGCATACTGGCGGCCCAGGCCATGTCCTACCTGCTGGTGATGTATGAGCGCGGCCTGGTGGGCCGCGACCTGATGCTGGACAACCTCGAAAAAGACATCACCAGCTCCGTCGCCATCCTGGACCGCGTGCCTGCGGCCGAGCGCCCCAACTGGCTGCCGCTGATAGACCGCAAGAATTACCGCTACCAGCTGGACGGCGGCATCACCGATCAGGGCGGCGACAACGAGATCGTGGCACGCGTCAGCGCATCGATCGCCCACGCGGTGGACAAGCGCTACCAGGTCACGGTCAATGCCATTCCCGGCGACCCAAAACGTGTGCACATCCACCTGCGCCTGAGTGACGGCGCGCCGGTGACCATCAACCTCTGGGCCGCGGCCACGCCGATCTCGCCCTGGCTGCCGGCGCTGCTGCTGCTGCAGCTGTCGCTGCTGGCCGTCTGCGCTTTTTTTGCGGTGCGCATCGCGACCCAGCCGCTGCGGCGCCTGGCCCATGCGGCCGACGCGCTGGGCCCCGACCTCAAGGGCACGGCGCTGCCCGAAGGCGGGCCGACCGAGGTGGCGCGCGCCTCCAGCGCCTTCAACGCCATGCAGCGGCGCATCGCCGGCTACCTGGCCGAGCGCACGCAAATCCTGGCCGCCATTTCGCACGACCTGCAGACGCCCATCACGCGCATGCGGCTGCGCACCGACCTGATGGACGACGAAGAACAGCGCGGCAAGCTGCAGCACGACCTTGATGAAATGGTGGCCCTGGTGCGCGAGGCGCTGGCCTATGCGCGCAGCCTGCACGGCGCCGACGAGGCGCCGCGCAGGGTGGACCTCGACGCCCTGCTGGACACCTTGCGCTGCGACTACGAGGACGCCGGCAAGCAAGTCACGGTGAGCGGGCGGGTCGGCAGCCCCGTGATGAGCCGGCCGCTGGCACTGCGCCGCATCCTGAGCAACCTCAGCGACAACGCGCTCAAGTTCGGCAAGGAGGTCGAGCTGGCCGTGCATGTCAATGCCGGCCAGGCCATAGAGATCTCGGTACTGGACCGCGGGCCCGGCATTCCCGAGTCCGAACTCGAGGCCGTGCTGCAGCCCTTTTACCGCGTGGAAAGCTCCAGGAACCGCGATACCGGCGGCACCGGCCTGGGCCTGGCCATTGCGCAGCAACTGGCCGCATCGATAGGTGCCCGCCTGAGCCTGGCCAACCGGACCGGCGGCGGGCTGGCGGCACGGTTGGTGCTGCCCGCTTCTTCGCCCGCTGAACCCTGACATCAAAAAAGCCGGCCTGCCCGATCACTCGGGCAGGCCGGCTTGGCCGTGCGCGGTCTGCAGGCTTAGAGCGGCTCTTAGACCAGGTTGATCTCCACATCGATATTGCCGCGCGTGGCCTTGGAGTAAGGGCACAGCTGGTGGGCCGCATCCACGATGGCGCGCGCCGTCGCGCTGTCCAGGCCCGGAAGGAGGACGTTCAGGCGTGCCTGCAGGAAGAAGGCCTCGCCGGCCGTACCCAGGTCCACCTCGGCATCGACGGCCACGCCGGCCGGCAGGCTGACTTTTTGCGCGGCGGCGGCACGGCCCATGGCGCCTATAAAGCAGGCCGACCAGCCGGCCGCGAACAACTGCTCGGGGTTGGTGCCCTGGCCGGCGCTGCCGGGTGGGGAGAGCTTGATGTCCAGGCGGCCGTCGGCGCTGCGGGATTCCCCGTTGCGCCCGCCGGTGGTGTGGGTCCTGCCGGTGTACAGGACTTTGTCGAGAAGGTTGATGGCTGTCATGGTGTTTCCTTATGGAGGGTTAAAAAAAGATGCGTCGGGAAGAGCGCCCCTGGCGTTCGCGAAGCACAGATGAATTACAAGGCGCCGGTTTGTCGGCGATATCTCGGCAACGCAATGTTCTGTACGCGCAAGGCTGCTGGACACACTGCGGTACAAATCTCTCGCCCGGCAGCCGTCAGCCGGGCTCGCGGCCCGCGCGCCACACGACCGCAGGCCGGGCGCCGATGCATTGGCAACTGAGCGGGTTGCGCAGCTCCTGCGCAAAACCGCCCACCAAAAACGTCAAGGCCATCCAGAGTTTTTTCATGATGTTCAGCCAAAGGTGAAGGCATACACCTGCGCACCGGGGTCCAGGAACTCGATCTCGAACAAATGGTCGCCGGCCGAGGCCGGCAGCCTGACCAGCTGGTAGAGCCGGTGCGCGTCAATCACGCCGCTGCCGTCCGCCGCGATGTCGCTGCCGTGGCTTTGGGCCGGCGGCTTGCCGTCGACAAGCACACGAAAGCGTACCGGCGCCGCGCCGGCATCGCGGCCCAGCACCAGGTGCAGGTCGCGTGCGCGAAAGCGGTAGGCCAGGCGCGCGCCGGCCTGTGGCGCGACGGCGCGTTCAGCTTCCACCAGCCACTGCCCACCCAAAGTCCAGTGGTTCAGCGCCACACTCGCGGCCGCCTCGTAGCGCTGCGCACGGTCGGCCTGCAGGCCACCGGCGGGCACAAAGTTCACCGCGCGCTCATGGCCCACATAGGTTTCGCCCGACAGCACCCGGTCGCCGGGCGCGGCCTGCACGCCCTCGCCCCGCACGGCGACCAGGCCGGCATCGCGCATGCCCTGGCCGTTTCTTTCGGCCAGCAGTTTCTGGATCAGGCGCTCGGAGGCCTCGTACTGCCCTTCGCCAAACACCTGGTGGCGCACCCTGCCCTGGGCATCGACAAAATACAGCGCCGGCCAGGCCTGGTTCTCGAAGCCGCGCCAGATCGCATGCCGGCTGTCGATGGCGACGGGGTATTGGATGCCCAGGTCCTTGACGGCCCTGCGTACATTGCTTTCGTTTTTTTCAAACGCGAACTCCGGCGAATGCACGCCGAGCACGACCAGGCCGGCCTCGCGGTATTTGTCGGCCCAGGCGCGGATATAGGGCAGCGTGCGCAGGCAGTTGATGCAGGAGTAAGTCCAGAAATCAACCAGTACCACCTTGCCGCGCAAGTCCGCGCCGGCCAGCGGCGCCGTGTTGATCCAGCCGGTGGCGCCGGCCAGCGGCGCGAAGGTGCTGTCCTGCCAGGCTGTGGGTATGGATGCAGGTACGGGCGCAGTTTCGGCTTTTGCGGCGGCGAGCGGGATGGCATCGGCCACCGTCATTTGCCCATCGCGCGGCACCTGCGCCTGAAAGACATTGATCAGCGTTTGTTCAATCCTTGAGGTGCTGCCCAGCGACAGCTGGCTCAAGAGCCCCGTGTCCAGCCCCGTGGCGATCAGCACCACACCAGCCAGCACCGCCGCGCCCATGGCGCGCCTGGCCCATTGACTGATGCCCAGGGAACGCCGCAGCAGCGCATACACGCGCCCACCCACCAGCAGCGACAGCGCCAGTGAAGTCGCCGCGCCGCCCGCATAGGCCAACAGCAGCAAGGAGGTGCCCGCGTTCGCGCCCTGGATGGCGGCGCCGGTAAGGATCAGGCCCAGCACCGGGCCCGCGCAGGGCGCCCACAGCAATCCGGTGGCCGCACCCAGCACCAGCGAGGACAGCAGCGAAGGGTTCCCGCCTTCGCCGCCTTCACCGGAAGAGGCCATGCGCGCACCCAGCGCCACCAGCGGCCGGGCCAGCCGGTCGGCCAGTTGCGGAAACAGCAAGGTCAGCGCAAACACGGCCAGCAGGCCCAGCGCCGCGATGCGCCCGTATTCATTGGCCTGCACCGCCCAGCCGCCGCCCACGGCGGCCAGCGTGGCCACCGCGGTAAAAGCCAGGGCCATGCCCAGCAGCATGGGCAGGCCGTTGCGCAGAAAGGGCTTGCCGGCGCGCGCCAGCACAAAGGGCAGGACCGGAAGAATGCAGGGGCTGACGATGGTCAGCACACCGGCGGCAAAGGCAAGGATAAGGAAGCTCATGGTCTGGCGGGTTCAGGAGTGGGCACCCCATGATTGAACCGCCCTTGCGTATCCGCGCTCTGTCGCCCGCACCGCCTCATGGCATGCGGCTGTATCCGCGGCCGGCGCGGATACACAGGCATACAAAACCGTGGCCGGTCCCGCCTGGCGCGCCTGCGGCGGCCACCCCACGGCACACAAAACTTACCCTCAGTTGCTGTGGGCTACCCTGTGGATAAACCTTTGCACAGGCCCGCGGAGCCACGCCGGCACTGGCGCGCCGCCGGATGCCCAAAATTTGACCATCCCGGCGTCCGGCGTGGCCCGGGCACCACCGGGGGCCTCAGGCCGCCATCGCCACCTCCAGCGCGCGCGACGCGGCGGCCGCCGCGGCCGCCACCAGCGCCGGGCGCGCCTGGCCGCGCTGGGCCGCCTTGTCGCGGTTGGCGCGCTGAACGGCCGCCACGTCGATGATGAGCGCGACATTGCCGTCGCCCAGGATGGTCGCGCCCGAAATGCCGGGCACCTTGCGGTAGTTGGTCTCCAGGTTTTTCACCACGACCTGGTGCTGGCCCACGAGCTGGTCGACCAGCAGCGCGAAGCGCGTGCCCTCGGCCTGCACGATGACGGCGATGCCCTGGGTGGGCACACGCACCGCGCCGGCCACGTCGAAGAGCTTGTGCAGCTCGAGCAAGGCCAGGTATTCGCCGCGCACATGCATGACGTGCTCGTCGGCGGTGATGGAATGCACGTCCTTGTCCAGCGGCTGCAGGGATTCGATGACGTAGTTCAGCGGCAGGATGTAGACCTCCTCGCCGACCTTGACCGACATGCCGTTGAGGATGGCCAGCGTCAGCGGCAGCACGATACGTATGGTCGTGCCCTTGCCCTGGACGGAGGCGATCTCCACATGGCCGCCCATCTCGTGGATGTTGCGCTTGACCACGTCCATGCCGACGCCGCGGCCCGACACGTCGGTGATCGCTTCGGCGGTGGAAAAGCCCGGCGCGAAGATCAGCTGCCAGACGTCCTCGTCCGGCATGGACTCGCTGACCGGCATGCCCTGCTGCAGCGCCTTGGCCAGGATTTTTTCGCGCACCAGGCCGCCGCCGTCGTCCTTGACCTCGATCACGATGCTGCCGCCCTGGTGCTGGGCCGACAGCGTCAGCCGGCCCACCGGGTCCTTGCCGGCGTAGGCGCGGCGCTCCGGGCCTTCGATGCCGTGGTCCAGGCTGTTGCGCACCAGGTGGGTGATGGGGTCGATGATGCGCTCGATCAGGCTTTTGTCGAGCTCGGTCTCCTTGCCGACCGTGACCAGCTGCACCTGCTTGCCGAGCTTGGCCGAGAGGTCGCGGATCAGGCGCGGGAAGCGGCTGAACACATAGTCCATGGGCATCATGCGTATGGACATGACGGATTCCTGCAGGTCGCGCGCATTGCGCTCCAGGTGGCCCATGCCGCTGAGCAGGCGCTCGTGCACCACCGGGTCCAGCAGGGAGGCGGTCTGCGTCAGCATGGACTGGGTGATCACCAGCTCGCCCACCAGGTTGATGATCTGGTCGACTTTTTCGACGTCCACGCGTATCGAGCTCGATTCCTTGTTCTGCACCGCGGCGGCGGCCGGCGCGTTTGCGGCGGCGGGCGCGGACTGGCTTGCAGGCTGCGGCGCGGCCGCTTCAACTTGCTGCGCCTCCACCGGCTGGGCTGGCGCGGCGGGCGCGCCTTCCTCATGGATGTCGATCTGCTCGGCCTCGATGATGAAACAGCAGACCGCGACGACGTCGTTGCCGTCGCAGCCGGTCTTGAGCCAGATGGTCAGGCTGCCCTCCTCCTGGGTCTGCGCCGTCACCTGGCCCAGGTTGGCCATCTCCTGGCTGAGCAGCTTGCAGTCGTTCTCCGACACCTTGGAAAAGCGCACTTTCAGGGTCCGCTCGGCCGCGGCCACGGGCTCTGCCTGCGGCTGGGCCACGGGTGCCGGCGCCGGCGGCGCGGCCACAACGGGCGGCGCGGGCGGCTCTCCGCCGGCTTCCAGCGCGAGCTGCTGCAGCACCGCGCAGATCTCGGCCACCATGCCGGCTTCGGGCTCGGTGCCGGCCCTGTAGGCGCTCAATTGTTTTTGCAACACGTCCTTGGTCTCCAGAAAGGCATCCATCATCTTGGTATTGAGTTTGAGCTCGCCGTGGCGCGCCCGGTCCAGCAGGTTTTCCAGCAGGTGGGTGGTGTCGGTCAGCGCGGCAAAACCGAAGGTGGCCGCGCCGCCCTTGATGGAATGCGCGGCGCGAAACACCGCGTTGAGGTGTTCGCCGTCGGGCGCCTCCAGGTCCAGGCCCAGGAACAGCTGTTCCATCTCGGCCAGCAACTCGTCGGCTTCTTCAAAAAATGTCTGGTAGAACTGGGTGATGTCCATAGGGGAAAGGTTTCTCTTGTTGGCTGCCGCGCCGGCCTCAGGCCCGCGCCGGGTTCATCAGGCTGCCCACCACGGCCAGCAGCGTGTCGGGCTCTATCGGTTTGCACAGCCAGCCGGTGGCACCGGCCTGCCGCGCGTCGGCCTTGCTGGCCTCGTTGCTCAGGGTGCTGAGCACCAGGATGGGCAGGGCCGCGGAGGCGGGCCGCGCGCGCAGCCGGCGCGTGAGCTCGCAGCCGTCCATGGGGACCATGGTCCAGTCGGTCAGCACCAGGTCCACGGGGGTGTCCACCATCCGCTCCAGCGCGGCCTGGCCGTCGCCGGCCAGCAGCACCTGGTAGCCGCCCTCTTCGAGGACGGCGGAATTGAGGTGGCGCATCACGGCCGAGTCGTCGACCACCAGGATGGTTTTTTTGTGCATCAGGTCCGGCTTTCAGGTTGGGCGGGGCCGGGGTTCAGCGCCCGCGGCGCGCCGGCCGGCTTGATCCCGGGGCCGGCGCTGCCGGCGGCCCTCGCGCCCTTGCCGGCCGCAAGAAAGGGCGCGCTGGCGGTCGCGGCATTGCCGCTTTCGATGTCGGCCTGCGCGCGCTTGTTCAGCACCAGGATGCTGATGCGCCGGTTGACCGCCGCGTAGGGGTCGTCGTTGTTCAGGTGCACGCTGGACGAGACGCCCATGACGCGCAGGATCTTGCCGTCCTGCATGCCGCCGGCCACCAGCTCGCGCCGCGAGGCATTGGCCCGGTCGGCCGACAGCTCCCAGTTGCTGTAAGACTTGTCGCCCTGCGAGTACACGGTGGCGTCGGTGTGGCCGGACAGCGTGAGTTTGTTGGGCTGCTCGTTGAGCACCGGGGCGATCTCGCGCAGGATGCTGCGCATATAGCTCACCACCACGGCGCTGGAGCGGTCGAACATGGGCCGGTTGTTGCTGTCCACGATCTGGATGCGCAGGCCCTCGGGCGTGATGTCGATCAGCAGCTGGGGCCGGAACTGCCTGAGCACCGGGCTGGACTCGATCATGTTGTCCAGCCGCTCCTTGAGCGCTTCCAGGCGCTGGCCGTCGTCCGGGTCCTTGCCGCTGTCAGCGGCCGCCTGCCGGACTTCGCCGTCCGCATGGCTGGGGTCGGCGCCGCCGCCGGGAATCACGTTGGTGCTGGTGCTGCTTTTTTTGCCACCGGCCAGGGCGACCCGCAGCGGCATCTTGAACTGGTCGGCGATGCCCTCGAGCTGCCTGGGCGAGGAGATGCTCAGAATCCACAGCACCAGGAAGAAGGCGAACATGGCCGTCATGAAATCGGCGAAGGCGATCTTCCAGGCGCCGCCATGGTGGGCAGCCGCCTTCACGGGGCGCCGTATGACGATGATTCTTCGCGCGGTTTCGCTCATGGCAATGTCGCCGGATTGCGTTGGCCGGCCGCCTCAGCGCGCCTTGACCTCACGCACATGGCCGTCCAGCTCGGTGAAGGACGGCCGCTCGGTCGAGTACAAAATCTTGCGGCCGAACTCCACCGCGAGCTGCGGCGCATAGCCGTTCAGGCTGGCCATCAGCGTGACCTTGATGCACTGGTAGGCCTTGAGCGACTCCGCCACCTTGTGCTCGATGAGCGTGGCCAGCGGCGACACAAAGCCGTAGGCCAGCAGGATGCCCAGGAAGGTGCCGACCATGGCATGCGCGATCAGCTGGCCCATCTCGGCCGGCGGCAGGTCGGCCGAGGCCAGCGCGTGCACCACGCCCAGCACGGCCGCCACGATGCCCAGGGCCGGCAGCGCGTCACCCACGCGCGCCAGGCTGTGGGCCGGGACCTCCGCCTCGTGCTTGTAGGTTTCGAGTTCGTGCTCCATGAGCTGCTCGATCTCGAAGGGGTCGGTGTTGCCGCTCACGATCAGGCGCAGGTAGTCGGTCAGGAACTCCAGCACCCGCGCGTCGCCCAGGATCACGGTATAGGGCGCGAACAGCGGGCTGTTGTGCGGGTCGTCGATCTCGGACTCCAGCGCCATCATGCCGTCCTTGCGGCCCTTGGACAGCAGCACGTAGAGCAGGGCCAGCAGCTCCATGTAGAGCGCCTTGTCGTGTTTTTTCGAGCTGGCCAGCAGCTTGGGCAATTCCTTGAGGGTGGCGCGTATGGTGCGGCCGTCGTTGCCCGCGACGAAGGCGCCCACGGCGGCCCCGCCGATGATGAGCAGCTCCAGCGGCTGGTACAGCACCCCGAAATGCCCGCCCATCATGGCGTAGCCGCCAAAGACGGAGGCGACGACGACGAGGTAGCCGATGATGACAAGCATGGGGTTCTCCTGCGGATCTGAAAAAGAAAAGCCGCCCCGCCCTCAGGCGGTGCGCGAGCTGTTCATCACATTGGCGAGCCACTGCGACGAGGAGATCGCGGGCGTGCCGCCGGCGGCGGCGGTGCTGCCGCCTTCGGCCTCGTCGCGCTTGGCACCCGAGGGGCGGGTCTTGCCGGCGCGCGAGGGCGGGCGGCACAGCACGCACACATAGTTGCTCTGCGAGTCATGGGCGTGGGCGACAAACAGGCCCGTGCAGCGCGTGCAGGTGCTCAGCTGCAGCATGTCGCTGTCGAAAAAACGCACCAGCGTCCAGGCCCGCGTGAAGTCCAGCACCGGCTCGCCGCCCTGCTGCTGCACCTGCTCGATGTACAGGCGGTAGCTCTTGATGATGGCGTTGATGCGCGTGCAGCCGCCGTGGACCACCATGAAGCGGTAGATGTTGTAGAACATCGACGAGTGGATGTTGGACAGCCAGGTCATGAACCAGTCCGTGGAAAAGGGCAGCAGGCCCTTGGGCGGGGAGGTCCCCTTGAGCTCCTTGTAGAGCTTGATCAGCCGGTCCCGGCTCAGGCTGGTTTCGGCCTCCAGGAACTGCAGGCGGGCGCCCAGCTTGATCAGGTCCATGGCCAGGTGGATTTCCCTGGCCTCCACGATCACGCTTTTACCGGCCATGGCGATTTCCGGGCAAGGAGCGGCTCGAGGCCGGAACGCGGGACATCACCGGACCGCCTCAAGCTGCTGGCCCGACAACAGGATCGCGGCATGCGCCTGCTGCAGCGCCGGGTTCTTGCCTTCCAGGGTCAGCGCCGACAGCATGGGATGGTCGTCGAAGCGGAAACGGCACAGCAGCAGGCTGGAGCCCGCCAATTTCACAATCTGGGAAAGTGACAGGCTGCCCAGCAGGTCAGCCAGCTCCCGGCTCATGCCGAGCCGGTACATCGCCAGCGCAATGTCCTCCGTCACCAGCCGCTTGGCGAGCAGCAGGTAGGCCAAATTCAAGTCGCCAATGTCGTTGGCGGTACCAGTGTCAATCACGTTGCGTTCCTGTTCTTTCAAAATTTGCATGTAGAGCGGTGAACGAGTCATCCATCACAGTCAATTTCGTCACCTGTCACAGATTGATTGAGCGGCTTGTCGTACGACTTCCTCTCAATTGCAATTTTTAACACATTAAACTGACAATTACATGAACAAATCAAATTTATCAATTACATAACATTTAAGCGTCAAAACAAGAAAAATTAGCAATAAACCGAAGAATTTAATGAAAATATGGGTATTTCAGGCTGATAGAAAATCGATTGACTAATGTTTAAGTACTCTTTTCTTCATTTTCTAATTGATGGACCCATGTGAGCATTTCTGCAACAGCGAGGTACAAATTTGGCGGAATTCTGCTGTCCAGATCTACATGCATTAACAATTTCACCAATTCCAGCGAGGCGTGAACGTAGAGGCCGCTGTCTTTTGCACGCTGGACAATGGCTTCGGCGACCGCGCCATAGCCCTTGGCCACCACGGTTGGCGCCTCGCCGGCGGCGCCCAGGGACAGCGCCACGGCTTCGGCGCGGGGGCCCTGAGGGCTGCCGGCCCGGCCCTCCGCCCTCTCGTCAGACGACTTGTCAGGCATCGCCATTTCCCCCTGAATCCGCCGAATCTGCGGGGTCGGCCATGCCGGCCGCACCGCCTATGCGCAAGTCCGTGAGCGCCAGCCCCACGCCTTGCAGGCGCCGCGACAGCTGGCCGCCGGCCTGATTCAGCACGGCCGCCGTACCGTCCCGCGAGGCGTCCAGGCGCAGCTGCAGCGCCGTGCCGTTAAGCCCCAGGCGCACGTCCAGCGTTCCCAGCCGGGGCAGCTGCAGCCTCATGCGGGTGACCCAGGCGGCGGGCGTGGTTTCCGCGCCGCCCTCGCCGGCCTGGCGCTCGCGGCCTGGCTCGGGCTCCTGGCCTTCCTGGTGTATTTCCCAGTCCATGGGAACGCCGGGCCAGCCCTCGCCGCTCCAGCGGAACACCGGCTGCGCCAGCATCTCGAGCTGCTGGCGCACCAGGCCCAGGGCTTCGGGATGTATCGCCGCCGCGGGATGGCCGTCGCGCGCGCTGTCCACGGAAGCAACGCTGGAAACGGGCGGGTCGGCCTCGGGCAGCGAAAAATCGTGCGGGCTGGGCGGCGCCGGCTCCGGCAGGCCGCTGGGCCCGTAGGTCACGGACTGGCCCGTAGGTTCGGGCTGGCCGGCTTTGCCCAGGGACGCGGCCAAAGAAGGCGCGGCGCGTGAAGCAGGCGGAGCGGGCGGAACAGGCGGCAGTGCCGCCATCTCCTCCAGCAGCAGCACAAGAGAAGCCAAGGAGGAACCGGCGGCACCAGGCGGTGAGGGGGTGCTCACATCCAGTGACTGCGCAGCCGGCAAGGCCAGGCCGGCTTGCGGCTCGCGTGCCAGCTGCGCCAGCGTACGCTGGCCGGCCGTGAATTGCTGCAGATGCGATTCGTAAAAAAGCCCTGATTCGGCCACCGTGCGCGCCAGCGCGGCCGCCAGCACCGGCACCGCGGAGGCCCGCATGTCGGGCTGCAGCACCGCCTGGCCGCGCACGGCGGGCGTGCTGCCCACCGGCAGCTCCAGCAGCGCGCTGACCGTGCGCGCGGCCGCGCTCAGGGTGACGGCGGCTTCGGCCCTGGCAGGGGCCGGGCTTGCCGGGATGCCGCTGCGAGCGACAAGCCCCACACCCAGCTCGCGCTGCAAGGCCTCGCGCGAAGGCAGGCGGATGTCGTTGTCCACCTTCTGCACATTCGCCACGGCGCCCGGGCCGGCAATTTCAGCCTGCGCCTTCAGCGGTACCAGGTCCACGCGCTGCCCCAGCCGCGTGGCCAGCAAGGTATCCACCAGAGGCGTCACGCCGCTCATGGCAGGTAGGCGTCGTCCGGCTGGCCGTAGGCCCTGTGCAGGCTGCGCTGCCGGTCCAGGCTTTTCATGACGCCGACCAGCCTGGACAGCTGGGGCATGATCATGTTGACGATTTCACTCGAGTTGGCGCTGATGCGGCCCAGCAGCACATACTTGCGCGCCGACTGCGCCTCGTCCAGCGTGCTCAGCGGCTCTATGTCCTTCAGGCGCTCCACCATGCTGCTGCACTGCCCTTCAAGCCGGGGCAGCTCGCCCCACTGCTTGGCGCGCGCCAGCACCAGCATGCGCTCGGTCAGCGGGGCGATCTGCTCGTAGCAGTGCATCACTTCACTTTGTGATCCCATGCCTCAAGCCCCCGTGGAAAAACGCGACACCGCGGGCGCGGCCGGCACCTGCGGCGGCCGCGGCCGCTGCGGATCGATCTCGCGCCAGGCCGAGCTCACGCTGTCCAGCAGCCGGTCGGCCTCGTCCAGCAGCGCCGGGTCGTTGCGCAGGTTGGCATACAGCAGGCGTTGCGTGACATAGGCGTAAAACGCCGACAGGTCCGCCACCAGCTGGGCGCCGGCCGCGCCCGCGGCGTCCGCGTCCAGGCTGGCCTTCAGGCCGTTGTCGACGATATTGATGGCCTTGGAAATGGCCTGGCCCTTGGCGCCGATATCCTTGTTCGCCATATGGTGGCGCGCCATCGCGATGGCCGTCTTGGCGCCGTCGAACAGCATGGTGATCAGCTGGTGCGGCGAGGCGCTCATGGCCGCGCTCTCGGTGCCGACCTTGGCATAGGCGCTGGCGCCCGGGTGGTAGCTATAGGGTTGGGTGTGGGGCTGGGTGTGCATCGGGAGTAACGGCCGGCTGGCTTATTTGCTCGAATTGCTCGAGCTCATGTTGGCGAATTGCTGGGTCAGGTAGCTGGCGGTGGAGTTCATGCGCGAGACCAGCAGGTCCAGCTGGGTGAACTGCGCCTTGTAGCGCGCGATCGTCGCGTCCACCCGGCTCTGGGTCGCGGTGTACTGGCTGTCCAGCGACTTCAGCGTGGTCTCCACGCCGGTCGCGGCCGCGCTGATCATGCCGGTGCTGCTGGTGAAGCCGTCCAGCAGCGAGGACACCTGCTTGCCGATGCCGCCCGTCGTTCCGTTGCCGGCGAACAGCTCGGCCACCGCGCCCTGCTTGTCCGCGAACGCGGCCTTGAGCTTGGACGCGTCGAAGGCCAGGGTGCCGTCCTTCTGGAAGCTCACGCCGACCCGCGACAGCACCTTGAGCTCGCCGGCCTGCGGCGTGTTGAGCGCCGCGCGTATGCGCGTCTGTATGGTGCGCAGTGTCGAGTCGCCAACCAGGGCTGCGCCGGTCTGCTTTTCGGTGTCGTATTTGGTCAGCTGCGCCGCCGTGGTCTGCAGGCTGTTGTAGGCCGTGACGAAGCCGGTGATGGCCGCCTCCACCGCCGAGGTGTCCCGGCTCACCGTCAGCGTGCTGGTGCCGGTTTTCGCCAGCGTCATGGTCACGCCGGGCGCGGCGTCGACCACCGTGTTGGTTTTGGAGCTCACCGGGATGCCGTTGACCTTGAGCGCCGCATTGCCGGCCGCCGCCGTCTGCCGCAGGGCCTGCGCGCCCGACGCGTCATGGTTGAGCAAGCCCTGCAGGCTGGCGTCGCCGGCGACGGAAATGCGCATGCTCGAAGCTTCGCCGGTTTCCTTGGAGGTCAGCACCAGGCGGTAGGGCGAAGCGCCGCCGTCATTGACGATGCTGGCCGTCACGCCGATGTCGGTGCTTTTGTTGATCGCGTCGCGCAGCCCCTCGAGCGAATTGTTGCTGTCGTCGATCACGATGGACTTCGCGGCGCGCGCGGCGTCCGGCGTGAAGCTCGCGCCGCTGTAGGTGCCGGTGGCGTCGTTGAATGTTCCGCCCGAGATGCTGCCGAAATCTATGGTGACGGTGCCCTTGCCCACCGCGGCCTTGGTGCTGGAGACACCGGCCGCGGCCAGCGACTGCGCGCTGGCCAGCCGGCTCACGTCCACCGTGTAAATGCCGGCGGTGGCCGAGGCCTGGCCCGTGGCCGAGAGCACGTCGCTCGCACTGGACGTCGTCTTGATGCCCTGGAACAAATTGGCGTCGGACAGCTTGGCCGCCGCCGTCTGCAGGGTGCTGAGCGCGTTTTTGAGCGTGCCGTAGGCCGACAGCTTCGCGGTGTAGCTGATCTGCTGCTTTTGCAGCAGCACCAGCGGCTGGCTTTCCGCCTTGGTGAGGTCGGTGAGCAGGTCGTTCAGGTTCAGGTTGGACCCGACGCCCAGGCTTGAAATCGATGCCATGAAATATTCCTCAATCTTCTTGAATGAAAGTGCTGCTCACAAAACCCAGCGAAGCGGTCCTGGCCAGGCGCGTCGCCGCAGACAGTGCAGCAGCACGGCAAGGCGACGCAACAACGCCGGGAGGGTTTTTGAGCGGCACTAAACGGCCTGGTGGACCAGCAGGCCCTGTAGCTTGCCGAGCGCGCGCGAAATCCGCACCACCTCTTCCGATGGCATCTGCCGGATCAGCTCGCCGCTCTCCACGTCGACCACCTTGACGACCATGGTGTCGGCCTCCTTGTCGAACTCGAACTGCACGCCGATGGAGGACATGCGCAAGGACTCGTTGATCTCGGCCAGCGCGCTGCGTTCGCGTTCGGGCTGCGCCTTGGGCGGGGGTTCGGCCGGCAGCTCGCGGGCCGCGCCGGCGCGGGCTGAAGGGGCGGGCGGCAGCGGCGCGGCATCGCGCCACGCGGCGGCCGTCGCGGTCGTGGCGGCATTGGCGGCGTTGGCGGCGTTGGCGGAAATAGTCATGCGGGGCTCTCCTCGGAAAATCGCTAGGCACTCCCGCCTGGTGCCCCAAGCGGGAGTGCGTAGCGCAGGCGGCCGAAGCCGCCTGGCTTGCACACGGCGAGGGCGCGCCTTCCGAAAAGGCGCGCCTTGCGCGATTAACGCAGCAGGGACAGAACGCCCTGGGTCGTCTGGTTGGCCTGGGCCAGCACGGAGGTACCGGCCTGTTGCAGGATGTTGGCGCGCGTCATGTTGGACACTTCGGTCGCGTAGTCCGCGTCTTCGATGCGCGAGCGCGAGGAAGACAGGTTGGTCACCGTGGTGCCCAGGTTGGAGATCACCGAGTCAAAACGGTTTTGCACCGCGCCCAAAGAACCGCGCAGGTCGTCCACCACCTTCAGGGCGGCGTCGATCTTCTTGAGCGCGTTGCCGGTGGCGGCGCCGGCGAATTCGGCCGTAGGCGTTGCGCCGCTCAGCACGATGTCGGTGCCGTCAACCGTGTTGCTGCCGGCTGCGCCGGTGTCGGTCAGCGCGGCCTGGATGCCGGCCAGGCCGTAGTTCTTGCCCTGGATGGAGACGAAGGCGGTCACGGTGCCGGCGGCATCGGTGCCGACCTTGACGGGCTGGGTCGTCAGGGTCACGGCGGCTGC
Organism: Polaromonas sp. P4_F6; assembly: GCF_056401275.1. Lineage (NCBI taxonomy): Bacteria > Pseudomonadati > Pseudomonadota > Betaproteobacteria > Burkholderiales > Comamonadaceae > Polaromonas > Polaromonas sp. P4_F6. The sequence continues at coordinate 49,841 of NZ_JBFUJQ010000004.1, read as the reverse complement.
GACGCCGTTGGCGGGATCGGTGAAATCGACCGTGGCCGTGTTCAGCGTCACGGCGCCGGTGGCGGGTGCCACGGAAGCCGCGTAGAAGTCGTCACCGCTCTTGACCACCCAGTTCGCCGTGGGGGCGCCGGCGGCGGTCAGCACGTTGTGCAGGGACAGGTCGGCAGCGTTGACCGTGGAGCCGGTGGCTGCGGTCAGGGCCGTGGCGACGGCGCTCAGGTCGGTGGCAACGGGTGCGCCGGCGCCTGGATCGACCGTGAGGGCTGCCGCGCTGACGTTCAGCGCGTTGCTGGCGACCGAGAAGCCGGTCATCTTCAGGCTGGCGGAGTCGATCTGCTTGAGGTTGATGTCGATGGTTTCGCCGTCGTTCGCGCCGACCTGGATGCTCAGCTTGTTGTTGGCGGCCAGCACTTTCACGCCGTTGAAGTCGGTCTGTGCCGAGGTGCGGTCGATTTCTTCCAGGCGCTGGGTGATTTCAGCCTGGATCGAGGCCTTGTCGGCCACCGAGTTGGAACCGTTGGCCGACTGCACGGCCAGTTCGCGGATGCGCTGCAGGTTGCTGTTGATTTCGGTCAGCGCGCCTTCAGTCGTCTGCGCCAGCGAGATGCCGTCGTTGGCATTGCGCTGAGCGACAGCCAGGCCCTTGATGTTGGCCGTGAAGCGGTTGGCGATGGCCTGGCCGGCCGCGTCGTCCTTGGCGCTGTTGATGCGCAGGCCCGAGGACAGGCGCTGGATGGCCGTGTTCAGCGAGGACTGCGACTTGTTGAGGTTGTTCTGCGTGAGCAGGGAAAGCGAGTTGGTATTGATGACTTGGGCCATGAGGGACTCCTGATTACATAGGTTGTGGACTCCGGCTAACTTGCCGTCACGCTGGCCTTGCCTGCCATGACAGTCTGCAAGCCACCGTTGTCCAGCTTATCGGCCGGGCCGATTCAAACCTTTAGCGGGCGGCCGAAAATAATTCGCGCCCGCCCCTCATCACGCCGGCATGTTCATGATTTCCTGGTAGGCCGCGACCACGCGGTTGCGCACCTGCAGGCCCATCTGGAAACCGATGTTGGCCTTTTGCATGTCGACCATCACGTCGTTGAGCGCCACGCCGGGCTTGCCCAGCTCGAAGGCCTCGGCCTGGCTGTAGGCGTTCTGCTGGGTTTCGCTGATGCGGTCCAGCGATTTTTTGAGCTCGCCCGCGAAGCCGCCGCCAGCGGCCTCGCCGCCTTGCGCCGCGGACGGCGCCGAAGCCTGGGCCAGCGCGCGCATCTGCTGCAGCACGGACTCGATCGAAGAAATGGCCATGGTGTTTCTTTCAGGCGCGTGCGCGCCCCTGGGTTGGATGACGGCATGAAGCGTAGCGGCGGGGCCGGCGCGCGCATCAGGCCAAAAGACGGCAAAAGCCCCGGCTATTCGGCGGATCGGGAAGCCCGAGCGGCTCTGACAATTCTTCACAAGGACCCGCCCGGCACCCCTCCCGTGCGCGGATGCCGGTTGCCTCTTCGCCTCATCGCCTCAGTCATTGAATAAGACCTGTTGTATGCCCACTGTTGTTCCGGCCGCACGGCCACCACGCAGCCTCCGCTTCATCGCCGCGCCTTCCCGCGGCGCGGTGACGGCGGCCGGGTGAGCGCGTGAACTCCGCCGCACTGGGCGCCGACACGGCCCTGCCCAAAGCACCGCCATGGCTGGCGCAGCTGCGCGCCAACCCGCGCCTGCCGCTGATGCTGGGCGCGTCCGCCGCGGTGGCTGCCGTCGCCGCGCTGTGGCTGTGGAGCCGCGCGCCCGACTACGGCGTGCTCTACAGCAACCTGTCCGACCGCGACGGCGGCGCCATCATCGCGTCGCTGCAACAGATGAACATCCCCTACAAGTTCACCGAGGGCGGCGGCGCGCTGCTGGTGGCGGCCAACAAGGTGCCCGAGGCACGCCTGCGCCTGGCCGCCCAGGGCCTGCCCAAGGGCGGCACCGTCGGCTTTGAACTGATGGACGCGCAGAAATTCGGCACCAGCCAGTTCGCCGAGCAGGTCAACTACCAGCGCGCCCTGGAAGGCGAGCTTGCGCGCTCCATCAATTCCATTTCCGCCGTCGAGTCGGCGCGTGTGCACCTGGCGCTGCCCAAGCCCTCGCTGTTCGTGCGCGACCAGAAAAAACCCAGCGCCTCCGTGGTGCTGAGCCTGCACCGCGGCCGCAGCATCGACGAAGGCCAGGTCAGCGCCATCGTGCACCTGATCTCCAGCAGCGTGCCCGAGCTCTCGGCCAAAAGCATCACCGTGGTCGACCAGGCCGGCAACCTGCTCTCGGCGGCCAACGCCGGCACGCGCGGCCTGGACGTGAGCCAGCTCAAATACACCCAGGAAATCGAGCAGGGTTACATCCGCCGCATCGAAGCCATCCTGCAGCCCATCCTGGGCGCGGGCAATGTGCATGCGCAGGTGGCCGCCGACATCGACTTTTCAGTCGTCGAGAACACCGACGAAAAATTCCGCCCCAACCAGGAACCCGGCACCGCCGCCATACGCAGCCAGCAGTCCAGCGAGTCCGGCCAGGGGGGCGGCGGCCCGGCCACGGGCGTGCCCGGCGCATTGACCAACCAGCCGCCGCCGGACCCGGTCGCGCCCATCACCGCGCCCTCGCAAATCAAGCAGGGCACACCGCCCGGTACGCCGCCCGCGGCCCAGCTCAAGATGAGCGCCGAACTCGGCTCGGCCGGCGCGGCGCCGCGCAGCGCGGGCTCGGCCGGCAATTCACGCAAGGACGTCACCACCAATTACGAAGTGGACCGCTCCATACGCCACACACAGCAGGGCGCGGGCGGCATCAAGCGCCTGTCGGTCGCGGTGGTGGTTAATTACCGTGGGGGCACGGGCGCCGGCAAGCGCGCGGCCCTGACGGCGGCCGAACTCGAGCAGATCCGCAACCTGGCGCGCCAGGCCATGGGTTTCAGCGCCGAGCGCGGCGACTCGCTCAACGTGGTCAACAGCCCCTTTGCCGCCGACACCGAAACGCCCGAGCTGCCGCTGTGGCGCCAGCCCGAGACCATCGAGCTTGCCAAGTCCTCGGGCAAATACCTGCTGCTGGGCTTGCTGGCGCTGTATCTGTGGCTGGCCGTGCTGCGGCCGCTGCTGCGCAAACACTTGCAGCCCGCGCCGGCGGCGGCGTTCGCTGCGGACGCGGACATTGATGCCAAGCCGGGTGAAGCGGCCAGCGCGCAGGCGCAGGCCCTGGAGAAGGAACAGCGCGAACGCCGCGAGCAGCGGCACCAGGCCAACCTCCAGTATGCGCAGGACATGGCGGCCAAGGAGCCGGCCATGGTGGCCATGCTGATCAAACACTGGACAGAAAAAAATGGCGGATGAAGGCATGCGCAAAAGCGCCATCCTGTTGATGTCGCTGGGTGAGGCCGGCGCCGGCAGCGTGCTGCAGCACCTGCCCCAGCATGTGGTGCAAACCCTGGGCAAGGCCATGGCAAGCCTGGCGCAGGTCAGACGCGACGAGGTCAGCGAGGTGCTGCGCGAGTTCCGCGAGGAAACCGAGCAGTACTCGGCCACGCATGTGGACGCCGGCAGCTACCTGCGCGCCGTGCTCAACAAGGCCCTGGGCAACACCCGCGCGGCCGACCTGCTGGAAAGCATTTCCCAGCCCGACAGCTCGACCAGCGGCATAGACCGCCTGAACCAGCTGGAGGCGACCGAGGTCGTCGAGCTGATACGCGACGAACACCCGCAGATCATCGCCACCCTTCTGGTGCACCTGGACCGCGACAAGGCCGCCGACGTGCTCGAGCAGCTGCCCGAGCGCGTGCGCCACGACGCCGTGCTGCGCGTGGCCACCTTCGGCGGCGTGCAGCCGGCCGCCCTCAAGGAGCTGACCGACGTGCTCACCGACATGCTGTCGGGCGAAGGCGTCAAGCGCAGCCGCCTGGGCGGCATACGCGCGGCCGCCGAGATCGTCAACATGATGAGCAGCGCCCAGGAGGAAAGCGTCATCAAGCATGTGCGCGAGCACGACGAGGCGCTGGCGCAGAAGATGATCGACGAGATGTTCCTGTTCGAGAACCTGCTCGAGCTCGAGGACCGCAGCGTGCAGCTGCTGCTCAAGGAGGTCGAGTCGGAGTCGCTGATCATCGCGCTCAAGGGCGCGCCGCTGGAGCTGCGCGACAAATTCCTCAAGAACATGTCGCAGCGCGCCGCCGAGATGCTGCGCGAGGACATCGAGATGCGCGGCCCGGTGCGCGTCTCCCAGGTCGAGGCCGAACAAAAGGGCATTCTGCAGATCGTGCGCCGCCTGGCCGATGCGGGCGAGATCGTGCTCGGCGGCCAGGGCAACGACTCCTATGTATAACAAGCCCGCCAACACACCGCGCGCCGGGCCGCCCTTCGCGCGCCGCGCCAACGGCGCCAAGGAAGCGCTCACCGCCTGGGAGCGCTGGGAAATGACGGCCATCGCGCAAGACCCCGCGCCCGACCTTCCGCCCGAGCCCAAACCGGCGCCGGTGGTCGCGCCGCTCAAGCCCGAGGTGCTGATCAACGACGTCGAGCTGGCCCAGCTGCGCCTGCAGGCCCTGCGCAGCGGCGAGGCCGAAGGCTTTCGCCAGGGCTTCGCCCAGGGCCAGGCGCAGGGCCGCGCAGAAGCCATCGCCGAAGTCCAGGCCGAGGCGCGGCAGCTGCGCGCGCTGGCGCAGACATTACCCGACGCGCTGCGCGGCGCCCAGGCCGAAATCGCCGACAACCTGCTGGCGCTGGCGCTGGACATCGCGCGCCAGGTGCTGGGCCAGGCCCTGGCACTCGACAGCAGCGCCATCCTGCCGGTGGTGCGCGAACTGCTGCAGGCCGAACCGGCGCTCAGCGGCGCGCCGCAGCTGGTGCTGCACCCCGACGATGCGGCCCTGGTGCAGCAGCACCTGGCCGAAGATTTACAGGCCGCCGGCTGGCGCATCCGTAGCGACGTGAACTGCCAGCGCGGCGGCTGCCGCGTGCTGGCGGCCAGCGGCGAGCAGGACGCCAGCCTGCCGGGCCGCTGGGAGCGCGTCACCGCGGCCCTGGTCAAAACCGCCATGCACAGCCCGGCCGTGGTCCATGCCTGAACAAGCCGCCCTTGCCGATATTCCTGCCGCCAGCCCGCTGCGCGCCTGGCACGGTGCGCTGGATGAGGCGCGCAGCGCGGTCGCGCAAAGCGTGCCGGTACGCAGCTACGGCCGGCTCACGCGCGCCGTCGGGCTGGTGCTCGAAGCTGTCGGCCTGCGCCTGCCGGTCGGCAGCGACTGCCTGATCGAGCTGCCGCCCGGCTACCCGCAAAAAACCGCCGAGGCCGAGGTGGTGGGTTTTGCCGGCGACCGGATTTTCCTGATGCCGCAAAGCGAGGTCGACGGCCTGCTGCCCGGCGCGCGCGTCTATGCGCTGGATTCGCCCACGGGCCACGCCGGCGGACTCGGCCCGCGCACCAAACGGCTGCCGGTGGGCGCCGGCATGCTGGGCCGCGTGGTCGACGCCGCCGGCCGGCCGCTGGACGGGCGCGGCCCGCTGGATTTTTCGCGCGAGGTGCCGCTGGCCGCCAAGCCCATCAACCCGCTGACCCGCGCGCCCATCGACAGCGTGCTCGACGTCGGCGTGCGCGCCATCAACGCGCTGCTGACCGTGGGGCGCGGCCAGCGCATGGGCCTGTTCGCCGGCTCCGGCGTCGGCAAGAGCGTGCTGCTGGGCATGATGGCGCGCTACACCAGCGCCGACGTCATCGTCGTCGGCCTGATCGGCGAGCGCGGCCGCGAGGTCAAGGACTTCATCGAAAACACCCTGGGCGAGGAAGGCATGGCGCGCGCCGTGCTGGTCGCGGCGCCGGCCGACACCTCGCCGCTGCTGCGCCTGCAGGGCGCGGCCTATGCCACCTGCCTGGCCGAATATTTCCGCGACGAGGGCCAAAACGTGCTGCTCATCATGGACTCGCTGACGCGTTACGCGATGGCGCAGCGCGAGATCGCGCTGGCCGTGGGCGAACCGCCGGCCACCAAGGGCTACCCGCCCTCGGTCTTCGCCAAGCTGCCCGCGCTGGTGGAGCGCGCCGGCAACGGCGCGCGCGACGACCAGGGCCGCGGCGGATCGATCACCGCCTTCTACACCGTGCTGGCCGAGGGCGACGACCAGCAGGACCCGATTGCCGACTCGGCGCGCGCCATCCTCGACGGCCATGTGGTGCTCTCGCGCAGCCTGGCCGAATCGGGCCACTACCCGGCCATAGACATCGAGGCCTCCATCAGCCGCGCCATGACGGCGCTGATCACGCCCACGCAGTTCCAGGCCGTGCGCAGCTTCAAGCAGGCCCTGTCGCGCTACCAGCGCAACCGCGACCTGATCAGCGTGGGCGCTTACGCTCCCGGCCACGACGCGCAGCTGGACCAGGCCATCGCGCTGTATCCGCGCATGGAAGCTTTTTTGCAGCAGACCATGGAAGAGCGCGTGGGCCATGGCGAGGCCACCGACCAGCTCAACGCCATCTTCCAGGCCTGAATCTCGTCTTTCTCCCAACCCCCAACCCCAGGAATCTCCCCATGGCCACCAGACTGCCGCTCGCCACGCTGATTGAACTGGCGCAGAACAAAACCGACGAGGCCACGCGCCGCCTCGGCCAGCTGCAGGCCGCGCGCACCAGCGCCGCCGACAAACTCGAGATGCTGCAGCGCTACCGCCAGGAATACCTGGACCAGCTGCAGGCGCGCATGGGCGAGGGCGTGCCGGCGGCGCAAATGCGCAATTTCAACCACTTCATCAGCACGCTGGACAGCGCCATCGAGCAGCAGCGCGCCATCACCGCGCAGGCCGACACCCGGCTCGCGACCGGGCGCGGCGACTGGCAAAGCAGCCAGCGCCGCCTCAACTCCTTCGACACCCTGGCCGGCCGCGTGCGCCTGCAGGAAATCGCCGTGCAGCACAAACGCGAGCAGCGCGACAGCGACGAACGCAGCGCGCGCCAGTTTTTCCACCTGCGCGCCGGCCTGCAGGGCCACTAGATTCAAGACTGGAAACCGCCATGTCCCTGCTAGCTCCTTCCCTCTCCTCTCCGGCTTCGGCTCCCAACAGCACCGTTTCTTCCACGGCCTCCGCGCGCGTCGATGAAAACAGCCCGAGCGACAGCGAAAGTTTTGGCGAGGTGCTGTCGCGCTCGCTCGCGGCCTCGGGCGAAGCACCCGCCAAACCCGGCGGCAAACCGGCAGCCCCTGGTCCCGCCAAACGCCTTGCCGAGGACAAAACCGAAGCGGCTGACATCGTCAATACCGCGGCCCTGCTTTTTGTGCCGCTGGAAACGCGTATTGCCAAAGCGGCCGGTGCCGACAGCGCTACCGCCGCCCCCACGGCTTCGGCCCTTGGCGCCGTGCCTTCGACGCAACTGCCCGCGGATCCCGCCGCATCCGCCGCGGTAGCGGCCACGGCCGCCACCGCCGGCGATGAGCCAGCACCCACGCCGCAAACCCTGATCGCCTCCGGTGTGCCCACCGCACCCGCTATGCCCGCCGGACCCGCAAAAAGCCGGGAAGCCTCCGAACCCGCCGCGCCCGCCGCAGGCGACAAAGCAGCCCTTGCCCTGCCCGCCGGGGCAATGACCATCCCGGCCGGTGCGACTCACGAGAACCCGTCTCAAACATCTTCAGGAAACGGGCAGCGGCCCGGCGATGAGGCGCACGAAGTCCTGGGCACGGACACGCACGCGGAACAAAAACCCGTAGCGGCCAAAGCGCCCGCCACCACAGCGGCCAAGGACGCAGCCGCTGAAGTCACCAGCAGCGCGACCCAGGCTTTGGCCCCCGGCGCAAGCCAGCCCGAAACCGGTACGCAGGCCGCCAGCCCCGGCATCAGCCTCAGCACCACAGCCCCCACGGCCCACGCCCATGCCGTCCCCACCAGCCCCGTCGCAGCGGCCGCCCCAAGCCAGGCAGTACTCACACCCGAAGTCGGCAGCGGCGAATGGGGCAAAGCCCTGGGCCGGCAGATGCTGCACATGGGCAAGGCCGGCGAGCAGGTGGCCGAGCTGCAGCTCAACCCGCCCGGCCTGGGCCCGCTCAAGGTCACGCTCAGCATGAACGACAACCAGGTCCAGGCGTTTTTTGTGTCGGCGCATTCCTCGGTGCGCGCCGCCGTCGAAGCTGCCCTGCCGCAGCTGCGCAGCACGCTGGCCGACAGCGGCATCAGCCTGGGCAATACCTCGGTGGATTCCGGCAGCCAGCAGCAAGCGGCCTTTGCGCAAACCCACCAAGGCCAGAACGGCCGACCCGGAGCTTCAGGCCAGCCGGGCTACCTGCAGGCCGATGCGCAAGCCCAGTCCCCCGCAGCCACGGCGCCCACGCCCCGCCGCGGCAAGGTGGACACCTACGCCTGAGCGCGCGCAAGGCAGGAGGACGCGCCCGGCAAATGCCGAAGTTGAAGCGTTTTCCCCCTGCTGCTCCAGCGATGCCCTGCAGGCCTTTTCCCCAACAATCCATTGACCCCTCCACTCCCCTACAGCCATGGCTACCAGCACACTCCCTGCGAAGACATTGAGCACGCGCCAGCCCTCGCCCTCGCCCCGGCTCATCGCCCTGTTGATCGCCCTGTCGGTCGTGGCCGCCGCCGCAGCCGCGGGCGCCACCTATTACTTCAGCAGCCGGCGCAGCGCCGAGGCCGCGCCCGCCGCCACCCCCTTGCCGGCCGCCCCGCTGTTTGTGGCGCTGGAGCCCATGACCGTCAACCTGCAGCCCGGCGGCCGCAGCCGGTTTTTGCACGCCGCCGTCACGCTGAAAGTGCCTGACGCCAAATCCCAGGCCCTGGTCACCCAGTACCTGCCTGAAGTGCGCAGCCGGCTGCTCACGGTGCTGTCCAACCGCGCCTCCGATGCGCTGATCACGCCCGAGGAAAAAGCCAAGCTCGCCGCCGAGATCATGGCGGCGCTGAACCAGCCCCTGGTGGCCAACCTGCCCTCGCTGAAGATTTCCAGCGTGATGTTCACCACCTTCATGCTGCAGTAAAGCGGCCGATGCAACCCGAATCCGCCCATGGCTTATGAAGCACAGCTCTCGCAGGACGAGGTCGATGCGCTGCTGCAGGGCGTCACCGGCGACGCCGGCGCGGTGGCCCCGCGGCCGGCCGCGCCCGCCGGCCCGCCGACCTACAAACTCGGCACGGACGAGCGCATCGTGCGCGGCCGCATGCACACGCTGGAGGTCATCAACGAGCGTTTCGCGCGCCATTTGCGCGGCGCGCTGCTGACCTTCATGCGGCGCAGCGCCGACATCTCGGTCGGCTCGGTGCAGATCCAGAAATACGGCGACTTCATACGCCACCTGCCGGTGCCGGCCAACATCAACCTGATGCACATGAAGCCGCTGCGCGGCACGGCCCTGTTCGTGTTCGACCCCAAGCTGGTCTTCCTGGTCGTGGACAACCTGTTCGGCAGCGACGGCCGCTACCACGTGCGCATCGAGGGGCGCGACTTCACCCAGACCGAGCAGCGCATCATCAAGCGCCTGCTCAACCTCACGCTGGAGAGCTACGGCGGCGCCTGGCAGCCGGTCTACCCGCTCGAATTTGAATACGTGCGCGCCGAGATGCATGCCAAGCTGGCCAATATCGTCGCGCCCAACGAGGTGGTGGTCAACACCACCTTCCAGATCGAGTTCGGCCCCCTGGGCGGGGCGCTCAACGTCTGCATTCCCTATTCCATGATAGAGCCGATACGCGACCTGCTGGCCAACCCGCTGCAGGACGCGATCGAGATCGACAAGCGCTGGGTCAAGCAGCTGTCGCAGCAGGTGCAGAGCGCCGAGGTCGAGCTGCGCGCCCACTTCCTGACCCTGCAGTCCAGCATAGGCCAGCTGCTCAAGCTGCAGGCCGGCGACGTGCTGCCCGTCGAGATCCCGGACACCATCATCGGCAAGGTCAACGGCGTGCCCGTCATGGAATGCGGCTACGGCACCTCCAACAACCACTATGCCCTGCGCGTGGAAAAAATGATCCACCACCAGGACAGCGACTCCAGCAAGGGAAAAGACCATGAGTGAAGACAGCAAAGCGCAGCCCGCGGCCGAGCTCGACGACTGGGGCAGCGCGCTCGCCGAACAGGCGCAGTCCAGCGCGCCGGCCGCCGCGCCGGCCCCGGCACCCGCGCCCGCGGCCCCCTCCACCGCGGCCGGCGACCGCGTGTTCCAGCCGCTGCAGGGCAACACCGGCTTCGAGATCGCGCGCGGCGACATAGACCGCGTGCTCGACGTGCCGGTGCAGCTGACCACCGAGCTGGGCCGCACCCGCATCACCATCAAAAGCCTGCTGCAGCTGTCCCAGGGTTCGGTCGTCGAACTCGACGGCCTGGCCGGCCAGCCCATGGACGTGTTCATCAACGGCTATTTGATCGCGCAGGGCGAGGTGGTGGTCGTCAACGACAAGTTCGGCATACGCCTGACCGACATCATCACGCCCTCCGAACGCATGCAGAAGCTGAACCGATGAAGCGTGCCTTGTTTCGCGGGATCGCCGCCCTGCTGCTGGCCAGCACCTGCCTGTCTGCCGCCGCCACGCTGCCCACGGTCCCTACGGCAGCGGCCGAGCCGGTGCGCGCTTTCGGCGCCGCGGGCCTGTTGCAAGCCGGCCTGGGCCTGGCTTTTGTCGTCGCGATGATTTTTGGCTGCGCCTGGCTGGCGCGGCGCTTCGGCCTGCAGGCCGGCGGCAGCAGCCGGCTGCTCAAGGTGGTCGCTAGCGCCATGGTCGGCCAGCGCGAGCGTGTGGTCGTCGTCGAGGTCGGCGGCCAATGGCTGGTGCTGGGCGTGGCGGCCGGGCAGGTCCGCGCGCTGCACAACATGCCCGCGCAAACAATTCCCGAGGCCGATGCGGCGCCCACCCTGCCAGGCTTTGCCGGCGCCGGTGCATTTTCAAACAAGCTGCTTGAATCCCTGAACAAGCTCAAGAAACGCGACTGATGAAGAACAAGCTTCCCGGCCTGCGCGCCAGCGTGGCCCTGCTGATGCTGCCCGCGTTCATCATGGCCGCGCTGATGCTGCTGCCCGAGGCCGCCTCGGCCCAGGGCCTGCCCGGCATCACCAGCACCAAGGGCCCGGGCGGCAGCCAGACCTGGTCGCTCAGCGTGCAAACCCTGGTGCTGCTGACCTCGCTGTCATTCTTGCCGGCGCTGCTGCTGTCCATGACCAGCTTCACCCGCATCCTCATCGTGCTGGGCCTGCTGCGCACCGCCATAGGCACGCAGTCCTCGCCGCCCAACCAGGTGCTGGTCGGGCTTTCGCTGTTTTTGACCTTCTTCGTCATGTCGCCGGTCTTCGACAAGGTGCACAGCGCCGCCTACAAACCTTTCTCTGAAAACAGGATCAGCGCCGAGCAGGCCCTGGAGCGCGGCGTCGAGCCCTTCAAGCAGTTCATGCTCAAGCAGACCCGCGAAGCCGACCTGGCCTTGTTCGCCAGGCTGGCCCATATCGAGAAACTCGAAGGCCCCGAGCAGGTGACCTTGCGCATCCTGCTGCCGGCCTTTGTGATCAGCGAACTCAAGACCGCCTTCCAGATCGGCTTCACCATCTTTATCCCCTTCCTCATCGTCGACCTGGTCGTCGCGAGTGTGCTGATGTCCATGGGCATGATGATGGTGCCGCCGGCCACCATCTCCCTGCCCTTCAAGCTCATGCTGTTTGTGCTGGTCGACGGCTGGCAGCTGCTGATAGGCGCGCTCGCGCAAAGCTTCTACCTTTAGGGGGCATAGATGACACCCGAATCCGTCATGGCGCTGGGCTATGAGGCCATGAAACTCTCCCTGCTGCTGGGCGCGCCGCTGCTGCTGGTGGCCCTGGTCACCGGCCTGCTGATCAGCCTGTTCCAGGCCGCCACGCAGATCAATGAAATGACGCTGTCCTTTATCCCCAAGCTGCTGGCCGTCTTCGCCACCCTGGTGATCGCCGGGCCCTGGATGCTGGGCCTGGTGCTGGACTACATGCGCAACCTGTTCTCCTCCATCCCGCAGATCGTGGGCTGAGGCCGACACGCGTCGGACAAGAAGAAAAACATGCAGCCGGTTTTTTCGGCCACCTCGGGCCAGCTCAACCTCTGGCTGGTGTTTTTTTTATGGCCTTTTGTACGCATGCTGGCCCTGGTCAGCACCGCCCCCATCTTCAGCGAACACGCCGTGCCGCGCCGCGCCAAGGTCGCCCTGGCCGCACTGCTGGCCATCGTCGTCGCACCCACGCTGGGCGCCATGCCGGCCGTGCCCATAGTCTCCGCGGCCGGCTTCTGGATTTTGGTCCAGCAAATCCTGATTGGCGCGGCCATGGGTTTCTCGATGCGCATGGTCTTCGCGGCCGTGCAGGCCGCCGGTGAATACGCAGGCCTGCAAATGGGTTTGTCCTTCGCGTCTTTCTTCGACCCCACCAGCGGCGGCAACACCATGGTCGTCGCCCGCCTGCTCAACGTCATGGCCATGCTGATCTTTCTGGCGGTCGACGGCCATTTGATGCTGGTCATGGTGCTGGCCGAAAGCTTCCAGGCCTTGCCGATTTCCGACGCGCCCCTGGCGGCCGGCGGCTGGTTCCTGCTGGCCAATGCCGGCGGCGAGATCATGGCCGGCGGCCTCATGCTGGCCCTGCCGCTGATCGCCACCCTGCTGACCCTGAACCTGGCCATGGGCATCCTGAACCGCGTCTCACCGCAGTTCAGCATTTTTGCGGTCGGCTTCCCCATCACCCTGCTGGCCGGCATTGCCATGCTGCAGCTGTTGATGCAATACCTCGCGCCCTTTCTGGAGCCGCGCTTCGCGGCCGCGTTTGCGGGGACGCTAGGGGTTTTGCAGGGATTGCGGCAGTAGGCAGATGAATCCATCCACAGATTTCGCAGATTTCCGCAGATAAAGACAAATGCAATGCCATGTTGTGTGGCGGCTGGCATGCAGGGATAGAGAGAGATGAAGTCCTGAGTACAAACTCCCTCTCTTCCATCTGTGTCAATCTGCGAAATCTGCGGATGAATTTATACCCGCAGATTCGCAGACGTCCCACCTTCACAGATAGTTAAACAAAGCAATCTGCTGAATCCGCACAAAGGTCTGCTGGCTGGCCTGGAGCGCAGTCTGGCGCTGGTAGAACTCGGCAATCGCGCTGGCGTAGTCCAGGTCCTGCAGGTCTGACAAATAGCTTTTGTCGTAGAGGGCGCGGCTGTCACCGGTGTCGCCCAGGGCGTCGAGTTCCTGCAGGCGGGTGCCGACAGAGGCGCGCACCGTGAGCACGTTGTCGTGGGCGTTGGTGATTTTGCGGTTGGCGGTGCTCAAGGCGTTGAGCAGCTTGGACTGCGCGGCCGGGCCGGCGCCGTTGACCGGGGCGCGTAGCGCGGCGATGGCGTCGCTGATGGCGGCGAAGACGTCGGTGCCCGCGTTCTTGGCGGTGGCCACGTGGAAGCTGTCGCCTGCTGCGGGCGCGCCGGTGATGCTGAGCTGCAGGCCGCCGAACTGAATCGGGCTGCCGGGGGTGAAGATGGTGGAAGGCACGATGGCGACCGGCGGCAGCGTGTTGGTGTCGACCTGGTAGGTGGTCGGCGTGGTGAAGGTGATGACGAAGTCTTTTCCGTAGTTGGGGTCGGCGATATTGGTCACCGAGGTCGCGCCGAACACGCCGCTGCCGGTGTTGCCGGCCTGGGCCTGGGTGACATAACCCGCGCCGCCCTGCACGCTCTGGAAAATGCTGCGGCCGTCGTCGCTGCCGGCCATCTGGCGCGACACGTCGACCTGCATCAGGCGCTGGCCCTGGTCGCCGGCATAGAGGATGCTGCCGTCGGGCTGTTTCACAAAGGGCGGGCTGCCCGTCTTGAAGCCGGCAAACAAAAACTGGCCGTTGCCGTCGTCGGTGTTGGCCAGGCCCTGCAGCTGGTCAAACGCACTTTGCAAGGTGGTGGCCAGGGTGGCGCGGTCGGCGTCCGTCATGGTGCCGTTGCCGGCCTCGACCAGCAGGCTTTTGACGTTCTGCAGCACGGTGGTCACGCTTTGCAGGGAGTTTTCTTCGAGCGAGAGCATCTGCCCGGCCTGCTTGCGGCTGGTGGCGTACTGCGAGTTCAGCGCGATGGACTGCGAGACCGCCAGCGCGCGCGTGGCGCCCAGCGGGTCGTCCGAGGGCGCGAGGATCTTGGTCATGGCGCCTATCTGCTGCTGCACGCGCAGCAGGCTGCTTTGCTGCGAGCCCATGGCGCTCTGGCTTTGTTCATAAAAAGACTGGGTGCTGATACGCATCATGGGCTCCTTAGTTGATCCCGAGGACCGCGTCAAACATGGTCGATGCCGTCTGTATGACCTTGGCATTGGCCTGGTACATCTGCTGGAACATCAGCAGGTTGGCGGTTTCCTCGTCCTGGTTGACGCCGGAGACCGACTGCTGGGCCGAGCGTATCTGCGTGGCCAGGCTGGTCTGCGCCGTGCCGGCGATCTGGATCTGCCTGGCCTTGTTGCCGACGCTGCTGACCAGCTGCGCGTACGAGTCGTTAAAGCTGGCCGTGCCGCCGCCCATGGTTTTTTTGTTCTGTAGCGCGCCCAGCAGCAGCGCGTTGCTGCCGTCGGAGATGCCGCCGGTGTTTTTGTCCACGGTAAAGCTGTCGCCGTTGGCCGGCGTGCCGCTGATCGTGAGGCTGATGCCGTTAAAACTCAGGGTCGCGCCCGGTGTGTAGCTGACGGAGGCACCGGGCGCGTACGGGCTGGCCGGGTCGGGCGTGCCGTCGGCGCGCGTCACGGTCACGGCCGCGCCGGCCGGGAAGCCCGACAGCTGGTTGGTGGCCGCGTCGTAAGTGAGCGTCACCTTCGCGGCCAGCGGCGTGGCGGGGTAGGCCGCATCCACCTTGCCGGCGCTGATCTTGCCGCTGCCCTGGTTGGCGGCCGTGTTGCCGGTAGCTATGGGCGAAGCCGCCGCGATCTTGGCCGGGTCGCTGACCAGCACCGTGAGGTCGCGCGCGCCGGTGCGCGTGGGCTGGATCAAAAACGAATCGCCGGGCGCGCCGGCGCCGCTGGCCAAGGTCAGCGTGACGCCGTCAAAGCTCGTGGTGTTGGCGGGCGCGGCGCCCGGGAAACCCGCGGTCATCGGTATCACCTGGTTGTCCGACAGGCGGGTCAGCGTGTAGCTGGGGCCGGCGCCCACGTCCAGGCGGTAGTCGCTGGTGGTCAGCTGGCTGGTGTTGGAAAACGAGGGCGTGAGCACCAGGTTGCCGGTGTTGCGGCTGTTGGCCAGCAGGCCGGGACTGGCCTGCGAGAAGAAGTCGCCGCCCAGCGCGCCGTTCAGGTCTATGCCCAGTTTGTGCTGGGCATTGAAGGCGTCCGACAGCGCGATCGCGATACGGCCCAGCGCGTTCTGCGCGGGGGCCAGGGTTTCGTTGCGGAACTGCATCAACCCACCCAGGGCGCCGCCGCTGAGCATGCTGTCCGGCATCTGCACCGCCATGCCGGCCGCATTGACCACCGCGACGGCCGTTCGGCTGGGGTCGGCCGCCGAGCGTACCGCCGCAAGCTTGTTGGCGCTGTCGCCCAGCACCAGGGACTGGCCATTGCCTATGGTGATGTTGTACTGGCCGCCGTCCTGCACCACCAGCTTGGTGCCCACCAGCAGCCCGAGCTGGTTGACGAGCTGGTCGCGCTGGTCCAGCAGGTCGTTGGGGGCCTGGCCGCCCGAGGCGTTGCTGAGCAGGGCCACCTGTTTGTTGAGGCTGGCGATCTGCTCGGCATAGCTGTTGATCTGGTCGACGGTACCAGAGATCTGGTCGTTGGTGGTTTTGTTCAGGCCGCTCAGGTACTGGTCCATGGAGCGGAACTGGTTGGCCGCGGCCTGGGCGGAGCTGATCAGCTGCTGGCGCGCGGCCGGGTCGGCCGGCGTGTTGGCCACCGCCTGGATGTTGGTGAACAGCGACTGCAGCTGGGGCGCCAGGCCGGCTTTCTGGTTGGCCAGCAGGTTGTCGATCTGGCTGATCTGCGTGTAATAGGTCGTGAGCGACTGGTTCAGCGACTGCGCCTGGTTGAGCTGCGAGGCCAGGTAGGCGTCGTAGCTGCGGGTCACGTCGACCACCTTGGCGCCGCTGCCGAAAAAACCCACGCTGGCACGGTACACGCCGCCAGCGGTTGCGACCTGCGCGGACTGGCGGCTGTAGCCGGGCGTGTTGACGTTGGCGGTGTTGTGGCCGGTGGTCACCAGCGCGGCCTGCGCGGCGTTGAGGCCGCTCAGCCCGGTGTAAAACATGCTATTGGACATAAATCGGGTCTTTCAAGGCGGCATGCGCTGCCTGGGGAGCGCCTGGGGAATGCGGGTAGCACATCACGGATGTCTATATATAGAGTGATAACGGCTGGGCCTGGAGGAACTTGAGAGTGAACCTGGCTGCCTCAGTTGGGAATTTGAATCCGCAGAAGTGTTTATCCGCAGATTTACGCAGATGTACACAGATTGAAGAGAAGGGATTTGTACCTGGGCGTCAACCCTGTCCTCATAGGTCTGCCACACGACCTTGCATTGCGTTTTGTTTTTTATCTGTGTAAATCTGCGTCATCTGCGGATATGAATTTAGACAGTCAATGAACGCTGCCAGCGCTTGGCGCGTTCCTCAAACTGCTGACGGCGCTCTTCCTCGGCCTGGCCGGCCTTGTAGACGGAGTCGCCAATCAGTCCCTTGATTTCCCGGACCGCCGCCGCGCTGCGCTGGGCCAGGCTTTTGACTTCGGCGGCCATCAAGGCAAAACCCCGGGCCTGCTCGCCGGCATGGGCCGCTTCGGCCGCGGCGTGGGCCAGGCTGCGGGTGCGCAGCGCGATGCCGTCGATCATGCCTATGATGTCGGCGACTTTTTCGGCCGGCAGCGGGCCGGCGGCCAGGCCCGGGTAGCCCAGGGTGGGTGCCGGCGATTTTTCTTCAATCGTCGATACAGGATGGCTGGTGGTCGTGTGCATGCGCACTCCTTGAAAATCAATGGTGTCGGCTTGCAAGGCCATGCCCGCGGCACGCCTCGCCCCTGCTTATCGGCCGGCTGCGGCAAAACTTGAGCAATTTGCCACGCCGCGCCGGCTCTTTTGCTTAGAAAGTCTCCCAGCGGCCGCCACCCGCGCCGGCCGCCAGCGGCGGCGCGATGGCCTGGCGGGCCTGGGGCGGCTGTTTCGGTGTCGCCACCGGTCGAACCGGGCTGGCCGGGCGGCGCGGCGTGGGCTGCTGCTGTGGCATATCGCCCCCTTGCAGCTTGAACACGCTGACCGCGTCCGACAGGCCGCCGGCCTGCTCCTGCAGCGACGAAGCCGCGGCGGCCGCCTGCTCAACGAGGGCCGCATTCTGCTGCGTGACCTGGTCCATCTGCGTGATCGCCTGGTTGATCTGTTCGATGCCGGAGGTCTGCTCCTGGCTGGCCGCCGTGATCTCGGCCATGATGTCGGTCACCCTCTTCACGCTGTCAACGATCTCGTCCATGGTCTTGCCGGCTTCGGCCACCTGGCTGCTGCCCTCTTCAACCTTGCTCACCGAATCATCGATCAGGGTCTTGATTTCCTTGGCGGCCGCCGCGCTGCGCTGGGCCAGGTTGCGCACTTCGGCGGCCACGACCGCAAAGCCCCGGCCCTGCTCGCCGGCGCGCGCGGCTTCCACCGCGGCATTCAGGGCCAGGATATTGGTCTGGAAGGCGATGCCGTCAATCACGCCAATGATGTCGACAATCTTGCGCGAGGATGCATTGATCGCGCCCATGGTGCCCACCACTTCAGCGACCACCGTGCCACCCTTGACGGCAACACTCGAAGCGGACACCGCCAGCTGGTTGGCCTGGCGCGCGTTGTCGGCATTCTGTTTGACGGTGGAAGTCAGCTCTTCCATCGAGGCTGCCGTTTCTTCCAGCGAGCTGGCCTGCTGCTCGGTGCGAGACGACAAGTCATGGTTGCCGGCCGCGATCTCGCTGCTGGCGGTCGCGATGGTGCCGCTGGCCTGGCGGATCTGGCTGATGACACGCGCGAGTTCCTGCTGCATCTTGTGGATGGCATACAGCAGGCTTTGGCTGTCGCCCTTGCGCAGCGCCACATGCACCGTCAGGTCGCCCTGGGCCACGCGGTCCACAACGGTCGCGGCATAGGCCGGCTCGCCGCCTATCTGCCGGCCCAGCATGCGCGCCATCACCACACCCAGGCCCACGCTGGCCGCGATACCGCCCAGCACCAGCACCACCATGGCCAGGCGCGAGTTGCGGTAGGTGGCGGCCACATGCTCCATGCTGGCCTTGGCCTGCCCGTCGCTGTAGGCCACCATCTGCTGCAGGATGTCCTCGACCACACGCGATTCCTTGAGCAGCACGGCGCTGTCCTCGGCCACCTTGCCGTCGTACTGCGAGGAGTCCAGCGACTGCTTCATCAGCAAGGCCACAAAGTCGTTCATCCGCTGCTTGAGCTGCGGCATTTTGGCGGCGTACTGCTGGTACAGCGCCAGGCCCTTGGCTTCGTCTTCGAGCAGCGGCTTGACCTCGGCCATGCGGTCCTCAATGCCTTGCAGCGCCGCCCCTATGTCTTTTTTGCCGGTGTTGCGCTCGCCCATGGACGAGGCCGACAGCAAACCCAGCTGCGCCCGGCTGGCGTAGACCAGGTGGATATTCGCCTCCTGCACGCCCTTGAGCGCGAGCACCTCCTGGTTGTAGAGGTTCTCGGTGGCGGCGCTGATGCGGCCCATGTGGAAAATGCCCAGCCCGCCGATGATGGCGCCTATGGCCGCCACGATCAGAAAGCTGCCGACCAGTTTGGTCATGACACGAAGTTGATGAAACCATTGCATATTTTTATTCCTTGTAGGGTCGCGGATGCCCGCGCCGGATTAACTCAACTCAAAACTAAAGCGTCTCCCAGTCATCGCCTGCCAGGGCGATCTCCTTTTTCGTTGCGAGCTTGCGGCCAGGCGAGGCGATGGCCTGCCGGGCCGGGGGTGGTTGTCTGTGCGCCGCGGCCGGCCGCAGGGCCTGGGCGGTCCGCTGCACGGCATAGTCGTCTTCAAGCTTGAACACGCTGACCGCGTCCGACAGCACATGGGCCTGCTCCTGTAGCGACGACGCCGCTGCGGCCGCTTGTTCAACGAGTGCCGCGTTCTGCTGCGTGACCTGGTCCATCTGCGTGATGGCCTGGTTGATCTGCTCTATCCCCGAGGTCTGTTCCTGGCTGGCCGCGGCGATCTCGGCCATGATGTCGGTCACCCTCTTCACGCTGTCGACAATCTCGTCCATGGTCTTGCCGGCTTCGGCCACCTGTTTGCTGCCTTCCTCGACCTTGTCGACCGAGTCGCCTATCAGCACCTTGATCTCCTTGGCCGCGCCGGCGCTGCGTTGCGCCAGGCTTCTGACCTCGGCCGCGACCACCGCAAAACCCCGGCCCTGTTCACCGGCACGCGCCGCTTCCACGGCGGCATTGAGCGCCAGGATATTGGTCTGGAAGGCGATCCCATCAATCACACCAATGATGTCGACGATTTTTCTGGAAGAGGCATTGATCGCGCCCATGGTGTCCACCACCTCGGCCACCACGCTGCCGCCTTTGACCGCGACGCTGGAAGCCGACACCGCCAGCTGGTTGGCCTGGCGCGCGTTGTCGGCATTCTGTTTGACGGTGGAGGTCAGCTCTTCCATCGAAGCGGCGGTTTCTTCGAGCGAGCTCGCCTGCTGCTCGGTGCGTGATGAGAGGTCATGGTTGCCGGATGCGATCTGGCTGCTGGCCGTTGCAATCGTGTCCGTGCCGCTGCGCACATTGCCGACAATGCCCACCAGGCTGTCGTTCATGTTCTTGAGGGCCCGCATCAGCTGGCCGGTCTCGTCGCTGCTGTTCACCACGATGCGGCTGGTCAGGTCCCCGGCCGCCACGGTTTCGGCCACCTTGAGGGCCCGGCTCAAAGGCCGGGTGATGCCCAGCGTGAGCCACCAGGACAGCAGGCCGCCCAGCGCCAGGGCAACGGCGGCCATGGCGGCCAGGCTGAGCCGGCTCGAGCGGTACAGCAGGTCTATGCCGCTGACGGTGCTGTCGATGTTGGCCTTCTGGAAAGACAGCATGGCGCGTATGCTCGCGTCGTAAGCGTCCAGCGCCGGCACCAGCTGCTTGTCGACCAGTTCCAGCGCCTGCTCCGCCCGGCCTTCGTCTTTCAGTTTGAGCGCCTGCGCGCGCAGGCCGACATAGGCGGCGCGTTTGGCCAGGCTGTCTTCGTAAATCTTTTTTTCCTCGGGCGTGTCCAGCATGGCCAGCAGCTTTCCCGAGGTCTCGGTGATGGTGAGGCTGGTTTTGGCGATGGCCTTCTGGAAGTATTGCTGGTCCTGCGCATCGGTGGTCTTGACCAGCGCGAAGGTGCGCACGCTGTTGGTGCTGGTGGCCACCAGCCAGTCGGCCGCGAGCCGCTCCTTGACCAGGGCGCGCTCGGCCATGTCGCTGGTCGCATGGCCCACGCTTTGCAGCCGCCAGATGCCCAAGGCAGCGATGGCGGTCAGGAACAGCAGCACGAGCGCGAAGCCCAGGCCCAGGCGTGTGCCGATTTTGAAATTACGGATCATCATGAAAAAACTCTTGGATGTGGGGTGCTTGTTTTGATCGGCGGCCTGGTGCTGCTCAGGCGCTCATCTGCCGCATGATGCGCACCAGTTTTCCGCCGTACTCGGGATCGGTCGCATAACCGGCGCGCTGCAGGCCGTGCGCGGCCTCGGCCGGGTCGCGTGCGGCCAGCACGCCGGAGTAGCGTGGGTTGCCGGCGAGGAATTTCGCGTAGTCGGCGAAAGCCTCGTCATAAGAGCCATAGGCGCGGAAGGCGGCCCGGGTTTTCTGCGGCACGCCGTTGAGGTATTCGGTGGTGGCGCTTTCGGCCACGGGGCCTTTCCAGCTTCGGTCGGCCTTGATGCCGAAGACGTTAAAGCTGCTGCTGCCGTCTTCCTTGCGGATTTCGCGCTTGCCCCAGCCGGACTCCAGCGCCGCCTGCGCCAGGATCAGCTGCGCAGGCACGCCGCTGGCTTCGCTGGCGCGCTGCGCGGCCGGCAGCAGGCGCGAGACAAAGGCCTCGACATGCGCCTGTGGCAGCGCGCTGCGGCTCAGGGTTGCCTGCGCCGTGGCTTCCTCATAGAGCGACAGGTCGGGCGCGCCGCTCAAGGGAACAGCCGGCGTTGGAAGCGGCAGCGGAACAGCTTTGGGCGCCACCGCGCCGGCCTCGCCGCCCGCCATGCGGCTGAGCTGCGCATACATGGCATCGGCCAGGCCCAGGCCGCGGCCTGACAGGTTTTGGGCGAGCTGCTGGTCCAGCATGGAGGTGTACATTTTTTCGGACTGGCTGCCGAACAAGCCCTCCGAGGGTGTGGCCTCGCGCATGCTCTTGAGCACCATGCTCATGAACATCACTTCAAACTGCTTGGATGCTTGCCGCATGCCTTCCTGCGGCGAGCTGCGCGCCGTGCGCCTGAGCTCGTCCACACCCTGCACATCCAGCGACAGGCGCTGGTCCAGCACGCCGGCGGCCGGAGTGCCCAAGCTGTTCAAACCTGCAAGGCCGATGTCGCGCATCAGATAATCTCGAGTTCGGCGCGCAGCGCTCCCACGGCCTTCATGGCCTGCAGGATGGAGACCAGGTCCTGCGGGTTGGCGCCCAGGGCATTGAGGCCCTTGATCACCTCGGCCAGCGAAGCGCCGCCCTTGACGACCTGCAGCGCGCCGCCGCCCTGGCTCAGCTCGATCTGCGAACGCTGCGTCGCAACCGTGCTGCCGCCGGACAACGCACCGGGCTGGCTGATCACCGGGTCGGTGTTGATCACCACCGACAGGCTGCCGTGCGCCACCGCGCAGTCGTTGATGCGCACCGCCTGGTTCATCACCACCGAGCCGGTGCGCGCATTGATGACCACCCTGGCCACGGCCTGCGAGGGGTTCACGTCGATGTCCTCGATGCGGGCCAGGAAACCGACACGCTCCTCGGGCCGGGGCGGCGCATTGACCTGGATCACGCGCGCATCCAGCGCCTGCGCCGTGCCAGGGCCAAAGCTGCGGTTGATGGCGTCCACGGCTTTTTGCGCGGTGCCGAAATCGGTCTTGTTGAGTTCAATCGTCAAGGTGCCGTCGCCGCCCAGCGGGGACTCCACCGCGCGCTCGACAATCGCGCCGGCCGGGATGCGGCCCGAACTGAGCTGGTTGACCTTGACCTGGGTGCCGCTGGCCGAGGCACCCGCGCCGCCCACCACCATATTGCCCTGCGCGAGCGCGTAGACCTGGCCGTCCGCGCCCTTGAGCGGCGTCATCAGCAAGGTGCCGCCGCGCAGGCTTTTGGCATTGCCCAGCGACGAGACCGTGACGTCTATGGCCTGGCCGGGACGCGCAAAGGGCGGCAGCACGGCGGTCACCATCACGGCCGCCACGTTCTTGAGCTGCATATTGGTGCCGGGCGGCACCGTCACGCCGAGCTGGCCCAGCATGTTGTTGAGGCTTTGTGTCGTGAAAGGCGTCTGCATGGTCTGGTCGCCGCTGCCGTCCAGGCCCACCATCAGGCCGTAGCCGATCAGCGGGTTGTCGCGCACGCCCTGGATGCTGGCCAGGTCCTTGATGCGCTCGGCCTGCACCGGCAGCACCGGCAAGGCGATCAGGGCCGGCAGCAGCAGGCACAGCCTGAGCGCCCGGGCGCCCGCAAAGGTGAAATGAGGCAGGGAGTGCGGCATGGTCAGAACGGCAAGACGTTGAGGAAGACGCGCTGCAGCCAGCCCATGGTCTGCGCTTCGTCGATATAACCTTTGGCGCTGTATTCGATGCGTGCGTCGGCCACCTGGGTTGAGGGCACGGCGTTGTTGGCGCCCACGGTGCGCGGGTTGACCACGCCGGAAAAGCGTATGTATTCCGTGCCCTGGTTGATCAGCATCTGTTTCTCGCCGCTGACCAGCAGGTTGCCGTTGGCCAGCAGCTCCACCACGGTGACCGTGATCACGCCGTTAAAGGTGTTCTTGGAATTGGCGCCGCCCTTGGCGCTCATGGTGTTCTTGCCGCTGGCGTCGGCGTCCTGGTCGCTGGAGACCAGGCCGCTGAGCAGCTTGGGCACCAGGCCCAGGGCCGAGGTGGCGCTGCTGGTGCGGCTGGCGTCGGCGGCCGAATTTTTGCTGGCGTTGATGTTCTCGTTGATGACGATGGTCAGGATGTCGCCCACCTGGCGCGGCCGCCTGTCCTCGAACAGCGCCTGCGCGCCAAAACTGGTGCGGTAGATCGAGCCATAGGCCGGCACGGCCGGCCGCGGCTGCGCGTCGTAGCGCGCCGTCATGGGCTGGTGCACGATGGGCTCGCGCGGCAGCTGGGCGCAGCCGCCCAGCAGCAGCCCGGCGGCGGCCAGCACACAGCCTCGCATCACAGCTGCGCCAGGCGCGCGAGCATCTGGTCGGATGTCTGCACCGCTTTGCTGTTGATCTCGTAGGCGCGCTGGGTCTGGATCATGTTGACCAGTTCCTCCACCACGTTCACGTTCGACGACTCGACGTAACCCTGGTTCAGCACGCCCGCGCCGTTCTGGCCGGGCGCGGTCTGGTTGGCGCCGCCCGAGGCGTCGGTTTCCACATAGAGGTTCTCGCCCTTGCTCTCCAGGCCCGCGGGGTTCATAAAGGTCGCAAGCTGGATCTGGCCTATTTGCACGCTGGCGCTGGAGCCGCCCTGGGTGATGGAGACCGTGCCGTCGCGGCCTATGGTCATACCGGTGGTGTCCTGCGGCAGCGTGATGGCCGGCTGCAGCGGGTAGCCGTTGGCCGTCACCAGCTGGCCGTTCTGGTCGGGCTGGAAGGAGCCGTCGCGTGTGTAGGCATTGGTGCCGTCGGGCATCAGCACCTGGAAAAACCCGCTGCCGTTGATGGACACGTCGCGCGGGTTGTCGGTCTTGGTCGGGTTGCCCTGGGTGTGTATGCGCTCGGTGGCCACCACGCGCGCGCCCGTGCCTATCTGCAGGCCGGAGGGCATGCGGGTCTGGTCCGAGGTCTGGCCGCCGCTCTGGCGCAGGTTCTGGTAGAGCAAATCTTCAAACACCGCGCGGCTGCGCTTGAAGCCCGTGGTGCCCACGTTGGCCAGGTTGTTGGAGACCACGTCGAGCTGGGTCTGCTGCGCATCCAGGCCGGTCTTGGCGATCCAGAGGGAACGAATCATGGGAAAACTCCTGCGGGGGAAGTGTCAATAAAGGGTGTCGATAAAAGGCGCCAAGGCGTCAAAGGCCGGCTCAGCTCGACAGCAGCTTGTTGGCCTGCTGCTCGTTGTTCTCGGCGGTCTGCAGGGTCTTCATCTGCATCTCGAAACGCCGCGCATTGGAAATCATCTGCACCATGGCCTCGACCGGGTTGACGTTGCTGCCTTCCAGCGCGCCGGTCTGCAGGCGCACATCCGGGTCGGCCTGCGGCGCGGGCCGGCCGGCCTGCATGCGGAACAGGCCGTCGTCACCGCGCACCAGGTCGGCCGCGGCCGGGTTGACCAGCTTGAGGCGGCCGACTTCAGCCGCGCCCACGGCCGGGTCGCCCGCGCCTAGGGCGGTGAGCACACCGTCGCCGCCCACCACCAGCGCGGAGCCCGGCGGCACCACCAGCGGGCCGGCGTCGCCCATCAGGGGGCGGCCGCCCTGCGTGCTGACCTGGCCCTCGGCGCCCACCTGCAGGTTGCCCAGGCGCGTGTAGGCTTCGCTGCCGTCGGGCATCTGCACCGTCAGCCAGCCCTCGCCGCGCACCGCGACGTCCAGCGGCCGGCCGGTCTGCATCAAGGGGCCGGCGCTCATGTCGGCACCCGGCGTGGTCGCCACCACCAGCGCGCGCGTGCCCATTTCCACGCCGACCACGGGCACGGCGCGAAAGCTGTTGATCTGCGCGCGAAAGCCCGGCGTGGACACATTGGCCATGTTGTGGGCCACCGAAGCCTGCTGCTCCAGCGCCTGCTTGGCACCGCCCAGGCCTATGTAAATCATCCGGTCCATGCTGTTCCTTGCTTCTTACGTCCGATGCATCAATGCGCCGACATCAGCGCATGTTCACCAGGGTCTGCATGACCTGGTCCTGAGTCTTGACGGTCTGCGCATTGGCCTGGTAGGTGCGCTGCGCGATGATCAGGTTGACGAGCTCGCCGGTCAGGTCCACGTTGGAGGCCTCGACCGCGCCCGAGGCCAGCGCGCCCAGCTTGGTGCCGCTGCCCGGCGAGCCGGTCAGGGGCTGGCCCGATTCGGCGGTCTCGGCCCAGACGTTGTCGCCCTTGGGCTGCAGGCCGTTGGGGTTCACAAAGGAAGACAGCACGACCTGGCCCAGGGTCTGGGTCTGCTCGTTGGAGTACTTGCCGGTGATGGTGCCGTCCTCGTTGATCGCGAAGGCCGTGAGCTGGCCCGAGGTGAAACCGTCCTGCGTGAGCTTTTTCGGGTCGTTGACGTTGCCGAACTGGGTGGAGCTGGTCAGGTCCATGGTGAACGTCATCGCGTTCGCGCCGTTGGCGAAGTTCAGGCCCGCGAAGTTGATCTTGCCGCCGACCAGCGTGGTGGGCGCGCCGGGGATCAGGTTGCCGTTGCCGTCAAAACCCAGGGTGCCGGTGGCCAGCGGCGCGCTGTTGGCTACCACCGGCGGGCCGGCCGGCGTGGGCGCGGCGATCATGCCGCCGGTCGCGTTGAGCGGGTAGCCGTCGGCCGTGGCGTAGACGCTCCAGGCGTTGGGGCCGGTCTTCACGAAGAAGGTGTTGATCTCGTGCGAGTTGCCCAGCGAGTCGTAGACCTTGACCGGGTTGGAATAGCTGTAGGTGGCCGAGTTGTTGGCGTCGAACGGCGTGGCGGCGGGCACCGTGCTGCGCGAATCGAGGTTGTACTGCGAGACGATGCTTTGGGTGGCCTTGGGCGCCATGGCCGCGGTGGGCAGCTGCAGCGGGCCGGGCGTGCCGCCGGCCACCGTGCCGTTGGCCGAGCGCTGGTAGCCGGTCAGGCGCAGGCCGCCCGCATTGACGATAAAACCGTCGGCATCCTGGTCGAACTGGCCGTTGCGCGAATACATGATCTCGCCGCTGGGGCTGGCCATGCGAAAGAAGCCGTCACCGTTGACGATGGCGACGTCCAGCCCGCGCGTGCTGCTTTGCACCGCGCCGGCGCTGAAGTTCTGCACCACGGCCGCAACCCGCGTGCCCAGGCCGACGCGCGAGCCCGCATAGACGTCGGAGAACAGCGTGTTGCCCGACTTGAAGCCCACCGTGCCCGAGTTGGCGATGTTGTTGCCGATGACGTCGAGATTGCTGGCGGAGGCGTTCAGGCCACTCACCCCTTGTGCGAAACCCATGGTGTTTCCTTTTTATTCAGTTGATTGCTTGCGGTTAAAGGGAAATGGGGCGGCTGCCCCGGGGCCGTCAGGCCGCGACCTCACAAAAAAATCAGAGCACCTGCCGGACTTCGTCGAGCCCGGCCTTGCGGCCGCCGCCCAGGTCCAGCGAGGCACCGCCGTAGACCTGCGCCACGCTGGCGACCTTGGCATAGGTCAGCGCCAGGGACTGCACGTCTTCCTTGCCGGCCTTGGCCGTCACGCTGAGGCTGTAGTTGCCGTCGGGCACGGCGGCGCCGGTGTCGCTCTTGCCGTCCCAGTCGACCATCTTCACGCCGGCCGGCAGCGCGCCCAAATCGAAAGTGCGAACCACCTCGCCGGCCGCGTTCTTCACGCTGACCTTCACCGCGTCGGCGGCGCCCGCCAGGTCTATGCCGAATTTTTCCGGCACGCCGTCCTTGACCACCGCCTCCTTGCCCGGCACCAGCACGGTGCGGCCTATCAGCGCGGCCGACTGCAGCACCTGGCTGGCACCGCTCTGGGCCAGCAGCGACTGCACCGCGCCGTTGAGTTTTTCAATACCGCTCACGGTGCTCATCTGCGCGAGCTGCGAGGTCAGCTGCGCGTTGTCCAGCGGGTTCAGCGGGTCCTGGTTGTTCAGCTGCGTGACCAGCAGCTTGAGGAAACGTTGCTCGCTGTCGGCGGCGGAACCCTGCTTCGAGGCCAGGGCGTTCAGCGTGCTCGCGGGGTCGGATGCGGCGGGGGCGTTCACGGCCATGAAAATTCTCCTGTGGGGGCAAAGGGATGGCG
Source organism: Polaromonas sp. P4_F6 (assembly GCF_056401275.1). NCBI lineage: Bacteria > Pseudomonadati > Pseudomonadota > Betaproteobacteria > Burkholderiales > Comamonadaceae > Polaromonas > Polaromonas sp. P4_F6. Next base: position 22,814 of record NZ_JBFUJQ010000004.1, on the reverse strand, counting down.
CGGCGTTTACTGGCCGACGGTCAGGGTCTTGAGCATCAGCGTCTTGGCGGTGTTGAGCACCTCGACGTTGGCCTGGTAGGAGCGCGAGGCCGAGATCATGTTGACCATCTCCTCCACCGGGTTGACGTTGGGCATGGCCACATAACCCTCGGCATTGGCGGCCGGGTTCTTGGGGTCGTGCACCAGGCGAAAGGGGGAGGCGTCTTCAATGACACGCGAGACGCGCACGCCGCCTATGGCGTCACCGGGCACGGGTGCGGTTTCAAACACCACCTGGCGCGCGCGGTAGGGCAGGCCGTCGGGGCCGGCCACGCTGTCGGCATTGGCCATATTGCTGGCCGCCACGTTCATGCGCTGGGACTGCGCCGTCAGGGCGGAACCGGCAATCGCGAAGATGCCGCTGGAGCTGTTGAAATCCGGCATGGGTGCAAACCTGGTTTGTGTGGGGTGTAAGGGGATTACTGGGCCGCCGCCAGCAGCGACTTGATCTTGGCGCCCAGCAAGGTCAGGTTGGCTTCGTAGCGCATGGCGTTGTCGGCTACGTTCATGCGCTCCGACTGCGCCGTCAGGGCGGAACCGGCAATCGCGAAGATGCCGCTGGAGCTGTTGAAATCCGCCATGAGTTGCAACCTTGTTGTGGTGTGTGAGGGGTGGGTTACTGGGCCGCCGCCAGCAGCGACTTGATCTTGGCGCCCAGCAGCGTGAGGTTGGCCTCGTAGCGCATGGCGTTGTCGGCGAAGTTGACGCGTTCCATGTCCATCTCCACCGTGTTGCCGTCTATGCTGGACTGCGCGGGCGTGCGGTAGAGCAGCTCGTCCGCGCCCGAGGCGCGCGCCTCGCCGGGCAGGTGGCGCGCCGACGTGGTCGACATGGTCATGGACATGGACTGGCGGCCGCGCTCCAGCGCGTCAGTGAGCCGGCTGCTGAAGTCGAAGTCGCGCGCCTTGTAGTGCGGCGTATCCGCGTTCGCGATATTGGCCGACAGCACTTCCTGCCGCCGCGCCCTGAGGCTGAGCGCCTCCTGGTGGAAGCGCAGCGCTGAATCCAGTTTGTCCATCATTGCCTTTTCTCCGTGCTTGGGCACCGCGCCCGCGCAGTGCCGCCTTTGAAAAATTGTAGGAATTGCCTGCTTTTTTAATCAGCGGAACAGACGGCGTTTAGCCGGCCAATTCAGGCCTTGCCGGCGGCGCCGCAGGCTTTGTCGCAGCTACGCATTGCACTACCGGCGGACGTTTTTCAATCGGATGAACAGCAGGCCGATTGCCGCGCATTTCAGGCCTTGGCTTGTGCTGCCGATTTCTAGAATCTGTGGAAATCTGCGGATAAAAGAAATTCATATCCACAGATTTCGCAGATTGACGCAGATGAAAACCATCATGATGAAAGTCATGTAGCCAGCGTGCAGAGATAGGGATGAAATTTTGCGTACAACCGCTTTCTCTTCAATCTGTGGAAATCTGCGTAATCTGCGGATAGAAGAATTTCATATCCACAGATTTCGCAGATTTACGCAGATGAAAACCATCATGAAGAAAGTCATGTAGCTGGCGTGCAGAGACAGGGATGAAATTTTGAGTACAACCACTTTCTCTTCAATCTTGGAAATCTGTGAAAAACCCTCTCAAGATGCCCGCGCCTAGCCTGGTCCTGTTGCTCGCCGGCCTGGCCGTTCTCAGCCTGCCGGCGCGCGCCGCGGGACCGCAAGCCGCGCCGCTGGCCGGCAACGCGCGTCCCGTGATAGAGCGCTTTTTGCAGGAGCAGGCTGCGGGCCTGCCCGGCCAGGTGGTGGTCAGCATAGACACGCCCCTGTCGGGCGCGCTGCCGCCCTGCGATGCGCTTGAGCCTTTTTTGCCGGGCGGCGCGCGGCTCTGGGGCCGCGTGTCTGTCGGCGTGCGCTGCAACTCGACCCAGCCCTGGACACGTTATGTGCCGGCCTATGTGGCCGTGCGCGGCAATTACTACGTCGCGGCCAGACCCATCAGCGCCGGGCAAGTGCTCACTGCGGCCGATGCCACCTTCCGTGAAGGCGACCTCGCGGCCCTGCCGCGCGGCGTGGTCACGGACCCGGCGCAGTTTGACGGCGTGACCGCCCTGAACACCATTGCCTCCGGCGCACCGCTCAGGCGCGAATCGCTGCGCGCCGCCATCGCGGTGCAGCAGGGCCAGGCCATACGCCTGCGCACCCGCGGCCCGGGTTTTACCGTCAGCACCGAAGGCAAGGCCATGAGCAGCGCCGCGGTGGGCACCCTGGTCCAGGTCAGGACGGCCGGCGGCCAGCTGCTCAGCGGCATTGCCCTGGCGGACGGCACGGTGGAGCGGGTTCACTGAATTTTTAGGAATGAGCCCTAAAGTTTTCATCCAGGCGGCCGTTAGAACGATCAGATCCCCCTGAGGAATACCCCATGAATATCCAGAAAACCTTCACATTCCTCAAGAATGTGGCCGACAGCGTGGCGCCCGCCGCCACCCGCGAGGGCCGGCCCGCATCGGCCGCGCCTGCCCCCACAGCCCTGGCGCGCCCGGTCTCGCCGGCGCCGCTGCTGTCCAGCCAGTCGGACTTTGACGCCGCGCGCGTGGCCCGCATCCGCGAAGAAATCAGCGCCGGCCGCTACCAGGTCAATACCACCAAGATCGCCGACGGCCTGCTGGCCACGGTGCGCGACCTGCTGGGCGAAGAGCCCCAAAAATGAGCAGCGCGCTGGCCGGACTGCTGCACCGCGAACATGCGGCGACAGGCTTGTTCCTGGAACTGCTGGGCCTGGAAGCCCAGGCCATGACCGAGGGCCTGTTCACCGAACTGCCCGGCCTGGCCGAACGCAAGTCCCAGCTGGCCGAACAGATCAGCGCCATAGGCCGCCAGCGCGAGGCGCTGCAGCAAGGCCTGGGTTACGGCCCCGGCCGCAGCGGCGCCGATGCCGCGGCCGCCGCGGGCGATGCCGTGCTCAAGACCGCCTGGCAACAGCTGCTGGCCCGCGCCGCCGAAGCCCAGGCCATGAACCACCGCAACGGCGTGATGGTCCACACCCACCTGGACTTCACACGCCAGACCCTGAATTTCCTCAAGGCCGGCGGCCAGCCGCTCTACGGGCCGGATGGGACGCACCAGTCGGGGGGCAGTGGGAATCGGCTGGGGGTTGGCTGACCCTCCCTCTGCTCCATCCCCCGCTGAGGGAGGGCCGGGGCTTGCTCCGGCTGGGCGCGCTCTCCCCCTTATCTCCTTCTCCTCTCTTCGTCTTTCTGCTTACTCTGCTGAGGGTGGCTGGCCGGGGGTAGCCCGGCAGCTACTCACTTTTCTTTTGCTTCGCCAAAAGAAAAGTAAGCAAAAGAAAAGGCGACCCTGGTTGCTGCGTCCCTCCGCTTCGCTGCGGGCAACCTGCGGTGCTCGGTCCAGCCGGGGTCTGGCTAAACTCGCCTTCGGCTCAGACAACGCCAGCCCTTATCCGTCTGGCCCTGCGCTCCTCGGCGCATCCACAAGGGGTGGGGACAAAAATACCAATACCGAATACCTGAAGAAACAAGGACACGCCATGGCGTGTCCTTGTTTGTATTGGTCTTCTTTGTCTTTTGGTATTCGGTTCCCGCTCCCGATTGCCCCGTCCTGGCTGGGCCGAGCAGCGCAGACGGAGGAGGGATAAGGGCTGGCGTTGTTTGAGCGAAGCGCAGCGTAGCGAGTTTAGCCAGACCCCCTCCGTAGTCGAGCAGCGCAGGTTGCCCGTAGCGAAGCGGAGGGACCCAGACTGCGGGTCGCCTTTTCTTTGGTGACTTTCTTTTGGCGAAGCAAAAGAAAGTTACTTGCCGCCGGGCAACCCCCGGCCAGCTGAACTAAAAAAAGGAAAGAGGAGGATGAGGAGGAAGAGCGCGCAAGACCGGGGCAAGACCCGGCATTAAAACGTTTCCCAGCTCCCGCCACCCGCCATGGCCAGATCGCCCGTTGCCGGTTTGCGCGGCGCGGCAATCGCCTCGCGCACTTGCGGCGGCTGTTTGGGCGCCGCGGGCCGGGCCACGCTGGCGCGCGGCTGCTGCGCAGCAGGCTCGTGCCCACCATGGACCTTGAACACACTGACCACCTGCGACAGGCTGCTGGCCTGCTCTTGCAAGGAGGACGCCGCGGCGGCCGCTTGTTCAACGAGTGCCGCGTTCTGCTGCGTGACCTGGTCCATCTGGGTGATGGCCTGGTTGATCTGCTCTATGCCTGAGGTCTGCTCCTGGCTGGCGGCGGTGATCTCGGCCATGATGTCGGTCACCCTCTTCACGCTGTCAACGATCTCGTCCATGGTCTTGCCGGCTTCGGCGACCTGCTTGCTGCCCTCTTCGACCTTGTCGACCGAATCGCCAATCAGGGTTTTGATCTCTTTGGCCGCCGCCGCGCTGCGCTGGGCCAGGTTGCGCACCTCGGCGGCCACGACCGCAAAGCCCCTGCCCTGCTCACCGGCACGGGCGGCTTCAACAGCGGCATTGAGCGCCAGGATATTGGTCTGGAAGGCAATACCGTCAATCACGCCAATGATGTCGACAATCTTTCTGGACGATGCATTGATCGCGCCCATGGTGCCCACCACTTCGGCCACCACGCTGCCGCCCTTGACGGCCACACTGGATGCGGAGACCGCCAGCTGGTTGGCCTGGCGTGCGTTGTCGGCATTTTGTTTGACGGTACTCGTCAATTCCTCCATCGACGCCGCCGTCTCTTCAAGCGAACTGGCCTGCTGTTCGGTGCGTGATGACAAGTCATGGTTGCCGGCCGCGATCTGGCTCGAAGCCGTCGCAATCGTGTCCGTGCCGCTGCGCACATTGCCGACGATGCCGAGCAAGTTGTCCTGCATGGTCTTCAAGGCCTGCAGCAGTTCGGCGGCCTCGTCGCGGCCCGTGCTATGCACGGGCTGGGTCAGGTCGCCGTCGGCGATAAAACGCGCGCTGCGGGCCGCCTGGCGCAAGGGCCCGGTGATGGAGCGGGTCAGCACCAAGGCCGACGCGGCGCCCAGGAGCAAGGCCAGCACCGCGCCCACGACCAGGATCAACCGGCCCTGGGCCGCGTTCTCTTCGGCGCGCACCAGCGCGGCGTCGTACAGCGTTTGCTGCTGCTCCTCGAGTTTGTGGATGCTCTCGCTGTAGGCCTCGGCCAGGGGCTTGAGTTCGCGCTCCAGCACGGCGGTGACGTCTTCCCCGGCCTGCCGCCGCTTGAGCACGGCGGCGCGCGGCGTGCGGTAGGCCTCGCGCGCGGCGTCTATGCTGGCCAGGAGCTTCTTGCCCTCTTCCGTATCGACCAGTTCGACCAGGCGCTTGCGCGAGGCATTCGAGATTTCCGAGGTCTTGTCCATGTCGGCCTGCCACATCGGGATGCGGCTGGTGTCGGCGTCCATGATGGAGGCGCGTGTGCGTATCCAGTTCAGGTCTATGGTCTGGCGCCATTGCACCGCCATCTTGAGCTTTTCGTTGTCGATGGTGCCCAGCTGGTGGGTGGTCTCGGCCAGGCCCTGCAGGCGCCAGACGCCGGTGGCGGAAATCGCCGCCATGATAAAAAGAAGCAGGCCGAAAGCCAGCGCCAGGCGGCTGCCGACCTTGATGTTGTTGAGTGACATGGGTGCGAACTTTCAGGGTTTGAAGGGCTTAAAGCGTGGCGCGCTCTATCAGCGCCATGTCGCTGCTGGACATGAGCTTGTCGATGTCGACCAGGATCAGCATGCGGTCGTCCAGCGTGCCCAGGCCTATCAGGTATTCGGTGTCCAGCAGCGCGCCCATCTCGGGCGCGGGCCTGACCTGGTCGGCGTCCAGCGTGATCACGTCCGAGACGCTGTCCACCACCATGCCCATCACGCGGCTGGCGATGTTCAGGATGATCACCACGGTGAACTGGTCATAGCTGGGCGTTCCCAGATTGAACTTGATGCGCATGTCCACGATCGGCACGATGATGCCGCGCAGGTTGACCACACCCTTGATGTGCTCGGGCGCATTCGCGATGCGCGTCACCGTGTCGTAGCCGCGCAGCTCCTGCACTTTCTGGATGTCCACGCCGTACTCTTCCTGGCCCAGCCTGAAGGCCAGGAACTCCAGCGCCTTGCCGGCCGCCGCGGAGCTGTTGTTTGTCTCGTGCATTTGCATTCCTTTGGAATCAATGGATATCAGTGTCTATCGGCCGGCCATGGTGAAAACTTAAGTTGGCGTTTTCCCGCCGCGTGCTTCGAATAAAGGTTATCGAGCGATGCGGGCGGGAAATAGGGCGATCAGCGCGGGGTTATGGCCTTAGATTCTTGGACGCCGGGTCTTGCTCCGGCGGGGCGCTCCCATCCTCCCCTCCTCCTCTTGTTCTTCCTTCATCTCTCTCTGCCGAGGGCGGTTGGCCGGGGGTAGCCCGGCGGCTACTCACTTTTCTTTTGCTTCGCCAAAAGAAAAGTAAGCAAAAGAAAAGGCGACCCTGGTTGCTGCGTCCCTTCGCTTCGCTGCGGGCAACCTGCGGTGCTCGGTCCAGCCGGGGTCTGGCTAAACTCGCCTTCGGCTCAGACAACGCCAGCCCTGATCCGTCTGGCCCTGCGCTCCTCGGCGCATCCACAAGGGGTGGGGAAGGAATACCAATACCTGAAGAAACAAGGACTCGCCACGGCGAGTCCTTGTTTGTCTTGGTTTGTTCTTTGGTATTTGTCTTCTATCCCCGATCCCGATTGCCCCGTCCTGGCTGGGCCGAGGAGCGCAGAGACAAGCGGATAAGGGCTGGCGTTGTTTGAGCGGAGTGAAACGCAGCGAGTTTAGCCAGACCCCGCTTGGCTCGAGCACCGCAGGTTGCCCCGTAGCGCAGCGTAGGGGACCCAGACTGCGGGTCGCCTTTCTTTTGGGTACTTTTCTTTGGCGAAGCAAAGAAAAGTACCTCGCCCGCCGGGGCGAGACCCGGCCAACTGAACTTAGAAGGGGAAGGAGGAGGATGAGGAGGAAGAGCGCGCAAGACCGGAGCAAGACCCGGCTTAAAACGTCTCCCAGCTGCCGCCGGCGACGGCCAACTCGCCATTCGCAACCGCGGCCTTGCGCGAGGCCGCAATCGCCTGGCGCGCTTGGGGCGGCTGTTTGGGTGTGGCGGCCGGCCTGCTGGCGACCGGGCAGCGCGCCGGAGTGACGTGCCCGCCCTCGACCTTGAACACGCTGACCGCTTCCGAGAGGCCGTTGGCCTGCTCTTGCAGCGAAGACGCGGCGGCGGCCGCTTCCTCCACCAGGGCGGCATTCTGCTGCGTGACCTGGTCCATCTGCGTGATGGCCTGGTTGATCTGCTCGATTCCCGAGGTCTGTTCCTGGCTGGCGGCGGTGATCTCGGCCATGATGTCGGTCACGCGTTTGACGCTGTCGACGATCTCGTCCATGGTCTTGCCGGCTTCGGCGACCTGGCTGCTGCCCTCTTCGACCTTGCTGACCGAATCGTCGATCAGGGTCTTGATCTCTTTGGCCGCTGCCGCGCTGCGCTGGGCCAGGTTGCGTACTTCGGCGGCCACCACGGCAAAGCCCCTGCCCTGTTCACCGGCACGGGCGGCTTCCACGGCGGCATTCAAGGCCAGGATATTGGTCTGGAAGGCAATGCCGTCGATCACACCGATGATGTCGACAATCTTGCGCGAAGAGGCATTGATCGCGCCCATGGTGCCCACCACCTCGGCGACCACGCTGCCGCCCTTGACGGCAACACTGGACGCGGAGACCGCCAGCTGGTTGGCCTGGCGCGCGTTGTCGGCATTCTGTTTGACGGTGGAGGTCAGCTCTTCCATCGAGGCCGCGGTCTCTTCAAGAGAACTCGCCTGCTGCTCGGTGCGCGATGACAAATCATGGTTGCCGGCCGCGATCTCGCTCGATGCGGTCGCAATCGTGTCCGTGCCACTGCGCACATTGCCGACTATGCCCACCAGGCTGTCGTTCATGTCTTTCAGCGCCTGCATCAGCTGGCCGGTTTCGTCTTTGCTCTCGACCTCAATCCGGCTGGTCAGGTCGCCGGCGGCCACCGCGCGTGCGACCTGCACCGCATTCGACAGCGGCCGGGTGATGCTGCGCACCAGCAGCCAGGCCAGCAGGGCGCCCAGGCCCAGCGAGAACACGCTGCAGACCACCAGCAGCAGGCTGATCCTGGCGCGCAATGCCTCGCCGCGCTGCGCCGCGTCGTCCAGCAGTTCGCGTTCGGTGTCCACCATCTTCTGCACGCCGGCCAGGTAGTCGCGCGAAGTCGGCTCAAAACGTTCGTTGAAGATGCGGTTCGCGCCCTCCATGTCGCCCGCCTGCTTGGCCTTGCTGACGTCCTCGCGCGCGGCCAGGTAAACCTTGCGCAGCTCGCCGACCTTGTCGAAGAGCTGTTTTTTCTCGGGCGTGTCCATCTGCTGCTCGAGGAATTTCTGCAGCTCGTTGGTGTTCTTGATCGAGGTCGCCGACGCCGGTGCGAAATAGGCGACCAGGCCGACATCGCTGCTCTTGGCGATGGCCGCGGCACGCTGTATGCCCGCGGTAGTGTGGCGCAGCCAGTCGGAGCCGGCCCGCTCGGTCTTGATGTTCTTCTCGACCATGGCCTTGATTTCCTCGCCCAGCTGGCTGAGCTTGAGGACGGCCAGCACGCTGCTGGTCACAAACAGCGCGAGAATGAGGCCGACCACGACGGCCAGGCGCTTGCCGATGGAGAGATTGCCTAAAAACATGATGGGAACTCCAAAAACAAAAAGGGGTGGCCGCTCAGGATGCGGCGGCGTTGATCAGGGCCATGTCGCTGCTGGACATGAGCTTGTCGATGTCGACCAGGATGAGCATGCGGTCGTCCAGCGTGCCCAGGCCTACCAGGTATTCGGTGTCCAGCAGCGCGCCCATCTCGGGCGCGGGCCTGACCTGGTCCGCGTCCAGCGTGATCACGTCCGAGACGCTGTCCACCACCATGCCCATCACCCGGCTGGCGATATTCAGAATGATCACCACGGTGAACTGGTCGTAGCTGGGCGTTCCCAAATTGAACTTGATGCGCATGTCCACAATCGGCACGATGATGCCGCGCAGATTGACCACGCCCTTGATGTGCTCGGGCGCATTCGCGATGCGCGTCACCGTGTCGTAGCCGCGCAGCTCCTGCACTTTCTGGATGTCCACGCCGTACTCTTCATGGCCCAGCCTGAAGGCCAGGAATTCGAGTGCCTTGCCGGCTGTTGCGGGGCTGTTGTGTGTCTCGTGCATACGCACTCCTTTGGAATCAATGGACATCTGTCTCTACCGTGTATCTATCGTGTATCTATCGGCCGGCCTGATGAAAACTCAAGAGCTACTCACCAGGCCGTCCTGGCGTTTTGATGAATTCATATCCGCAGATGAAATCTTTATCCACAGATTTCGCAGATTTACGCAGATTAAAAAACTCAAAATCCAAGCTCGTGTTTCCAGTGCAGAGAGACAAGTTCCAGCTACAGATTTCTTCTCTTCAATCTGTGAAAATCTGCGTAATCTGCGGATGAATCTGTATTCGAAGATTTGCATGGATAGACCCATCAAGATGACATGGCCTTCGCGGCCCGGGGCCGGGCGGCCGCCGCCGGCTTGCGCGCGGGCGGGCGCGGCGCCTCTTGCAGGCCCAGCGCTTCGGCCAGGCCGGCGCGCAGCCGGCTGATGGCCTGGCTGTGCAGCTGGCAGACGCGCGACTGGGTCACGTCCAGCACCGCGCCTATCTCGCGCAGGTTCAGCTCTTCTTCGTAATAAAGGCTTAGCAGCAGCTGCTCGCGCTCGGGCAGCTGGCCTATGGCGGCGATCAGCTGGCGCCGGAAGTCGCCCTGCAGCAGCTGCGTGAGCGGCTCGTCGGCCAGCACCTTGTCACCGTGGTCCTGGCGGTCCAGGAAGCTGCTCTCGCCGGCCTCGCCGTCGCCGCGCTCAAAATCTTCGTAATAGACGAGCTGGCAGCCGTGTATCTCGTGCAGCAGCTGCTGGTAGGCCGCCAGCGGCAGCTCCATGGCCTGGGCGATCTCGCTTTCGCTGGGCGCGCGGCCCAGCTTTTGCTCCTGCGCGCGCACCGCCATGGCGACGCTGCGCGAGGACTTGCGCAGGCCGCGCGACACCCAGTCGTTGGCGCGCAGCTCGTCGAGCATGGCGCCGCGTATGCGCTGGCTCGCGTAGGTCTCGAACTTCGCGCCCTGGTCGTCCTGGTATTTTTCGGCGGCGTCCAGCAAGCCCATCATGCCGACCTGTATCAGGTCGTCCAGCTCCACGCTGGCCGGCAGCCTGGCGATCAGCTGCAGCGCCAGCCTGCGCACCAGCGGCGCGTGCTGCGCCAGCAGTTCCGACGGGGCGGACTGGGCCATCTTTCCCTGGGGGGTGTACATGGAAGGATTCCTCCTGCTTCTTGAACGGTCGGGTGTCAGGCGGCGGCCGCGTGCAGGCTGTCCACGCGCGGCGCGCCTTCTTCTTCGGCGGCGGGCCGCGCGGGCCAGCGCAGCAGCGCCGAGGCCAGCCGGTAAAAATCCGCCGCGGCCGGGCTGCCCGGAAAGGCCTCGACCACGCTGAGGTTGAGCCCGCTCGCCTCGGCGAGCTGCGGGTCGGCGCTGATGCAGCCGGCCGGCTCCAGCGCCAGGCCCAGGTAGCGGCTCGCGGCCCCGGCCAGGTTGGCCTGGATGCGCTGGGCCTCGGCCTCGTCGGCCGCGTGGTTGACCAGCACACGCACGCGCCGCAGCCCATGGGCCTGTTGCAGCCGCTTGATGCAGGCGTAGGCGGCGGTGATGGCTTGGGCCTCCGGCCGCAGCAGCACCACCATCTCGTCGGCCCGGGCCGCGAGTGGCGACAAGGTGCCCTCTTCGCCCAGCACCGCGTCCAGCAGCACCAGCCGGCCGCGGCGCCGCGACGGCCCCGAAGGCGCATTGCCGCGCTCATCGACCAGGCGCACGTCCTGGCCCAGGCGCGCCAGTGCCGCCGCGAGATTCAGCGTGACGCTGCTCACACCCGCGGCCGGCGCGCCGGCGACAAAGGCCAGCAGCCGGCCCGGGCTGTTCGCCATGAGGCGCCTGAGCCCGTCGGCCTGGTCGCTGCCCGGTGTCTTCACGCGTCCATCCTCAGCCGCGCGCGGCGGGCATGTGTGCCGGCAAGGGCGGGTCCACGCCCTCGGTCTCCAGCGCGTCCAGCAGCACCAGCAGCTTGCCCAGGCCTTCGAGCAGCACGGCGGCCGGCACGGGCCGGCCCGCTTTGGGCGCCCGGCCGGCCAGTTGCGCGAGCGCGGCGCGCGCCGTGCCAGCCCAGCCGTCCTGCAGGCCTTGCAGCAAAAACACCGTGGCGCAGGCCTGGCCGGCAATCAGCCGGTGTGCGGGCGTACCGGCCGCATCAAGCTGGGCAATGCCCTGGCCCAGCAGCTTGAAATAGGGTTCGGCGGCGCTGCGCCAGGCCGGCCACTGCGCCATGCGCTGCGCCGGCACCCGCACGGCTTCGCCGGCCAGCACATAGCTATGGGCCAGCAGCTTGCCGCTCTGGGCATCGACCATGCGCCTGACCACACAGCGCAGCACCGGCAGGGGCGGCTGCGTGCCCGGCGCCATCTCACCCAGCTCGGGCCGCAGGCTGATGCGCGCCTCGGCCACCGACATCAGCGCCGCCTTCTTGCGGTAGAGCACAGGCTGGGCCGTGCCGAAGTCCAGGCCCGCGGCCAGCTTGCCCAGCGTGCCGCGCGCGCCGGTGTCCGCATCGACCATGCGCATGGCCGAGCTGCCGGCCGCCGCCCAGGCGCGGCCTTCAAGCTGCCACTGGCGGATCAAGCCGGCCTCGGGCACTTGCGCGAACAAATGGACCACCGTCTTGCCCAGCGCGGGCTGCAGCGCCCACCCTGCCGGCCGTGCCGGGTCCGCGTGGCCTTGCAGCGGCGCCGCAAACACCTGGCCCGTGCGGTCCGACAGCAGCAGCGTGCCGCCCAGGCCTTGGGCCGTGTCGCTTCCGCGCGCTTCACCGGCCACGGCCAGCACATGGCCGTCGCACAGCGCGGCGCTGTCTTCCACGGCCCGGGACAACAGCGCCCGCGACACACGCTGCGCGTCACCGGCACCCGCGGGGTCGGAAAGCCGGCGCCACAGCGCACGCGTTTCCTCAAACCCTATGCCGCCCTGCGACAGCGCGGCCGCGTTGGCGGCCAGCTCCTGCGCGTTGTGCGTCAGGGCATTGATCAGTTGCCGGCATTGCGCGCGCAGGCGCTCGCTGGCGGCCTGCGCCTCTTCGGTAGCGGCTGCGGGCTTGTCCTCCAGCCCGGACTCGCCGGGTACAAACAGCGCGCTGCGGCTTCGGGCCTGGAACACGCTGTCAACCAGGGCCCGGCCGTCGGCCGGCGCCAGGTGCTCGGGCACTTGCTGGCCGCTGGAGATGTAATGCACCGGCAGCTGGTGGCGTATCGCCATGTCGATCAGCGCGCCCGGGTGGGTGGCCTCGTCGACCTTGGTGAAGATGCAGCCGGCCAGGTCCCATTCGCTATCGGTGCCGCCGGCCTTCTCGCCATGGCGGTAGGCCTGCACCACTTCGTTGAGGGTGTCGCCGTGGCTGGAGGCATTGAGCAGCAGCAGGCGCTTGACCGGCCGGCTCGCGCCGCTGAGCATGGCGATCTGGCCGGCGACCGCACGGTCGCGCTGGCTCATGCCCACGGTGTCTATCAGCACCATGTGTTTGTCGCGCAGGACGGCCAGCACCCGGTCCAGGTCGGCCGCGTCCTTCACCGCATGCACCGACACGCCCAGGATCTGGCCGTAGATGCGCAGCTGCTCGTAAGCGCCTATGCGGTAGCTGTCGGTGGTGACCAGGGCCAGCTTGTCGGCACCAAAGCGCATCACGCAGCGCGCCGCGAGCTTGGCCGTGGTGGTGGTCTTGCCCACGCCGGTCGGGCCCATCAGCGCATAGACGCCGCCCTCGTCCAGCAGCGCGCCTTCGTTCTCGAGCAGCGGCATGCGGCGCGCGAGCTCGGCCTTGGCATAGTCCATGCCCTGCGCATGGCCCTGGCCCGTGGGCAGGTCCTGCAGGATGTCCTTGGCCAGGCGCGCGCTGAAACCCGCGCCCAGCAGGGTGCGCAGCAAATGGCCGCGCACCGGGTCGCGCCGCTGCTTGTCGTTCCAGGCCATGCCGGCGAGCTGCTCTTCAATCATGCCGCGCATGGAATGGATCTCGCGCAGCACGGCGTCGCTTTCGGCCGGCGGGCTTACGGGAGCGGCAGGCAGGGCCGCGGGTGCTGGCACCGCAACAAACTCGTCGAGCGCCGCCAGCACCTCCACGCCTTCGGCCGTCACGCGATTCGACAGCACCACGGCATCGGGGCCCAGTTTTTCGCGCACCAGGCGCAAGGCCTCGCGGCTCGAAGGCGCGACGACCCGGCAGGTTTCGCCGATGTTGCTGCTGCGGGTGTTCACGTCGTGGCTCCAATCGTGGCGGTCACCTGGATGGTGCGGGTGTCGGGTATCTCAGCGTGCGACAGCACCTTGAGCTGCGGCAGGCTGCGGCGCAGAAAGCGCGCCAGCAGCACGCGCAGCGGGTGCTGCACCACCAGCACAGGCGCCAGGCCCAGCCCGGCCTGGCGGTCCATGGCCTGCTGGGCTTCGCGCAGCAGCCTGTCGGCCAGGCCCGGCTCCAGGCCGGCGCTGTTGGCCAGGGCCTGCAGCAGCACGCGGTCCAGCGCGCTGTCCAGGCCTATGACCTGCAGGGCTTCGTTGCCCGGGAAAATCTGCTGCACGATGGCGCGCGACAGCGCCAGCCGTATCAGCGAGCTCAGTTCGGTGGTATCGCTCACCGTGGGCGCGTGCTCGGCCAGCACGTCGAGGATGGTGCGCATGTCGCGTATCGGCACGTTTTCCTCAAGCAGGTTCTGCAGCACTTTCTGCAGCGTCGTGAGCGAGAGCGTCTTGGGCACCAGGTCCTGCACCAGCATGGGCGACTCCTTGCCTATGCGGTCCAGCAGCTGCTGCACTTCCTGGCGGCCCAACAGCTCGGCCGCGTGCGCGTGGATCAAATGGTTGAGGTGCGTGGCCACCACGGTGCTGGCGTCGACCACGGTGTAGCCGTAGATCTGCGCCTGCTCGCGCAGGCCGCTGTCTATCCAGGTCGCGGGCAGGCCGAAAGCCGGGTCCCTGGTCTGCGTGCCCGGCAGGGGGGCGCTGACCTGGCCCGGGTTGATGGCCATCCACTGGCCGGGAAAGGCCTCGCCCTCGCCGATCTGCACGCCCTTGAGCTTGAGCACATAGGCGTTGGGCTTGATCTCCAGGTTGTCGCGGATATGGACCACGGGCACCAGGAAACCGATGTCCTGCGCGAACTTCTTGCGTATGCTTTTGATGCGGCCCAGCAGCTCGCCGTTCTGGCTTTTGTCCACCAGCGAGATCAGCCGGTAGCCGACCTCCAGCCCCAGCGGGTCCACCAGGGCCACATCGTCCCAGCTGGCTTCCTGCGATTCGGCCGGGGCCGGCGGCGGCGGGGCTTCCGCCGCGGCGGCCGCGCCCACGGCGCCGCGCTGCAAGATGCGCCGGCCCAGCCAGACCAGGCCGCCCGCGATGATCAAGAACGCGATGTTGGGCATGCCGGGGATCAAGCCCATGAGGCCTATCACGCCGGCCGTCAGGAACAGCACCTGCGGGTTCGCGAACAGCTGGCCCGTGAGCTGGCCGCCCACGTCCTCGTCGGTGGTGACGCGCGAGACGATGACACCGGCCGCGGTGGAGATCACCAGCGCCGGGATCTGCGCGACCAGGCCGTCGCCTATGGCCAGCAGCGTGTAGGTCGTGGCCGCCTGCGAAAAATCCAGCCCGTGCTGGGCCATGCCGACGATCAGCCCGCCTATGATGTTGATCACCAGGATCAGCAGGCCGGCCACGGCGTCGCCGCGCACAAACTTGCTGGCGCCGTCCATGGAGCCGTAGAAGTCGGCCTCCTGCGCCACTTCGGCGCGGCGCTTGCGCGCCACGTCCTCGCCGATCAGGCCGGCGTTGAGGTCGGCGTCGATGGCCATCTGCTTGCCCGGCATGGCGTCCAAGGTGAAGCGCGCGCCCACCTCGGCGATGCGGCCCGCGCCCTTGGTGATGACCATGAAGTTGATCACCACCAGGATGATGAAGACCATCACGCCGACCGCGAAGTTGCCGCCCACCAGGAAGTGGCCGAAAGCCTCTATCACCTTGCCGGCCGCGTCGGGCCCGGTGTGGCCCTCCATCAGCACCACGCGCGTGGAGGCGACGTTGAGCGACAGGCGCAGCAGCGTGGTGAACAGCAGCACGGCCGGGAAGGCCGCGAAGTCCAGCGCCTTCATGGTGTACATGCTGACCAGCAGCACCATGATGGACAGCGCGATGTTGAAGGTGAACAGCAGGTCCAGCAAAAACGGCGGCAGCGGCAGCACCATCATGCTGAGGATCAGGATGATGAGCACCGGGCCGGCGAGGCCCTTGCCTTTGCCGCCGGCCATCATCTGGCGCGGCAGGCGCATCAGGTCGTCAACCAGTGTCATGCGGCGGCTCCTGCCGGGGCAAGGGAGGCAAGGGGATCGAGCGACTCAGGCACCGGCAGGTCGCGCGGTGCGCGCGGGGGCGCCACGCCGCCCTCGGCCGCGCGGCGCAGCTGGTAGGCCCAGGCCAGCACCTCGGCCACGGCCGAATACAGCGCCGCCGGGACTTCATCGCCGAGCTTGGCGTGGCGGTACAGCGCGCGCGTCAGCGGCGGCGCTTCCAGCACCGGTATCTTGTGCTCCTCGGCCATGGCGCGTATGCGCAGGGCCACCAGGTCGGTGCCCTTGGCGATCACGCGCGGCGCGCGCATGTCCTGGTCCAGGTATTGCAGGGCGACCGCGAAGTGCGTGGGGTTGGTGACGATGATGTCGGCCTTGGGCACCTCGGCCATCATGCGGCGCTTGGCCATCTGTTGCTGCTGCCGGCGTATCTGCGCCTTGATGTGCGGGTCGCCCTCGCTTTCCTTGTTCTCCTGGCGCAGGTCCTCGCGCGACATGCGCAGCTTGCGCGCATGGCTCCAGAGCTGGTAGGGCACGTCGATGCCGGCCACCAGCAGCAGCGAGGCGATGATCAGCGCGCAGCTGCTGACGACCAGGTGCAGGGTGTGCGGCAGCGCGGCGTGCGAGGGCTCGCGCATCAGGCCCATGATGGCGCCCAGGTCGTCCGCGATCACCCACCAGGCGACGCCGCCCACCAGCGCCGACTTGAGCAAAGTCTTGACGAGTTCGGCCAGCGATTCGACCGAGAACATGCGGCCTATGCCGGCAACCGGGTTGAGCTTGGAAAAATTCGGCGCCAGCGACTGGGCCGACAGCAGCCAGCCGCCCAGCAGCATGGGCGCGACCAGCGCGGCCACCAGCATCATCAGCAGCACCGGCAGCAGCGCCTGCATGGCGTGCAGCACGGCCGTGCCGGCCTGGTTCATCATGTGCGAGGCATCAAAGGCCGAGGCGCGCTCGAACTGCAGGCCGCCGCGCAGCGCGCTGTTGAAATGCCCGCCCATCATCTCGCCCAGCATCCACAGGCCAGCCACGCCGGTGGCCAGCATGACAAAGGTGACCAGCTCGCGCGACCGCGCCACCTGGCCTTCTTCGCGCGCCTTTTCCAGGCGGCGCGGCGAGGCCGGTTCGGTCTTTTCGAGCTCACTTTCTTCCGCCATCCATACTCCGCAGCGCGGGGCGCGGGGTGCGCCCAGTCCTGAGAATTATTGGAGGGGAGGCCTGAAACCGATCTGCGAAACAGGCCCTGTATCGGGCTGTTCTTCAGGCAATAAGGGCTCTAGGGGAGACGATCCTCGGATAGCGGTTCATCCGCAGATCTCTGGGTTTCCGCAGATTAAAAAGAAAGAAATCTATCCGCAGATTACGCAGATTTCCGCAGATAAAAACCATGGAAATGAAGTCGGATACAAAAATCCTATTCTTCAATCTGCGTAAATCTGCGTAATCTGCGGATAGAGATTTCTCCGCGGATTCCGCGTGGCTCAGAACCCGAGGCTGGCCAGCAGATCGTCTACCTGCCCCTGATCGTCCACCGCATCCGCATTGCCTATCTTGATCTGCGGCCCATTGAGCAGCCCCTGCCCCGCTTCCTGGCGCTTGTCGGGCGGTGCGTTGTCTATCAAGAGCTGCAGCAGCTGCGTCTCCATGTCCTTGATCACGTCCATCATCTTCTTGATGACTTGGCCGGTCAGGTCCTGGAAGTCCTGGGCCATCATGATTTCCATGAGCTGGGCATTGGTGGCGCCGGCCTGCTGCGGCGCCTCGGCCAGGTAGTTGCGTGTGTCTTTCACCAGCTCGCGCGCATCGGACAACTCCACCGGGCTGGCGAACCAGCTGTCCCAGCGCTTGCCGAGCTCCACCGCCTGCTTGGCCAAACTATCTTGTATGGGCTGGGCCACGTCGATGGCGTTGAGCGCCCTTTCGGCCGCGCGTTCGGTCATCTGGGCCACATAGCTGAGGCGGTCGCGCGCATCGGGAATCGCCTCGGCCGCGCGCGCAATGCTTTTGTCCAGGCCCAGTTCGCGCATGCCCTCGCGCATCTGGCGCGTCAGATGGCCTATGCGGTTGACCAGCTGTTCGGCCGAATCGCCGGCGGCCGCGGGCTGCAGTGCTACGGCTTGGTGTGCGTCCATGTCAGGCACCCTCCTTCTCGATCTTTTCGAAGATCTTGTTGATCTTTTCCTCCAGCGTCACGGCGGTGAAGGGCTTGACCACATAGCCGTTGGCGCCGGCCTGCGCGGCCGCGATGATGTTTTCCTTTTTCGCCTCGGCCGTCACCATGAGCACCGGCAGCTTGGCGAACTGCGGGTCGGCGCGTATGGCCTGCAGCATGGCCAGGCCGTCCATATTCGGCATGTTCCAGTCCGAGACCACAAAGCCGTAGCTGCCGGCCTTGACCTTTTCCAGGCCCGCCGCGCCGTCCTCGGCCTCGTCGACGTTGACGAACTCCAGCTCCTTGAGCAGGTTGCGCACAATCCGGCGCATGGTCGGGAAGTCGTCCACGACCAGGATCTTGATGTTTTTATCAACCACACGTCACTCCAGTTTTTTCATTCAGTTTGATGATTGGTTTACGGCCGGTGTGGCCTTCAGCTTGAGCTCCTACACCCGGTTGGCGCGCTCCCCGAAAGAGCGCAGGTGCGCCAGCACGCGCTGGCTGATCTCGCGCAGCGGCGCCACCTCGGTGACCGCGCCCAGCGCCACGGCCTCGCGCGGCATGCCGTAGACCACGCAGCTGGCCTCGTCCTGCGCGATGGTGTGGGCGCCGGCCTGGCGCATGCGCTGCAGGCCCTCGGCGCCGTCGCGCCCCATGCCGGTCAGGATCACGCCGATGGCGTTCTTGCCCGCATGGCGCGCGGCCGAGTCGAACAGCACGTCGACCGAGGGCCGATGCCGGTTCACGGGCGGCGCCTGGTCGACCTGGGCCACATAGTTGGCGCCGCTGCGCGTGAGCGACAAATGAAAACCGCCCGGCGCGATATAGGCATGGCCGGGCAGCACACGCTCGCCGTGCACCGCTTCCGAGACCACGATGCGGCACAGGCCGTTGAGGCGCTGCGCGAAGGAATTGGTGAAACCCGCCGGCATGTGCTGGGCAATCAGGATGGCCGGGCTGTCGGGCGGCAGCGGCTGCAGCACCTCGCGTATGGCCTCGGTGCCGCCCGTGGAGGCGCCGATGATGATCAGTTTTTCGGTGCTCAGCAGCGGGCTGTGCAGCAGGGGCACTTCAGCGCCGGCCGCGCCGCCCGCCGGCGCCGCGCGCCGCACCGGCAGCAGCTTGGCGCTGGCCGCGATGCGTATCTTGCCGGCGATCAAATCGGTGTAAGACAGCAGGCCGTCGCGTATGCCCAGGCGCGGCTTGGTCACAAAGTCGATCGCGCCCAATTCGAGTGCGCGCAGCGCGGCCTCCGAGCCGCGCTCGGTCAGCGAGGACACCATGAGCACCGGCATGGGCCGCAGCCGCATGAGTTTTTCGAGGAACTCCAGGCCGTCCATGCGCGGCATTTCCACGTCCAGCGTCATCACGTCGGGGTTGTGCTGCTTGACCAGGTCGCGCGCGACCAGCGGGTCCGAGGCCGTGGCCACCACCACCATGTCAGGCTGGCTGTTGATGATCTCGGTCATCAGGCTGCGTATCAGCGCCGAGTCGTCGACGCACAGCACCTTGATCTTGTTCACGCTCACGTTACCGTTCATAGGGCCCACGCATTCCTGGCGGCCGCGCCCGCGGCCTGGCT
Source organism: Polaromonas sp. P4_F6 (assembly GCF_056401275.1). Classification (NCBI taxonomy): domain Bacteria; kingdom Pseudomonadati; phylum Pseudomonadota; class Betaproteobacteria; order Burkholderiales; family Comamonadaceae; genus Polaromonas; species Polaromonas sp. P4_F6. The sequence goes on along the minus strand of NZ_JBFUJQ010000004.1, from coordinate 3,638 downwards.
GTTGCTGAAGATCTCGACAGTGGCGGGCCGCGCCGGCCTGCGCAAGGTGGCGGCCAGCGCCTGCTCCTCGTCGCGCACCAGCGCCACGTCGGCCTGCTGGCGCAGCTTGCGCATGGTGACCCTGCCCGTCACCGGGAAGTAGTTGATGCGCCGCGGGTAGTTGCCGCGCAAATCCTGGGCGGCCACCCGCACCTGTTCCATCTGCAGGTAACGCAGCACAAAGTCGGCATTGCGCTCGCCGATGTTGAGCAGTGTCATATTCGCCAGCACCGCGCCGCCGCCAAAGACCTTGGCCTCCAGCCGCTCGCGCCGCGCGCCGGCCTTGAGCAGCTCGTTGAGCAGCATCTCCATGGCGTAAGCGCCATAGCGCATGGACGCCGCCGCGCCGCGGGTGCCCGGTTCGGCGTCCTCGGGCAGCATGAAATGGTTCATGCCGCCTATGCCGGCCACGGTGTCGCGCACACAGGCCGAGACACAGGAGCCCAGCACCGTGGTCAGCACCATGTCGCTGGAGGTCACAAAGTATTCGCCGGGCAAGAGCTTGACCGCCGCGATGTCGAACTCGCGGTCGAAGTAATGGTGGGTGGCCAGGGTCTCCCGGTGCGCCGTGGTCATGGGCCGGCCACGAGTTCATACACCGTCTGGCCCTTGAGCCGGAAGGTGTCGCTGGCAAAGGAAAAATTCTCCGAATGCCCGGCAAACAGCAGGCCGTGCGGCTTCATCAGCGGCGCGAAACGCTGCAGGATGCGGCCCTGCGTGGGCTTGTCGAAGTAGATCATCACATTGCGGCAGAAGATCGCGTCAAAGGGCTCGCGCAGCGCCCATTTCGCGTCCAGCAGGTTGAGCTGCTCAAACTTCACCATGGCCGCGACCTCGGGCCGTATGCGCACCTTGCCGGCCTGCGCGCCCGCACCCTTCAAGAAAAAGCGCTTGAGCCGCGCCGGCGAAAGCTTGCTGACCTGCTCCATCGTGAAAATGCCGGCCTGGGCCTTGGCCAGCACCTGGGTGTCTATGTCGGTGGCCATCACGCTGGCCGCCGCGCCCGCGCGCTCGCCCAGTGCCTCGATCAAGGTCATGGCGATGGAATAGGGCTCCTCGCCGGTGGAGGCGGCCGAGCACCAGACACTCATGGGCTGGGCGCATTTTTTGGCATGCTCGGCCAGCAGCGGGAAATGGTGGGCCTCGCGGAAAAAGGCCGTGAGGTTGGTGGTCAGCGCATTGGTGAACTGCTGCCATTCGTCGCCATGCGGGTCGGCTTCGAGGAAACGCAGATAGCTCGCGAACTCGGTCAGCCGCAGCTCGCGCAGGCGCCGCGCCAGCCGGCTGTAGACCATCTGCCGTTTCTGCGTGCTCAGGGCAATGCCCGCCCGCTGGTGGATCAGCGTGCGTATTTTTGAAAAATCATGGTCCGTCAGGAGAAAATCCGGACCGGCCGACGAGGCCGTGGCGCCATGCAGGGGTGTGTTCATAGGTTTTTTGGCCATCGCGCGCGGGGCACGCGCCTTGTGCACAGTGCAAACGGCGATGCTTCAATGTACAAAGCCTGCGCCGCCCGCCATGGCCTGAAAAGCGCGCGAAAAGGCCCGCTTCTTTGGCGATGGCGGGGCGGCGGGCTCGGGCATAAAGATTTATCCGCAGATGACGCAGATCTACACAGATTGAAGAAAGAAAATCTGTACTAAGAACTTCTTCTCAATCTCTGCACGCTTCCACCACACAAGCTTCCATTGCCTTTGTCTTTATCTGCGGAAATCTGCGGAAATCTGCGTAATCTGTGGATATAAGAATTCATCCGCAGATTTCGCAGATTTACACAGATTGAAGAAGGAAAATCCGTACCAAGGACTTCTTCTCCATCTCTGCACGCTTCCACCGCACAAGCCTTCATTGCCTTTGTCTTTATCTGCGGAAATCTGCGTAATCTGTGGATATAAATTCTTCTGCGGATTGAAAAATCAAACCGCGCTAGATAGTGACCGTATGCGCCCAGGCCAGCGCCGCCAGGTGCGCCTGGTTGACGCGCGTGGAGGTCACAAACAGCGCATCGGCCAGCGCCGGCACGCGGCCGTCTCTTTGTTCGCAGGCCTCGACCAGCGACAGAAAGGGGCCGTACACGCCCTCGCGGCCCAGCAGGGCCTGCACCACGGGCTCGGGCAGCAGGATCTGGCTCACCACCTTTTCGAGCGGGATGCCCAGCAGCTGGTCCAGCAGCGAGAACATGCCGACAAAAAACAGGTGCTCGGCCTCGCCGCGCGGCAGCAAGTCCTTGCCCAGCAGCTCGGCAAACCGCCCGCGCACAATCGCCGCCTGCAGCAGCGCGTGCGAATAGCCGGCCGTGTTGGTCGTGGCCAGCAGCACCGACAGCCAGCGGAACAGCGGGGTGTACCCCAGCATGGTCACCGCATGGCGCAGCGATTCGATCTCGACCTCGATGCCGAAACCCGGCGAGTTGATGTAGCGGAACAGCTTGTACGACAGCGCCGCATCGCGCTTGAGCACACCCTCGATGTGCCGCACGTCGGCGTTTTCCTGCACCATCTGCATCAGCTGCAGGATAAAGATCGCCTGCGGGCTCAGCGCCCCGGCATTGTTGAGCGGGCGCGGTGTAGTGCACAGTTGCCCAAAAAACCCGCCCACGCCATGCGCGGCCGACTTGTCAAACTCCGCCCATCCCGGGAAATCCTGCACCACCACGGCCAGCGGCGGCTCGGCCTGTTTCGCCAGGTTGCTGAGCGCCGCGAAATCCGGATGGCCCCAAGGCAGCTCGATATGCGTGGCCAGCGGCAGCAGGGTCTCGGCATGCGCTTCCATAAACGCGAGGCTGGCACCGCGCAGCGCCAACTGCAAACCCTGTTCACGCATGGAAGCCATGCCCGCCACACAATCCTCGGCCAGGTCGCCGCAGTCCAGCATCAGCACCGTGTTTTTGGGAAGCTCCGCAGCCAGGATGCCGCCAGGCGGCACACCGCGCTCGGCATCGAGGAAGAGCAAACCCAGCTCGGCATCGTGGGCGCGCTCACCCACAAAGTCCAGCAACTGCCGCACATCTTCCCGCGCATCCGTAGGCACCGGACTCTGCCAGGCCAGCCTGTAGCCAACCACCTGTTGTTTGGGGTCCAGCAGAGGGGCTCGTACAAGGAATTTGTTGTCTGGCATGGGATTGATTTAGTTTTTTGGCCTGGCGGCCGGCCGGCGGAGATGGGCTTTTAGCGGACTGTAAGGAAAAAGGGTGCAATTGATTGCATTGAATAAGGAGGGGTTTATGAGTCTGTTTTCTAAATAGGTTTTTTGGCCGGGGCTTGTCCGGCGGGGCGCTCCCCTCTGACTCCTGCTGGCCGGGGTTGCCCGGCGGCAACTCACTTTCTTTTGCTTCGCCAAAAGAAAGTAAGGGCGGTCTCAAGGACCAAGTGCAACACCTGGGGGAATCTGGGCATTGTGCGCGATGCAGTCTTCGAAGAAGGCTTGAGCGGGCGTTTTCCAGTCCAATGTTGCCCGTGGCCTCGTGTTCAGGCTCCAGGCGATCTGGTCGAGCTGGCGCTGGCTGTACACACTCAGGTCTGTGCCCTTTGGTAGGTACTGCCTGATCAGGCCATTGATGTTCTCATTGCGGCCACGTTGCCAGGGACTGTGCGGGTCAG